>JACQVR010000037.1 GCA_016209705.1 Planctomycetota bacterium
GCCTTGTGGACGCTTCCCTTGGTGCGCCATCTGATTCGGAAGCTCTTTGGAATCTCCTTCCACAAGACCAGTATCTCGCGCATCCTGGAGCAGATCGGCCTGACGCCCCAGAAACCGGTGCGGCGCGCGTACCGACGGGACGATCAGGAGTGTGCGCGATGGATGTCGCGGGACTTCCCGGCTATCGTTCGCGCGGCGCGGAAACGCCAATCCACGCTGCTTTTCGAAGACGAAACCGGGGTTCACGAAGATGGGCCCTTGGGAACCACGTGGGGTGCCAAGGGGCAAACGCCGATGGTTCGGGTCACGGGAACGCGTCGGCGGATCAATGTCATCTCCGTGATCAGTCCGCGCGGCCGGCTGTGGTTGCGGTGCTATCGCGGGCGGTTGAACGCCGCCCAGTTCATCGTATTCCTGCAGGCTGTGCTGCGGGACATCAAAGGGCAGATCGACATGATCCTCGAGCGGCCCCCCGCCCACGTAGCCGGCTCGGTGACGACATTCGCGCAGGAGCACTCGGACCGCCTTCGCCTGCATTTCCTCCCCGGCTATGCGCCCGAGCTGAACCCGGACGAACACGTGTGGACCTACCTGAAGGGGATGTTCCGGCGGGATCCGGTGCACATGGACGAGGACTTCGACACCGCGGTGAATCGATCCATGCGACGGATTCAATCGGACCGCAGCCTCGTCGAATCGTTCTTTGGCAAGCCCGAGGTCGATTATGTCCGAGCCGCTCTTCATTGGTAAGAACTGAATCCAGTGAGAGAAACCGTTAACTATCCAACGCAACGGTCAATAACCCTTTTCAGTATTGCCGGTACGCTCCGTTCCTTTCATCCTGGTCCAAGCCCCCACCTTGCACGATTTCCAGGAAGCGATTATGTCCTCTTCAGGTTGCAATCCAGCAAATGCAATCCATCCCGTAAGAACAGAAAGTGTAAGCATGTGCTCCTCCGGCACTCAGGATTCAGTCCCGAAAGGTTCGATTCAGCTCCTGAATAGCGGTTGAAAGCGCGCCTCGGATGACGCTACTCCGTACGCCCGCATTGAGCGAATAGGTAACGCGGTTAACTGTAGCCAGGTTAGGACCTCAAGATCAAGCAAATCGAAACCGACGTGGACACGTTCCTGGCGGGGGAGGCGGATCGGCTACGCGTGATCGGCGGTCCGATAGGATGCGCTGAAACGTCTGGAGGAAGGATGCACACGGCGAGCGGCCGAGCGGTTCCCTGCCGCCCGCCCAAGCAGGACTGGGTGATGACGGAGTAGCCGCTACTTCTTCTGGACTGCCAGACCGACGACCTCCGCGGTCCCGTCCACGAGCGAGAAAAAGAGGTCGTCCGGGGTCGGATCCATTTCCTCCGCGACGTACACCTCCGCGCCGTCTGCGAGGAAGTGGACCTTCCTCCCCTTCACCTCGATCCGGAGCTCGTGATGCTCCTTCTTCGCGAGCCGGACTGCCGGCTTCGTCTCCGGCTTCGCGCCGTGCTCACTGAAGTAGTTGTAGCCCGACAGCGATTGCTCGAAGAAGAGGCTCACGGTGTGGCTTCGCCCCTTGCCGACGCACTTTCGCATTGTTTCGAGGAATCGCTCCGCGAGGCTCGACTCCACTTCGATGAGAGCGCGATTCCACGCCAGACGAACGCGGATGGCGTCGGGCTTGCCCTGCTGGAAATTCTCGATCGACTTGAGGAGCTGCGCCGCCTCCGCGCCAGCGGCGCGCTGCTTTTCGAGGTTTGCGATGAACGTCTCGATGTCGTCCTGCCAGAGCAGGACCGCCGTCAGGATTGCGATTATGGAAGGTTCGTCCTCATCGCACCTACAGCGACGGCAGAAGCCGCGGAGAGCTTTCGCTTCGTCTTCAAAGGCTAAAGAACGTTGCGCGTCCATTATCAAGAGTACCCATCGCGCCTGGTTTGTCAATCTGCAAGATTTCCCTTGATAATTACTTGTCTTAAGCCGTGGCGCGGGAGCTCGATGCCGTTCGCGGGCAGCTTTGCCGGCAATGCAAGGTGCTGGAAGTCGTGGAGGGCTTGAGGATCGGCGGCAAGTAGGGGACGACTGGCGTGATCGACGGTAGGCGGGTAGTCGTCGTGGGGCGGCTGATGGATGATCCGAAGCTGCGACGGATCGGTCCTGAAGGAGCGGCGTTTCTCAAGCTGGATCTGGTCATCACGCGGCGTGGTAGACAGAAGGGCGAAATCTCCAGGATGCCGAATTGCTCGGAATCGACGTGATGAATCTTGGTGATTCCGCCGTTCTGGGAGGCCGTGCTGATCGAGGCATCGCCGAACGCCACGATCAGGATGCCTTCGGCCTCGGCTTTACCCACTTTGGTTGCGCGCACGTTGGGGTCGCCCATCGCCACCGGTCCCTTTGTAAATACCAAAAGCGAACTCACCGGGCCAATGGGCACGGCCGCACAGCCCGTAAAGACCAGCACCGCGAGCGCCAAGGCCAAAGCCTTTATCGACTTCATGGCTCCTCCTTTCGTAATCGTGGAGGCCTAGTCGCTACGGACGCATGTGTCCACCATTTCGCTGCGCCGCGCGCCTCGTGCTCTGAAACGTTCAGGTCGCCAGATCATTCGCCTCTATCTTGACAGAGGAGGTATATTTCCCAGCCATGAAGCCCATTCCGGCGGGCATGCTTCTCCTGGCCGCGTGCGCCTCGGCTGAACCTCGATTGAGCAACCTCCGCCAACTCACCTCGGGCGGCACCCACGCCGAGGCCTACTGGTCTCCCGACGGCACGAAGCTGGTCTTCCAGGCGCTTCGCGAGGGCGACCCGGCGGATCAGATCTACGTCCTCGATCTGGCGACCGGCGCCGTGCGGCGGATCTCCGACGGGAAGGGCAAAACGACATGCGCCTACTTCCTGCCTGATGGACGCATCGTCTATTCCTCCACGAAGGCGGCGGGAGACGCGCCGCCCCCGCCGCCCGACCGGTCGAAGGGCTACGTCTGGCCGCTGTATCGCGAATTCGATATCTATCTTCTCGACCCGGCGACCGGCGAGGAGCGGCGCCTCACGGACAGCGACGGCTACGACGCGGAGACGACCGTGTCGCCCGACGGGAAACGACTCGTCTTCATGTCCCAGCGCGACGGCGCCTTCGGGCTGTACACGATGAACGTGGACGGCTCCGACCTCCGCAAAGTAACGCGCCGGAGGTGCTATACCGGAGGCGCCTTCTTTTCGCCCGACGGACGCCAACTCGTCTACCGCTCTTTCTGTCCGAAGGACGCGCGCGACGAGGACATGCTGAACAAGATGCTCGATCGGCGGGCGCTCATCCCGTTCAAGGGCATGGTCATCGAGATCTACGTCGCGGACGCCGACGGCGGGAATGAGCGCGCGGTCACCTCGATGGGCAAGATCAATTTCGCCCCCACGTTCCATCCCGACGGCAAGCGGATCATTTTCACGTCGGACGCGATGGCTCAGACACGCGGCGGATACAATCTGTTCCTCGTCAACGCCGATGGCACAGGCCTGGAACAGGTGACCCGCCACAACGGATTCGACGGTTTCCCTCACTTTTCTCCCGACGGGAAGCGGCTCGTTTTCGTCAGCGACCGGAATGCGACGCGGCCCCATGAATTGAACATCTTTCTCGCCGATTGGCGGGATTGAAGATCCTATAATTTCGCGGATGCTCCGCGACTATCCTCCCCTCCTGCGGTGGCTGGCCCTGGGAGCGGTCATCAACTCGATCGGCATGGCGTTCCTCTGGCCGCTGACCACCACATACGTTCACCTCATCTTGGGAGAATCGCTGGCGATGGCCGGCCTGGTGATTCTGCTCAACCAGGCGGCCTCGCTCGCCGGCAATCTTATCGGCGGCTATCTCTTTGACCGGCGGGGGCCGCGCGCCGCCGTACTCGTGGGCCTCATCCCCGGCGTCGTCATGCTCGCGTTGATGGCCGTGTGGCAGGACTTTTATCCCTATGCCGCCCTCATGACGCTCTACGGCTTGTTTTGGGGAATCTCCTTTCCGTGCCTCAACGCGCTCGTGACGGTCGCCTGGCCTGAAGGAGGTCGAAGGGCCATCAATTTCATCTACGTGGCGCACAATCTGGGAGTGGCGATCGGATCGGGGCTGGGCGGCTTTCTGGCGAGCCATTCCTTCCGATGGGCTTTTCTGGGAAGCGCCCTGATGACGCTCACTTACTTGGGTTTGTTCCTCGCGGTCCTCCATCGGCACGGACCCCGCCATCGGATGAAAGCCCGACGGCCCCAAGAAGGTTCCATGGGCGGCGCCCCTTCAGGACTGATGCTGGTGGCCCTAGGCATGACCTTGAGCTGGATCGTGTACATCCAGTGGCAGTCGACGATCGCCATTCACATGCAGAGCCTGGGCGTTTCGCTGGCGCTTTACAGCACGCTGTGGACGGCCAACGGCGCGGTCATCCTTCTCGGACAGCCGCCGTTGAACTGGATGGTGCGCCGTTGGATGCCGCACGTCAAAAAACAAATCATCGTCGGAACGGTCATTTTCGGCGCGGCGATGGTCGTCGCCTCCCTCTCCGGCCGCTACGGAAGCTTTCTCTGCGGCATGGTCCTGATGACGCTGGGCGAAATGTTGATCTGGCCGGGCGTCCCGACCCTCGCTGCCCAGATGGCGCCGCCGGGCCGCGAGGGGAGGTATCAAGGCATCATCATGGGCGCCAGCTCGGCCGGAAGAATGGTCGGCCCCGTGCTGGGAGGCGTTCTGTATGAAACCGCGTCGGCGATGACGACCTTTTACGTCATGGTCGGCATCTGCGGCCTGGTCCTGCTGTGCTTCGGCGCCATCCGGCCGGCGGCCGCCTCCTCGGTCCCGCATCCCATCCCCTTGGCTCCGGAAGAGCCCTAAAATCACAAAAACGACATAAACAGATTTGGGTTGACTTCGATTCCTCGCCCACGGGTAATGTCTGCCTTCGATTTCCGCGCGAACCGAAGGGATCGTCATGGGAATGTTGCAAACGCCGAGTTTCCTCGAATCGCCCGCCCCTCGCAGCGCCCGCAACCCTCGAGCCGACGGCTGAAACCTCATCGCCGCGGAAAGCGAGGCGTGATCCCGCGGGATCGCGAAATTTACCTGGGGATATCCGGTTTCGGAGCCCGACGCCTCCAAGGCGCAGATTCTTGAGCATCTCGATCAGCTCCGGCCGATTCTCCACCACCATGGGGACGTGATCGCGGCGATGCAGGCGGGATTCATCGGAGCCTGGGGCGAATGGCACAGCTCGACCAACGGGCTCGACAACGCGGAGGATCGCCGCGACATCCTCCTGGCGATTCTGGGTGCTTTGCCGGCGTCCCGCATGGTTCAGATCCGGACGCCGCACTTCAAGGAGCAGATTTTCGGCACCGGAACGATCGCGGCCGAAGAAGCCTTCCGCGGGAGCGCCAAAGCGCGGACGGGTCACCATAACGACGCCTTCCTGGCTTCGTCCACCGACTTCGGCACCTATCAGAGCCCCATCGAGACGTGGAAGGATTACGTGGCTCAGGACGGCCGCTTTACGCCGATCGGCGGAGAAACAAGCGCCTACAATCCGCCGCGCAGCGACGGTTCCTCCGCCGATGTCGAGATGGCGCGCCTGCACTGGTCCTATTGCAACATCGATTACCATCCCGATGTCATCGCGTCGTGGGCCAGCCAAGGCTATCTCGAGAGGATCCGGAGCAGATTGGGGTATCGATTTTCCCTGCTCACCGCCTCCTGGACGGAAGCGGTCGTCCCCGGCGGCGTCCTCGATCTTTCGCTCCACTTCCAGAACGACGGTTATGCCGCGCCGTTCAATGAACGGCCGGTGTATGTCCTCCTCCGCGGAGGTTCCGTGTCTTTGTCCGCCCCCCTATCGGTGGATGTGCGCCGGTGGGAAGCCGGCACCAATCCGCAGATCGTCACCCGATTGCGGATTCCCGCCGACGTTCCCGACGGCACGTACGCGCTGTCCCTGTGGATGCCCGATGCCTATCCGTCGCTTCGCCAGCGCCCCGAGTACTCGATCCGTTTGGCGAACGAAGGGGTCTGGGACGCGGCCGACGGCACGAACCTGGTGAGCGATCAGATCCGGATCGATTCGAGCGCCGGAGGGCCGACGGATTCCCAGGCAAGCCTCTTCGAAGAGGTTCGTTGACGAGGATCGCTATCGAGGGGTCAAGCGAACCGCGCTGAGCGGTTGGGAGCGGACGATCAGGAGCGGCTGGCCGGCCTGGCGCAGGACCCGCTCCGTCACGCTTCCGAAGACCCATCGCGAGACGCCGGAACGGCCATGCGCGGCCATCGCGATCAGATCCACGCATTCGTCCTCGGCCGCGTCCAGAATGCACGCGGCGGAGTCTCCTTTCCGAATCACGGAACGGGACTTGAGCCGCAAGGCGCGGAAGCGTTCCAGCACTCCTTCGATCTCCGCCTCCGGCGAGGCGCCGGCGTCCTCTTCCGCCACGCGCAGAACCAGGATCTCCGAATCGAAGAGGCGCGCCCATTCCTCGACGGTCGGGGCGATGGCCAGCGAATTCTCGCTGCCGTCGAGGGGAACCAGGATGCGCTCCGCGCGCTCCGAGCCGTCCAGAGGAATCGCGATGCGTTCAAACATGGCCACCATCTGAAAGCAAACGGCGTTCCTCGATGGATCCTTCGCGGCGGGGCGGGGGCTCCGGACGAATCCGGAAAACTCCGCGCCTGTCATGGAAAATTACCGCCCGGAGTGTCGGTTTAGAATCGGTACGATGCGGCACGAGGTTTGCAAGGAAGCCGTTCATGAAACACCGCGCAAGCAAGAGCGACATGGCCGACCTGCGCCGGAGGCAGCACGAGATTTTTCTCGAGCTGCTCGTACTCACCGTCGGTCGAGACCGGGGGACGTTGCCGCTCAAGCAGAGTCTTCAGCGGGAAGTCGAGCTCGTGATGGAGTTGGATGACGTGCGGGAGCGTCTCGGCGCGCATACGGACGGCGCTTGAGGGGCGCCGCCCTTCTCGGAACGTCGTTTCTCCGGTACCATGCGGTCATGCCGGCCGCTTGTCTCGAAGGCTTGCCCCTGCTCGAACCAAGTCCCTCGGGATGGGTCGATGTCGCGCTGTCGGATCTCGACGCGCTCCTCGTGGACCACGCCTATTGCGAGCTCAAGGCGGCCTCGACCGCCGTCTCCCTGGTGGTTCGATTCGCGGATCGCCCGGCGCTGGTGACGGACATGACGGCGCTGGCCCGGGAGGAGATGAAGCACTTCGATCGGGTTCACGCGCTCGTACGCCGGAGAGGACGGACGCTCGGCCGGATCCACGGCGATCGTTATGTGAAGAAGTTGCGGGAGCGGAGCACCTCGTCGCTCCTGGACGCCTTGATCCTGGGGGCGTTCATCGAGGCGCGTTCCTGCGAACGCTTCCGGCTTCTGGCGCGGGCGCCGTTGCCGGAGGAGTTGGCGGGCTTTTACCGCGAACTGGCTTCCGCCGAGGCGCGCCATCACGAACTGTTTCTCGATCACGCCGCAGCGGAGGTCGGCTCGGCGGCGAGCGGGTCCCGGCGGCGCGAGATGGCGGAAATTGAAGCGCGCATCGTTCGCGAGCTGCCGCTCGAACCCCGGATTCATTGAGGGGCCTGGGCCATGGTGGCGCGTGTCGTGGTTTTGGGAGGCGGCCCCGGCGGCACGGTGGTGGCCAATCGGCTGGCGCGGCGCCGGGATGTCGAGGTCACGCTCGTGGACAATCACGGCCGCCATCTGTACCAGCCCGGCCTTCTCTATCTCACGTTGCAGGGGGGAGGCGTCGCCGATTATGAACGCGACGAGGCGTCGCTTCTGCGCGGCTCGGTGCGGCTTCGAGTGGGGCGCGCGAAGAGCGTCGATGTCGATCGGCGGGCGGTGGCGCTGGAGGACGGCGCGCTCGAGTACGATTGGCTGGTGCTGGCGACCGGCTCGCGCGTTTTCGACGCCGCCATTCCGGGGCTGCGGGAATTCGGACATCATTTCCATTGTCCTCCGGCGGCGGAGCGGCTTCAGGCGCGACTCGCGGAATTCCGCGGCGGCCGCGTCGTCGTCGGCGTGGGCGGGCTTCCTTACAAATGTCCGCCGGTTCCGATCGAGTTCGCGCTGCTGTTCGAGGATTGGCTCCGGCGGCGCGGCCTGCGGGATCGGACGGAGCTGACCTACCTTTCACCGCTGGAGTCGATCGTGAGCCGTCCCGAGGTTTCGGCCGCGGCGGCGCCGTGGCTGGAGGAGCGGGGCATCGGCATCGAAACCTCCTTCGTGCCGGTGCGCGTCGAGGAACGGGCGATCGTTTCGGCGTCCGGGAAGCGGTTGGAATACGACCTTCTGGTCCTGGTTCCCCCGCATCGCGCGGCGCCTTACCTGCGCCGATCGGCGCTGGCGGACGCGAGCGGATTCGTCGCCGCCGACCGGCATACGCTGCGGGTCCGAGACCGCGTCTACGCGTTGGGGGATACGGCGGACGTTCCCGCGCCCAAGACCGCGGCGGCTGCATTGGGTCAGGCTCCCGTGGTGGCGGACAATATTGCGTCCGAGATCGAGGGGCGTCCTCCGCAGGCGCGCTACGGCGGCCGGGTCTTGTGCTTTCTCGAGACCGGCGGCGGCGCCGCCGCGCGCATCGAGTTCGATTACGAAACGCCGCCCCGCCCGCTGGAACGCACCGCCCGCAACCTCTGGCTGAAATCGCTGATCCGCCGCTTCTATTTTCGCATCCTCCCGCTGCGGTAGATTTTGTTACGATTAATTTTGAAAATTATTTGTAACGTTACGAAAAGTTTTGAGAATTATTCGTAACGGTTACGATAAGTTTTGAGAATATTTTGTAACACATGAAAATCAAGCGGAAGCCCGAAGATTTCCAGGTCGAGGAACTTTCCGGCTTCGCGCCCGCGGGAGGGGCCTTCGCGCTGTATCGACTCACGAAGCGATCGCTCGGGACGCCGGAGGCGATCCAGGCCATCGCGCGCCGCTGGGAAGTTCCCCGCCGGAGGATCTCGTTCGGAGGGCTCAAGGACCGCCACGCGCTGACGCGGCAGTTCGTGACCATCGAGCGCGGTCCGCGCCGCGACCTGCGGCAGACCCATCTGGAGTTGACCTACCTGGGCCAGGCCGCGCGTCCTTTCGTTCCGAAGGACATCGCGGGAAACCGGTTTACCGTGGTCCTGCGAGATGTGGCCCAGCCGGCTCTGGATCGGGCGCTCGGCGCGCTGAACGAAGTTGCCCGGGATCGATGCCCCAACTATTTCGACGATCAGCGCTTCGGCTCCCTCGGCGCCGGCGGCGAATTCGTGGCCCACGCGTGGTGCGAGGGCCGCTACGAGCGCGCGCTGTGGCTGGCGCTGGCGGAGCCCAACGAGCATGACCGGCCCGCGGAGCGCGAGCAGAAACGGATGCTCCTCGAGCGCTGGGGCGATTGGGCGGCGTGCAAGGAGAGCTTGGCCCGGTCCCACCGCCGCAGCATCATCACCTACCTGTCGGATCACCCGACCGATTTCCGCGGAGCGTTCGCTCGCGTGCAAAGAGATCTGCGCGGATTGTACCTGGCCGCGTTTCAGAGCTTTCTTTGGAATCGGCTCCTGGCGGCTTGTCTACGGGAGTCGTGTCGGCCGGATCAGCTCTCTTCGGTCCGCCTCAAGTCCGGCACGCTTCCGTTTTATCGCTCGCTCGACCCGTCCCAGCGGACCGAATTGGGCCGCCTCGAGATTCCGCTGCCTTCCGCGCGAGAGCGCCTCGAGGACGCCTGCATGAAGATTCGGGTGGAACGCGTCCTGGGCGAGTTCGGCCTTGAATGGTCCGCCCTGCGGATCCGCCATCCCAAGGACAGCTACTTCTCGCGCGGCCGGCGGCCGGCGACGTTCGCGCCCGCCGCCTTGACGCACGAAGCGTCATCGGATGAACTGTATCCGAGCCGGCGCAAGCTCGCGCTCCGTTTCGAGTTGCCGCGCGGCGCGTACGCTACCATTTTAATAAAGCGGCTGACGGAGCTTTAAGCGGGGGCTTGCTCGCCGGCCGGCCATTTGAGACGATGAATATTCCATGAACCTTCAACTCAACGTCGATCGACAAACGTTGCATCTGACCGCCGCGGATTCGGGCGAAGTGGATAGGGATCCGTCCGAGACCGCGGAATGGACGCAAGCGCTGGAGGGATTGATCGAGCACGTCGGCGAAGAACGAGCCCGATTCGTCCTGAACGCGCTGATGGAGCGCGCGCAAGCCCGCCGCCTGAAGTTGCCGCTGCTCGTCCAGACGCCGTACGTCAATACGATCCGCCGGTCGGAGGAGCCGCCGTTTCCCGGCGACGCGGAGATGGAGAAACGGATCCGGCGCATCATCCGCTGGAACGCGGCGGCGATGGTCCTGCGGGCGAATCATCGCGATCCCGGCATCGGCGGCCATCTGGCCACGTACGCCTCCGCCGCCACCCTGTACGAAGTCGGGTTCAACCACTTCTTTCGCGCCAAGAACGAAGGCCGCGCCGGCGACCACATCTTCTTCCAGGGCCATTCGTCGCCGGGCATCTATGCGCGCGCGTTCCTGGAAGGGCGCCTGACGCAGGAGCACCTGGAGAATTTCCGCCATGAGGCGGGGGGGAAGGGGCTTTCGTCCTATCCGCACCCGCGCCTGATGCCGGATTTCTGGGAGTTTCCGACCGTCTCGATGGGCCTCAGCCCCCTGGCGGCGATCTATCAGGCGCGGTTCAACCGCTACATGCGCGATCGCGGCGTCAAGGAAACCGACGATTCCCGCGTGTGGGCGTTCGTGGGCGACGGCGAATGCGACGAGCCGGAGGCGCTGGGGGCGCTTTCGATCGCCGCGCGCGAGCGCCTGGACAACCTGATCTTCGTCGTGAACTGCAACCTGCAACGGCTGGACGGCCCCGTGCGGGGAAACGGCAAGATCATCCAGGAGTTGGAGACGGTCTTCCGCGGCTCGGGCTGGAACGTCATCAAGGTGATCTGGGGCGGAGCGTGGGATCCCCTGCTCGAGGCGGACGCCGGCGGCCTGCTCGTCCGGCGCATGAACGAGGCGGTGGACGGCGATTATCAGAAATATTCCGTCGAGCCGGGGTCCTACACGCGCCAGCACTTCTTCGGCAAGTATCCCGAGCTGCTCTAGCTGGTGGAGCACCTCACCGACGATCAGATCCGCGGGTTGCGGCGCGGCGGTCACGACGTGCGCAAGATGTACGCAGCCTACCAGGCGGCGGTTGAAAACCGCGGAGCCCCCACGGCCATCCTGGCCAAGACCGTGAAGGGATGGACGCTGGGAGAAGGCGCCGAAGGCCGCAACGTCGCGCATCAGCAAAAGAAACTCAACTACGAACAGATGGTCCGATTCCGGGATGAGCTCCGCCTCCCCATCCCCGACGAGCGCCTCGAGGAGGCGCCGTTCTATCTGCCTCCCAAGAACGATCCGGTCTATGAGTATCTTCACGAATGCCGGCGCCGTCTGGGCGGATACGTTCCCAAGCGAACCGTCAGCGCGCCCGTCGAAGAGATTCCTCCGTTGCGCAACTTCGGGGACCTGCTGGTCGGATCGGGGGAGAACGAGTTCTCGACGACGCGCGCGTTCGCCAAGCTCCTGGCGGATCTCTTGAAGGACGAGAAGTTCGGCCGGCGCGTGGTGCCCATCATCCCGGACGAGGCGCGAACGTTCGGCTTGGACGCGCTCTTCAAGCGGTTCGGCATCTATTCGTCGGTCGGGCAAGTCTACGAACCGGTCGACAGCAAGATGCTGATCATGTATCGCGAGGCGAAGGACGGCCAGGTGCTCGAGGAAGGCATCTGCGAAGCGGGCGCGATGGCCACGTTCAGCGCGGCGGGCACGTCCTATGCCACCCACGGCGTCACCATGATCCCGCTCTATATCTTCTATTCGATGTTCGGATATCAACGCACGGGGGATCAGGTATGGGCGTTCGGCGACGCGCGCGGCAAGGGATTCTTGTTGGGGGCGACGGCGGGCCGGACGACGCTGAACGGCGAGGGACTCCAGCATCAGGACGGCCACAGCCATCTGCTGTTCAGCGCGGTGCCGAGCTGCCAGTCGTACGATCCGGCGTGGGCGTATGAGCTGGCGGTGATCATCCGCGACGGCCTGCGGCGGATGTACGAGGAGGGGGAGGAGATCTTTTACTACATCACCCTCTACAACGAAAACTATCTCATGCCTCCGATGCCGGACGGCGTGGAGCAAGGTATCTTGAAAGGATTGTACCGGATGCGCCCGGCGCCCGAGATGGACGGCGCGCCGCGCGCGCGGGCGCAACTCCTCGGCAGCGGAACGATCCTCCGCGAGGCGCTTCGGGCGCAGGAGATCCTGGCGGAAAAATATCGGATCGCCGCCGACGTGTGGAGCGCGACCAGCTACGTGCTGCTTCGCCGGGACGCGCTGGCCGCGGAGCGCTGGAACCGCCTTCATCCGGAAGAGGAGCCGCGGGTCTCTTATGTGGTCGAACAGTTGGGCGGAACGGAAGGTCCCATCGTCGCGACGAGCGACTACATGAAGGCGGTGCCCGATCAGATCGCGCGCTGGCTGCCGGATCGATTCCTGCCTCTGGGCGCGGACGGCTACGGCAGGAGCGACTCGCGCCAGGCGTTGCGCCGGCATTTCGAGATCGACGCGGAGCACGTCGCCGCGGCGGTGCTGCACGAGCTGTCGAGGCGCCGCCAAGTCAAGCCGTCCGAGGTCTCGTCCGCCCTTCGCGACCTCGGCCTCGACCCGGACGCCCCCGACCCCGGTTACGCGTAGCTGTTACGATATATTTTGAAAATTATTTGTAACAGCGGCGAATTCTTTGCATCGATTTGACACTTCTCGGACACCGCCGTCCGGCGGCGCGGCGTAGAATCGGCATCGGTTAAGGAGATGCGCCATGATGCACGCCGCGGGCATGCTGGCTCTGCTGTCGATCACGGTTCCCGTCCAGGAGGCCGACGTCCTCTATCGCGAAGCGCTCTTCGAGGAGGTCGATCAGGGAAATCTGGAGAAGGCGCTTGAACTGTACGGCAAAGTTCTAAGCAGCGGAGCCGCTGACGCCCTCAAGGCGAAGGCGACGCTGCGCCGAGGCCACTGCTACGAGAAGCTGGGGAAGAAAGAGGAAGCCGAGCAAGCCTATCGCGAAGTCGCAGAAAAATTCGCCTCCGAGGTCGAGACCGCCAAGCAAGCCAGGGCGCGCCTGGCCGGGCTGGAGATGGAAAAGTCGGCCGCGCCGCCTTCCTACCAGGCGCAGATCGAAGCGCTAATCCTTGATCTGGGCTCCCATCAAAAGGAGGTGCGGAACAACGCGATCCGGCGGTTGACGCTCATCGGCGAAACGTGCGTTCCGCAACTCAAGGAAGCCATCGCCCACAAGGACCTTACATTGAGCTTGGGCGCTGCGCAGGTCCTAATGAACCTGGAACATTACGAAGGTTTGTACGAGGTTTTCATTCGCGCGTTCACTCAAAAGTATCAGGTGAAGGGCGGTGATGATTCCTCCTTCTTCAAGTTGCTCCAGAACCGTGAAGAAGATCGGAAGCGCTTTTTGAGCGACGTGACCCGAGTGAGTCCAGCCGTGTTGAGTAGCATGGCCCAACTACTCGCAGCACTGGAGGAACCGGCCTTGCAAAGCCATCTCGAGGACCGGATTGTGGAAGAAGATGCGCACGGTACTATCTATTCTGCGTGGGCTTCCAGGGCCGACGAGTCGCAGTTCGTACGGTTGATGGACCGTCTACTTAAGCCCGACAAACCTCAACACGAAAAGGCGTACCAGGCATTGCAGAAAGTACGCCAAATCAAGGTTGAGCTTGCCGGGGCCGAGGCCCTTGATCTGGTCGAGCGCGTCCTGAAAAATCTGCCGGCGATGCGAAACGCCGGGTTTTTTCCCAATTGGCTTCATGCTCCGCTTCAACTGGCTATCCAATATTTATCGCCGGCCGCGTTCATTCAGGGCCCTTATGCACATTGGCTGAAACAAGGGGAAGCATCCGATCTCCCGACGCTCGTATACAATGTCCCACTGTGGACACCTTGGCGGATGGAGTTCATCGACTTTTTCATCGATGTGCTCGCTTCGCCCGAGTATTCCGCCGAGGTCAAAAAGTTCATCCTCGCAGGGCAGCAGGATTGGGAGCTTAAGGATGAGTCCCAGAAGAAAAAGCTTGTGGACGCCGCGTACGAAGCACTGGCGGGTGATCTGGAAATGCAGATTGCGGCCTTGAACGCCATCCAGAGGAACGCTACAGATTCAGAAAAGCTGCGATTGGCAAAGCATCTTCCCGGCCTCAAGGATCAGGCGCTGCGCACCGCCGCGGCCATTTATGCGAGGGCCGTTTTCGCAGAGGCCGGCCCCGAACGCACTCCCGATTTGGAGGAATTCAAGAAGCTCCATGTCGGCGGTTCTGCGGAGTTCCGGAACGGCTTGCTTGCCGGTTTCGCCGGCATCGCCCATCCGGTTCTCGACGAACTGTTTGAACGGTCCATGGCATCGGAGGATGAAGCCGTTCGGTACCATGCCATCGCCCATTGGTGGGTCCGCGCCAAAGCGGTCGGCCCAGCATTCCTGATCCGAGCGCTGGGCGACCCTAGCGATAAAAACAAATCCAGGGCCATTTACGCCCTCGGACAAAACGCGGCCTTCGATGCCGTGCCGCACCTCATTCCTTTCTTGAAGTCGCCCAAAGAGAAGTTGCGCGCCGCCGCGGAGGAGGCGCTCAAGGCCATCAAGAAGCATTACGAAGAGCAGGAAGTCTGGATCCGGTGGTACGATGAGATGAAGGACAAGCTAAAGAAATGAGTCCACCGTCATCGTTGTCTTTTTCCTTTCGGCGGGCTCAACCCGCCTTCGCCGAGAAATGCGGTGGCGGCTTCCCGCCTCCGCCCTGCGGGCTTCGGCGAGACCGCGCCGTAGCCCCCCATTGATCTGGCAGAGCCGGAAATGGGCGGGGTGAAGTCGGGCGGCGTGGTTGAGTCGCCGTAAGGAAACGACTTTTTATGGGCGGCTCAAAAAATAGCATGCGGCGAGGCGTTCGGATCATCGGGATCTTCGTGGCCGCCGTGCTCGTTCCGGCGGCGGCGCTGGCCGCGCTGGCGCTGCGGGCGGCGCGCATGGAAGATTTGATTCGGGGAGCCGAGGCGCATCAGCGCCTGCGCGGCTTTCTCGACGTCGCGCGCCGCGACTTCCAGCACGACCTTCAAGCGCGACTCGAGGAAGAGCGCGCCCGCCTGGAGCGCGCTCTTGTGGCCGGCGAGCGGATTCCTGAGCTTCTCGTAACGGACGTGCCGGCGGAACCTCCTCCTCTGGAAACGGCGGTCGCTCGCGAGCGGCCGGATCTGGCGGGCATGCTGGACGAGGCCGAGGTTCAGGAATTCCAGCGGGACCGCCCGGCCGCCGCCGTCGGGCTTTACCTGAGCTTGGCCGAGAGCCTCGAACAAGACACCACGCGAGCACGACTCTTGGCCGCCGCGGCCCGGTGTGCGGTCAAAGCGAACGACGTCACCCGCGCCAGGCCGCTCCTTGAGCAACTCATCCGCGAGCATGGCGACACGCGCACAGAGTCGCTGCTGCCGATCGGCGTAACCGCTCGATTGCAGCTATGGACCCTGGCGCGCGACGACGAGGAGCGCGGCCGGCTCATGGAAGAGCTATTGGAGACGAACCTCGATCCCGTGTCGGAACTGATGCTGCTTTCCAGAATTGGCGGACCGAATCTTGAGGCTCGCGTGGAACGCGCCCGCATCCGATGGGACGTTTTGGAATGGGCCTCCAAGAATGAGGATCATGCATGGTTTTCCGGTCCCGGCGGACTCTGGCTCGCCCTGCGCGTCGGCCCATCGGTGTTCGTTGTACCCGCGGGGGAAGCGATTCGGGGCGAGACGCGAAGCCGACTGGAGGAACTGGCGCGCCTGGGGAGCCTTCGGTTCGGCTTCAAGCTGGGAGACACGTGGCTTTCGGAACCGCTTCCCGACTCGGAGATGGAAGCGTCTCCGGCGGGCCCGCTGCGGATCGCCGCGCAATCGATCGACCCAAACCGGCCGCGAGGCTTGTCCGCGCTGCTGGGTGGACTGGTCTTCTTTCTCATCGTCGCGATGGCGATCGGTTTCGCCATGACGTGGCGCGCCGTCCAGCGGGAAGTGCGGCTGGCACGCCTGAAGAGCGACTTCATCTCGAACGTCTCGCACGAGGTGCGGACGCCGCTCACGTCGGTCCGCATGTATTCCGATCTGCTGGCGCATCCCGCGGTCGAAAGCGCGGAGAAGCGGCGCGAGTACGCGTCCGTGCTTCATGAGGAAGCCAGCCGCCTCAGCCGGCTGGTCGAACGGCTTCTCGACTTCTCCCGGCTGGAGCGGGGCAAGCGGGCGTACTCGTTCGAGGAGCGGGACCTCGCGGAAGTCGTCCAGGGGGCGGTCCGGAGTTTCCGCTCGCCGCGCCCCGAGTTCCGGTTCTCCGTTTCGCTGCCTTCCGCGCCGGTGCGCGCCCGCGTGGACGGAGGAGCCATCGAGCAGGTGGTGCACAATCTCCTCGACAACGCGGTCAAATATTCGCCGAACCGCGATGAAGCCGACGTCGTGCTGCGGGCGGAGAACGCACACGCCGTTCTGGAAGTCCGCGACCGTGGCGCCGGCATCGACCGCCAGGATTTGCCCGTGATCTTCGAAACGTTCACTCGAGGTCGCGGTCCTCTTCGCGCGGAAACGCCGGGAGCAGGGCTCGGGCTGGCCATTGTCCGGCAGATCGTGGAAGCGCATCGGGGCCGGGTGCGCGTCGAGAGCGATCCCGGCGCCGGAAGCTCCTTCTTCATCGAGTTGCCCCTGTGCCCACAATCTTGATCGTCGAGGACGACCGTTCGATCCTGGCGGGGTTGGCCGATCTGCTCCGCTTGGAGGGGTTCGACGTCCTGACGGCGCGGGACGGCGCTACGGGTCTGAAGCTCGCCTTGCACGAGCATGTGGATGCGGTCATCTTGGATCTTCTGCTTCCCAAGCTGGACGGCTATGACGTGTGCCGCCGGATCCGCAAAGACGGCTTGGCGGTGCCGATCTTGATGTTGACCGCCAAAGCGCAGGAGGCGGACAAGGTGGTGGGACTTGAAGTGGGAGCGGACGATTACGTCACGAAGCCCTTCGGCGTGGCGGAACTGGTGGCGCGGATTCGGGCGCTGCTGCGGCGGGCGCCGGCGCCGGATCACGCGGAACCGTACGAATTCGGAAACGTGCGGATCGATTTCGAGCGTCGCCGCGTCGAGCGGTCGGGAAAGGAGGTCATCCTGACGGCGCGCGAATTCGAGCTCTTGCGGCATTTCGTCGAAAACCGCGGCCGGGTGCTGACGCGCGACGCCTTGCTGCGCGCCGTGTGGGGATACGAAGATCCGCCCGTGACCCGTACCGTGGACACTCATGTCGCGTCGCTCCGCAAGAAGCTGGAGCGCGCGCCCTCCAAGCCGCGCCACTTCGTGGGCGTGCATTCCGTGGGGTACCGGTTCGAGGCCTAACCGCAAACCGGGAGAGTCATCACTGGCAGGTTCGCGTCATCGATTCGAGCGGGGTTCGCGGGTTTGTTTGTGGCGCGGGCCGCCCGAAGACCTTGACGAAAGCAAACGAACCCCGCTACTCCCGGAACGGGATCGTGCGTAGAATCTTACAACGATGCGGGAGAACACGCCATGAAGCACGCCGCCCTTCTCGTCCTGATGGGGTTCATCGTCGCCGTGATCATCGACGCGCCGTCGGGCGTCTTCGCCCAGGAAGATCAGAAGAAAGCCGATAAGTCGCAGGAAAAGGACAAGGGCCAGGAGGAGGAAAAGGACGAAGAAGAAGAGGAGGACCAGCCGCAAATACCGCGAGAACTCGCGGAGCGTCCCGATGCGGAGCTGTCCCGGCTGGCGAGACGCTGCGGGCGCGATATCGATTGGCGCAAGCGGAACGATTTGGATGCGGCCATCGACGAGGCCCACGACACCGGGCGCCTGATTTTCGCCTATGTCTACGACCGTTCCCGCAGCAACCGATTCGGAAACAAGTTCAAAGACAACTTCATGATGTCGGGGCCGTTCGTCGACACCGACCTCATCGCGTTCATCAATCGCAAGTTCATTCCCGCCCGTTTTTACATGAACCTGGACTTTGCCGAGGCGCTCAACCTGAAGCTCGTGGACGTCATCGTGCCGGGGATCCTTTTCATCTCTCCGGACAAGAAAGTAGTGCACAAATACGACAGCATCACGTCCGCCTCGACGGAGCTCATCTACCACGTGTGCCGCTCGGTGCTCCAGAAGAACCCGGAATACAACAAGCCCGGCGAAACGTTGCTGGAGCGCGAGAAGGCGGTCAAGGAGAATCCCGCGCATCTGCGCGGGCGCTACCTCTACGGTCTGGAGCTGCTGCGCGAGGCCCGCTGGGAAGACGCCCTGCGGGTCTTCGGCGATCTGGCCAAGGAGGCGCCCGAAAGCCGGGAAACCGTCGAAGGCATGTATCGGAGCGCCTGGATCTATCGGCTGATGCGCCGTCCGGACGAGGCCTTCGCGGCGATCGAGAAGGCTCAAAAAGCCAACGCGAAGGTGGGCGTCAAGATCGAAGGCGACCTGCTGCTGGAGAAGGCGCTCGTGCTCCTGGGCCAGAGCAAGCGGGACGAAGCGCGTGCGATCATCGAAGACCTCATCAAGCGGCATCCCCGCGGGGTTCGCACGCCGGAAGCCAAGTACTTCCTCGGGGCGATCCACTGGGCGGCGGATCGCGAGAAGGACGCCATGGATACGTGGAAGGAAATGGCGAAGGAGCATTCCGAGAATCCGTGGGCGAAGAAGGCCGCCGCCGAAGCGATCGAGCAGGGACCTCTGGTCAACGGATGGGAATCCTACCAGTGGCTCGACGCCGACATGCTGGCCGGCGATTCCGGAGGCACGGAACGGCCGCGCACGCCGGAAGAATATCCGCAGGTCGTCGCGGATGCCGTCACGTACATGCACCGCACGCAGCGCGTGGACGGTTCCTGGCGCAACGTGAAGGGACAGTTCGAGTTCCGCTACTGCATCACCATCATTGCCCACATGGCGCTGATGGAATGGACGGACGTCCATCCGGAAGGCACGCAGGCCGCCCTGAAGCGCGCGCGCAAATACATCGACGCGTGGAGCGACCGCAAGACCGGCGGCCAAGGCATGTCGCTCTGGGATCACATGTACGCCCTCTTCCTCTATTCGCGGCTGGCCATGCGGGCGGCCGACGAGGGGATGAAAAAGGATTGCTTGAAGCACGCGAAGCGCGCGATGGGGACGATCCTGAAGAATCAGGGCAAGGACGGGACGTGGACCTACGGCGGCGGTCCTTCCAGCTTCACCACCGGCGGCGCGCTCGTGGCGTTGTGGGAAGCCAAGCAGGCCGGGCTCAAGGTGGACGAGGAGCGCATGGGGCGGGCCGCGGACGCCTTGAAGACAATGAAGAACGCGGAGAGCGATACCTACTATTATTCGGTCGGGCCTTCGGGCGTGTTCGATGACGGCGATGTCAAAGGCTCCGCCGGTCGGATGGCGGTCTGTTATCTCGCGGAATACCTCTGGGGCAAGTGCGATCTGGCCAAGCTCCAGTGGTCGCTGGAGAAGTTCTTCGAGTACCGCATCCACTTGAAACGGGTTCGCAAGTCGACCGACTGGCACGCGGGCAAGTACGCCAACGCCTCGTACTTCTTCTTCTACGACTACTGGTTCGCGTCGATGGGCGTGAAGAAGATGCCCGACGAGATCCAGCGGAAATGGCGGACCGAGCTGCGCAACGATCTGCTGGAGATCAACGAGATCGACGGTTCGTGGGTGGATACGCACCTGTTCGGCAAGCCCTACGGCACGGCCATGGCGCTCATGATCCTGAAGGACTCGGGTCCTCCGGACGCGAAGTGATCCCTGTTACGATATATTTTGAAAATTAATTGTAACTGTTACGATAAGTTTTGAGAATTATTTGTAACAACCGTCTCCAGCGTGGTCAAGGGGAGGGAGCCGTGGCGGAGCGCGGCGTCGTGGAAGGCGCGCACGTCGAAGCGCGGGCCCATCGCCCTGGACGCTTCGCTCCGCAGCCGCGCGATCTCGCGCTGTCCGACCTTGTAGGCCAGAGCCTGTCCCGGCCAGATGATGTAGCGGTCCACTTCATTGACGATCTCCGGATCGCCGAGCGCCAGGTTGGCCCGGAAAAAGTCGATCGCCTGGGCGCGCGTCCAGCGCTTCCAGTGCAAGCCCGTGTCCACCACCAGCCGGCACGCGCGCCACGCCTGGTAGGTGAGCATCCCGAAGCGCTCCAATTCGTTCTCGTACAGGCCCATCTCGTCGGCCAGTCGTTCCGCGTACAGCGCCCATCCCTCCACGAACGCGGTGAAGTGACTGTGGCGTCGGAACAGGGGCAGCTCCTTCATTTCCACCGAGAGGGCGATCTGTAGGTGGTGGCCCGGGACCGCCTCGTGATACGTAAGCGCCGCGTTGTTGATCTTCAGCCGCGTCTCCGGCCGGTACGTGTTGGCGTAGAAAACGCCGGGTCGCGAGAGGTCTTCCGGCGGCTGATAGTAGAAGGCGCCCACGCTGTCCTTCTCGCGGTATTCCTCGATCGGCTTCACGATGCAGGCCGTCTTCGGCAGCCGCCCGAAGAAGCGGGGCAGGGCGGCCGTGGCTTTCTCGATGCAGCGTTCAAAATGCGCGAGAATTTCCGCGCGCGTGGTCCAGAAGTTCGACCGATCGCTCTTCAGTCTCTCGAAGAAGGACGGCACATCACCCGCATGGCCCAGGGTCCGCGCAATGGCGCGCATCTCGTCCAGGATGGAATCGAGCTCCTCGCGCCCGATCTCGTGCAACCGCTCGGGCGATAGCTCCGTCGTCGTGTGGTGCCGGACGCGGAATGCGTACGCGGCTTCGCCGTCTTCGATCGCCCAGAGACCGGCCTCTTCGCGCGCCTTCGAGGCGTATTCCCCCTCCAGAAATTCGAGCAACGCGCGGTAGGCGGGATAGACGGCGTCCCGGATCGCGGCCCGGAGCTCGTCGTCGAGCCGCCGGGCGCCTTCCGGGCGTTTCTCGAGCGCCAGCGCCAGGGGGGATCGATCGGGTTCCCGAGCGAGAAGGGCCCGGAGCTGCCCAATGACGCGTTCGACGGCCGCCTTCGGCGCCGTCCGCCGCGAGCGAGCGCCGTCCCGTAGGTTGGCGACATACTCGTTCATGTAGCCGGGAAAGGCGCGGAACCGGGCGATCAAATCCCGGACGTCCTTTTCATCGCGGAAAGGATGGTAGTTCAGAAGCTCCAAGAGCCAGACCTGGGGGCCGGTCATCTGGTCGACGGCCCACTGGTGAAACCCGAAGGCGCGTTCCTGGATCTGGGCGTCCAGAAGATGAAGCAGAACGCCGTGCGTGACGCGGTCCTCCGCCGAAAGCGCGGCGCCGTCGAGCCCCCGGGCCCGCTCCCTCAGCGAGCTCAGTTCCTGCCGCTGGAGCGCGACGGCGTCGGCTCCGATCCGCGGCAAGAGATCGTTATAGCGATAATCCGCGAGATACGTCGCTTCCGTCGGAGCCGTGCGCATGGCCCACTGCCAGTACTCGTCGGCCAGCCGAGCCAGGTCTTGCGAGGCGACGTTCGCGGGATTTGGCTTCATCAGGATCGCCTCGAAGGCTCCTTGCCGAATCCGACCACGGCGTACGTTCCGCTGCGCGGGTCCGTATTCAACCGGATCAGGCCGCGTTTTTCGGCGTCTTCGAGAAGGTCGCCGAAGCTTCGATACCCGTGGTAGGACTCGTTGAACGACGGCAGCTTGCGCCGGATCGTGTCCTTGATCATGGAGGCGTGCAGCACCTCCTTGTTCTCCCGGACAAGCGCGGTGATGGCGTCGATCAAGAGCTGAAGGGCCTGCTTCTTTTCCTTGGGAGTATCCTCTCCAAGGACCGGCGGGGATCCGCTGGGCCGCTCCAGGTCCTCGTAATAGATAAACTCGTCGCAGTTGTCGATCAGGAGATTGGAGGACGAGTTCTTGACGCCCAGTCCGATGACGTGCTTGCCGTTCTCCTTGAGCTTCGAGACGAGCGGCGAGAAATCACTGTCGCCCGAGACGATCACGAATGTGTCGATGTGCTCCTTCGAGTAGCACAGGTCGATGGCGTCCACGCAGAGCCGGATGTCCGCGGAGTTCTTGCCGGACATCGAGCGCTTGGGGATCTCGATCAGCTCGATGGCGGCCTCGTGCATCTCCTTCTTGTACTCGCCGTAGCGGGTCCAGTCGGCGTACGCCTTCTTGACGATGATCTTGCCCTTCTCGACGAGGCGTTCCAGGACCTTGCCGATGGCGAAGCGCGACTTTCGCCCCTGGAAGCCCAGGGCGAGGTTCTCGAAATCGACGAATACGGCCAAGGTGTGGGCGTCCGGCATGGAGCGATTGCGATTCTTTAAGAATAGTTTCATAGATGATTGCGGCGGCGGTGTCAATGAGATGGAGCATGCGGAGCGCTCCAATGTTCCGCCGATTTTCGCTTGCTCCCGGCGCGCCCCCCTTACCTTATCGGCGAATATTTTATGGAGACGCGACCATGAGAAGGATGTTCCGGCGGACCGGCGGCCGGGCGGCGGGCGGGAGGCCCGGATCCGCCGAGGAATCGGGCGATGCTCCCTCCGACGCTCCCCGGAGTCGATCGCGCGTGACCGCCGCGGCGGCCGCCGGCAGCCTCTCCCTGCCCCAGTGGACCGAGCTGATCCACCAGTATCCCGATTACGCCGGCGCCTACGTGGAGCGGGGGATCCTCCTGTTCAAGACCGGCCGCGCCGACAACGCCCTCTACGATTTCAACATGGCGCTCAAGCTCGAGCCCGCCAACTTCAAGGCGCTTTACTACCGCGGGCATCTGTTCCTGAATCGAGGGAGGCTCAAGGAGGCGGCGGCCGATTTCAAGCGCGCGATCTCCGTGGACGCGCGCAGCGCCGAAGCCGGCTATTTCGCCGCGCTCACGCTTCAGAAACTGGGAGAGGACGACGCGGCGCTGGCGATGCTGGAGACCGCCGTCACCCGCAACCCGTCCCATGTCCGTTCGCTGGCCTTGCGCGGCCAGCTCAAGGTGAAACGCAAGGAATTCGACGCCGCGCTGGACGACTTGACCAAAGCCGTGGAGGCGGATCCGTCCGACGCCGCCATTCTGGTGGCGCGAGGTCAGGCGTCGCTGGCCAAGGGGAATTTCGGCCGCGCGTCCGAGGATTTTGAGGCCGCCCTGCGGCTGGATCCGCAGAACGGAGAAGCCTATCATGCGCGCGGCCTGATCGCGTGGCGCAAGAGAGACATCCCCGCGGCTCTGGCCGACGCCGAGCGCGCCCTGCGGTGCGATCCCAAGATCGCGTTGGATCCCGCTCTTGCGGACGTGTTCGCCGCCCGCGGTCGCAGCCGGCTCGCCGCCGGCGCGTTCGACGGGGCGATCGAGGACTTGGAACTGGCGGGGCGGCTGAAGCCGGAGGAACTGGACCGCGCCTCCCTCGCGGAGGCGTACCGCGGTCGCGCGCGCCTTCGCGCGGCGGAACAAAAATTGGACGCGGCGATCCAGGATTTCGACCAGGCGCAGGCCTTGTCGCCGTCGCCGGAGCCCGAGCCGGCCTATGTGGATTCGTTGTTGCGGCGGGGACTGGAGCGATGCGCCCTCCGGCGGCACGACGAGGCTCTGAAGGATCTGGAACGCGCGCTCCAGCTCAAGGCGGACGCGAACGTCGATCCGGCCTTCGGAAAGAGCTACGGGGAGCGGGGCATGAACCGGCTCGTCAACGGGGACGCCGAAGGCGCGATCGAGGACCTGGCGCAGGCCATCCGCCTGCGGCCGGACGAGCCCTCCTATCGGCTGGCCCGGGCGCAGGCCTGCGTCGCGCTCGAGAATCCCGCGGACGCGGCGGGAGACGTGGACGCGTACCTGAGGCTCAGCGACGATCAAGTGGATGACGCGCTGATGGCCACGTTCGTGCATCGGGCGAAGGCGCGCCTCAAGAACGGAGATCTCGACGGCGCCGTCGAGGATTTTCGCCGCGCCATGGTGACTCAGCCGGATGTCCGCCAGGATCCCGAATTCGTTTCCGCGCTTCGGTCGCGCGCCGATCGGTTGCTGGGCGAGAACCGGCACGAAGCGGCGCTCGAGGATCTGGAGGCGGCGGCGGAGTGCGATCCGAACGTGCGCATCCCCGAGAGCGCGGCGGCTGGCTATCTGGCGCGCGCGCTGGGCCGCCGGCAAAAAGGGCGTTCGGATCTGGCGCTGGATGATCTGAACAAGTGCCTGTCGCTCAATCCGGGGCTGTCGCAGGCATGGAGCGCCCGCGGCGCGATCCGCGAAGAGCGCATGGATTACGGCGACGCGCGGGACGATTATCGCAAGGCGATCGAACTGGATCCCTCTCTGAGAGGAGGGATGGAACCCAAGATCCGGAAGCTTTCGGAATTGCTCGGGAGTTAGAAGTCCGTAGTTGGAAGTTTGGTGTTCGACTCTCTACTTCGAACTGGGATCCAACGCGTCCCTCAGCCCGTCTCCGAACAGATTGATCGCCAGGACGGCCAGCGTGATGGCCAGCCCCGAGAAGACCGCCACATGCGGCGACGACCGGAAGACCCTCCGGCCTTCGTGCAGCATGGCGCCCCACTCCGGCGTCCCCGTTTCGACGCCCAACCCCAGGAACGACAGGCCCGCCGCCGTCAGGATCGCCGTTCCCACGCCCAGGGTGGCCAGGACGATGATCGGTCCCATCGCGTTGGGCACCACGTCGTGAAAGAGAGTGCGCCACGGAGACGACCCCAGCGCCCGGGACGCCAGCACGAATTCATGCTCCTTCAGCGCCAGCACGCTCCCCCGCACCTGGCGCGCGAATTGGGGGACGCCGACGATGCCGACCGCCAGGATCAGCGTGTCCATGCCCTTGCCCATGGAGGCGGCGATGAGGATCGCCAGGAGGATCGTCGGCAGCGCCAGCATGATTTCGATCAGGCGCGAGACGGTCATGTCCACCCATCCGCCGAAATAACCGGCCATGGCGCCGAGCGGGATTCCGGCGAGCATGGCCAGTCCGACCGCCGCCAGCCCGATGACCAGGGAGACCCGCCCTCCATAGAACAGCCGCGTGAAGACGTCCCGGCCCGCATCGTCCGTGCCCAGAAGATGCCGCGCCGACGGCGTCTCGAGGAGGCGGTCCGGATCCATCTGCCGCGGGTGATAGGGACTGAGGAAACCGACTGACAGCGACAGAATCGTCAAGATGGCCAGGGTCAGCAGCCCCGCCATGGCGCTCTTGTGCCGCCGCAGGGTTCGCCAGCTACGAGCGTTCATACCGGATCCGAGGATCGATCCACACGTACAGCACGTCCACCGCCAGATTGGCCGCGATGAACGTCACGGCGATCACCAGCGAAGCGCCGCAGATCTGGACGGAATCGGTCTGAAAGACGGCCTCGATGAGGTAGGTCCCCATGCCGGGCCAATCGAACACCGTCTCCGTCAGGACCGCGCCGCCCAGCAGATAGCCGAACTCCAGTCCCAGGAGCGTGACCACCGGCACGAGGGCGTTGCGGAACGCGTGCTTCAGCACGACCGCCGAACCTCTCAGCCCCTTGGCCCGCGCCGTACGGATGTAGTCGCTTCCCAGGACTTCCAGCATGGAGGCCCGCGCGATGCGCGCCGTCATCGCCAGCGGGATCGTGGCCAGCGCGGCCGCCGGAAGGACCAGATGCGCGAGGGCGTTGCCCAGCGCGCGGGCGTTGCCGGCCAGAACGCAGTCGATCGTCAGGAATCCGGTGCGCGCGGCGATGTCGATCGTGGGATCGAGATTTCCTCCCACGGGCAGCCATCCGCCGAACGCCAGGATCAAAAGCAATCCCAGCCAGAACACGGGAATGGACACTCCCAGCAGCGAGACGGTCATCGAAAGGTAATCCACCCAGGTGCTCTTGTAGACCGCCGAGAGCAGGCCCGACGGAAGGCCCAGGAGGATGGCCAGGAACATCGCCGCGACCGTCAGTTCGACGGTGGGCGGGAAGCGCCGCTGGATCCGCTCGGTGACCTTCACGCCGCGCTGGATGTACGACTCGCCGAAATCGCCGCGGGTGAGGATGCCGCGGAGGTAGATGCCGTACTGGACGAGGAGCGGCCGGTCCAGGCCCAGCTCGCGCGTCACCCGTTCCCGCGCTTCGGGAGTTCCTTTTTCACCCAGAATGGCGTCGACGGGATCCCGCCCGCCCGCCCGTGAAAGGACGAATACGCCGAACGACACGATGAACAGGAGAGGAACGGCGGCCAGCAACCGGCGGGCGACGTAAGAAATCACGGAGTCAGCAGGAAGTTTGAAGTAAGTAGTTTGAAGTAGGTAGTCTGAAGCAGGAACACCAAACTTCGAACTTTCACTGCACCCTCTTGATCTTCCACAGCCGATATTCGATGGGATGGTGATTGTACGTCACCTTTTTCGACACCGCCGCCATCTGGCGGACGTGAACCAAGGGCACGACCGGAACTTCCGCATGAAGGATGGCCAGCGCCTCGTCGTAAAGCTTCTTGCGCTTCGAGGCGTCCAAGGTCATCTGCGCGGTCTTGACCCGTTCGTTGAACTCCGGATGGTTGAAGAACGAATGATTGGTGCCGCTCGGGTGGTCGGGATCGCCGATGGAATCCCCGTGCAGCAGCGCGTAGAGGAAATTGTCTGGATCGGCGATGTCCGCGTTCCAGCCGAGGAGGAACATGGGGTGATCGAGGTCCTGGAGCTTCTTCGTGTAGATGTCGACGTTGAATCCTTCCAGCTTGAGCGGAAGCCCGATGCGCGACAGGTCGTCCTGGATCACCTGCGCCAGCTTGTCGGGCTCCGGCACGTAGGGGCGCGGATAGGTCATATGCCACAATGTCGCGACGAATCCTTCGGGGAGTTCGACCTTGGCCAGACATTCCTTGGCCTTTTCGAGGTTGTGGTCCAGGGAAGGAAGGCTGGAAGGCGGCTGAAAAAGGACGGGAGGCACGATCGTCTTCGCGGCTTCCGCGCGGTTGTGGTAGGCGATCTCCACGATCTTCTTCCGGTCGAGCGCCAGCGCGACGGCTTTGCGGAAGTTGGGATCGCTGTACGGCGGCTTCCTCATGTTGAAGCCGAGATAACAGACGGTCATCGGACTCTCGTACTCCATGTACAGGTCCGGGTCTTCCTCGATCGCGGGAATGTCCGCCAGTGTCACGTGATCCACGACGTGCACCGAGCCGGTCTTGAGCTTCTGGATCGCGGTCTGCGGGTCCTTGACGTCGAGGACGATCAGTCGATCCATGTCGGCTTTCGGGCCCCAATACGCGGGATTCCTTTCGAGCGTGATTTTCACGTTGTGATCCCACAGCGCGAATCGCATGGGACCGGTCCCGCACGGATGGCGTCCGAACTGATCGCCGTGTTTTATCACGGCGGAGGGACTGACGATTTCCGCCGGAAACATGGCGAGATTCATCAGGAAGACGGCGCTGGGCGCTTTCAGTTTGAAAACGACGGCATGCGATCCGCGCGGCTCCACCGTCTCGATGACCTCGTACTGGGGTCCATAGGGAATGGTCTTGGGGGCGTGGGGGCTTCGTCCCAGAAGCCGATCGAAGGTGAAGACCACCGCCTCCGCGTCGAACGGGGCGCCGTCGTGGAACGTGACGCCGCGGCGGAGATGGAACGTCCACGTCTTGCCGTCCTCCGACGCCTCCCATTTCTCGGCGAGTCTCGGCGCGAGTTCGACGCCGTCGTCGGCAAAGCTGACGAGGCATTCGTAGATGTTGACGAGGATCTTGGCCGACCCGCCCCAGGACGTGGCCTGGGGGTCGAGGCTGTCGGTCTGGTCCCCGCGCGCGTACAAGAGGGTGAACCCGGCCTCGGGCTTGGAGCATCCGAGGGCGAGAAGCGACGCGGTCGCGCAGAGGAGGCCCCTCATTTGGACGCCTCCAGGACCTTCGCCGACAGCTCCGCGCTGTAGGTCCCTTCCGCCAGGTACGTGGGATCTTCGCCGCCCGTGTACTTCGCGCTTCCGGCCACGTTCAAGGAAAGGACGGTGCCGCGGTCGATCCGGACGATCCAGTCGCCTCTGAGCTTCATCTCCACATCGGGCTGTTTGTCGCCGCCCTTCTTGCGAAGATCGTACCGGGTCGCGATCACCGCGCAGCGGTGCCCGTCGATCAATTTGATCTCCTTGAACGTCAAGTGGACGGCGCCGTCGAAGGGCTCGCCGTGCATGGCCGCCTTGAGCGCGTCGCCGGAAATGGTCCAGGTGTGCCCGACCCTGACCGGCCCGTCGGGGAAGAAGAGCGCATGGGGACTGTCCAGGTGCATTCGGTTCCTGCTTTCGGGCGGCAGGGAAGCGGTTCCTTCCGTGTCCATCTTTCCGTCCCGCAGGACCAGCGTCAGCTTTTTCCCGTGCAGGGCGCCTTCCTTGCGGTGATACTGCCCGGTCATCGGATCCTTCCATACGGCGACATCTTCGGATACTTCGACGACCTTGCGCAGGATCCGGCGGCCTTCGACGCGCTCGATCTTCTCCTTGCGGGCATCGACGGTACGGTGCACGATCTCGTACTCCGTCGCTTTGGATGAGGCTTTGAGATTGAGGGCCGTTTTTTCCGTGATTTCCAGGACGTCGCCCTCGCGGGGCTGGAAGCGGAGCGTGATCGCTTCTTGCGAGAAGGACAGCGACATCATCGCGGCGATGAAGAGTGCCATCGAAGGCTCCCAGGTCATTCGACCGTTGCTTTATCTCTTGGGCGAACCGCCAGGACGCCAAAGCGCCATCGGAAGTTCTGCCCGAAATCTCTTGGTGGTTTGGCGCTTTGGCGGTTCAAGCCTTGTTATGGCGGCCGTCATCATCTTAGACCCGCCGGCGAACCCTGAGAAGCAATTCAGTTCCGCGACCTGGGTGTCTCCCATCGGACATCGGATATCAGACATCGGATTTCACCCATGGACGAGGCGCTCGATGTTCTTGTCCTCTCCGGCGATGGCCAGGACATCTCCTTCTTCCAGCAGCTCCTCGGGAGCCGGAACGGCGTTGACGATTTCCTTGCCGTTCTCGCTCTTGCGCTTGATGGCGATCAGGTTGACGCCGTAGCGCCGCCGCAGGTCCACGTCCGCGATCGACCTTCCGCGCAGATCCGCGGGGACATCGATTTCGGCGATGCTGAACCCGTCGATCAGCTCGAAGTACACCCGGAGGCTGGGAAAGACGAGACGCTGATAGACGCGCTCCGCCGCCTCATCCTCCGGCAGCACCACTTCCGTGGCTCCGGACGCGCGCAGGATTCGCTCGTGGATCGGGCTGGTCGCGCGCGCGACGATGCGCGGGATGCCGAACTGCCTGGCCAGCACCACCGCCAGGACGTTGGCTTCGAAATTCTGCCCGATCGCCGCCACGAACACGTCCACCTTGTCGATCCCCTGAGCGCGCAGGTCCCGCTCGTCCGTCGCGTCCAGGCAGACCGCCAGGCCGACGTCGTTCTTGAGATCCTCGACGATTTCCGGCCGATGGTCCACGGCGATCACTTCTTTTCCCGAGCGATGCAACCGCCGCGCCACGGCGGTTCCGAACGACCCCAATCCGATGACCGCGTATTTCACGGGAGCCTCATGAGACGATGACGCCTTCCGACGGATAGCGGTAGTCGCCCGAGGGCGCGCGTCCCGCGATGCTCATCAGCACCACCAAGGGGCCGACGCGGCCGACGTACATGGCCGCGATGAGGACCAGGCGCCCCATCCCGCCGATCTCCATCGTGGCGCCCGTCGACAACCCCACTGTGCTCAACGCCGAGACGGTTTCGAACACCAACCGCCGGTACGGAAGAGTGGGATGGAGGATGGATAAAATCAAGGAAAAGGAGAAGGCCGCCATCCCGTACAGCAGACTGATCGAGACGGCGGCGTTCACGAACAGTCGGGGAACGGATCGCCGGAAGATCTCCACCTCCTGGCGATTCCGGAGCATCGCCCACAGCGTCGCCATCAGGATGGCCAGCGTGACCGTCTTGATTCCCCCTCCGGTGGAAGCGGGAGAGGCGCCCACCACCATGAGGCCCATGACCACCACCTGCGTGGCGGGGTTGGCGTTCTCGAGGTCGACCGCCGAGAAGCCCGACGTGCGGGCGACGCCCGATTGAAAAAAGGCCAGAAGCACCTGCTTGCCGAATCCCCGGCTTTCCAACAGATGGTTGCGCTCCAGAAGCAGGAACGCCGCCGCCCCCATCAGCAGGAGCAAAGCGCTCGTGGTCAGCACGATCTTGGAATGAACTGAAAAGCGGGGCCGCGGCGGAAGCGTGCCGCTTAGCAGTCCTCCGGGGCTCCGCGTGCGCGCGCTCGCGACGCTCCAGAGATTCAGCAAGGTGGGAAACCCGAGCCCGCCAATCACCATGAGCGTCAATATCGTCAGCAGGATCCCCGTCGAATCGGGCGTCATCGCCCACCCGGAGAAACCCGCGTTGCAGAACGCGGAGACGGAATGGAAGACGGCCCACCAGAGACGATTCGGTTCTTCGGGCGTCAACCACCACAAGAAGACCGCGCCCACTCCTTCCGCCAGGAACGTGACCAGCATGACCGCGCCCAGCAGCCGTCCGACTTCGCCGATCACTTCGGCGCTGAGCATGTCGCGCAGCAGCAGCGAATGGCGCAAGTGGAGAGAGCGTTGCTGAAGCAGCCCGAAGAAGGACGTGTAGGTCACGATGCCCAAGCCGCCGAGCTGAAACAGAACGAGGATGATCCACTGTCCCAGCGAGCTGAAGTCGCCCGCCGTGTCACGCACCGTCAGACCCGTGACGCACGCGGCGCTCGTCGCCGTGAACAGCGCCTCCAGGATGCCGATGGGAGCCTCCGGGCGAGCCGACGCGCGAGGCATCATGAGCGCCAAGGTGCCTCCCAAAATGAGCAGCGCGAAGCTGCCCAGGACGACCGCCGCCGGACGGATCGACATGGCCGCCAGACGCGCGTTGAACCTAACGGCCTCCAGGATCAACACGGCCGCCACGTAGCTTTGCACCAGGACGACGAAGGCCGCGCCCAAGGGTGGGACCAACAGCAGCAGAACGATAAACAAAAGGAGGAGCGCGAAGTCGAACCAATAATCCCGCAGGTGGGCCAGCGGAGCCCGCGCCGCGGCCAGACGCAGGGTCCGATCCAGGATGAACGCGGCCACGACCGCGATTTGGACGAGGTGCAGAACGTGCCGTCCGGCGTCTTCGACGACGAACCCGTATTCCAGGGCCAGCGCCGTCAACCCCAGGCCGGAGGCAGCCATGAGGATCCGGCCGCTCCAGATTCTGAGTCGATCACGCCACGTCATAGCGAAAGAAGTCAGAAGTCAGAAGCCGGGGAAGGGAGCCGCGTTCATGAAGGTTACTTTTGCTCCAGTTCCTTGCGGCAGGCTTCGAGCAGGCGATGGATCTCGGGGTCTTGAGGAGCCAGCATCTGAGCTTGAGCCAGCGCGGCGTGTTCCCCATAATGGTCGTACCGCACGTGGAGCGCGCGGGCGAGCGCGACGCGCACGCCGGCGCTCTGAGGAAATCGCTCGACGGCCAGCTCCGCCAAGCGCAGCGCCTCGGCATGCCGTCCCTGCTCCAGCAGCGTCATGACGCCGTGGCGTTGGGCATCCGGCGCTTCGGGAAGTTCGAGGTACTCCGCCAGCGCCTCCTCCAGGCGGCCGGAACCGCGCAAGTGATCGGCCAGCGCCATGCGGGCGGGGATCCGGTCCGGATCCGCTCGGATCGCTTCGCGCCACGACGCGATCGCCCCCTCCGAATCGCCCGCCGCCGCGCGCAGTTCGGCGCGCAACGACAGAGCATCATAATCTCCTTGATTCAGCCGGCACACGTCCTCGCAATCTTCCAGTGCGCCCTTCGGGTCGCCCCGCCCGCGGCGGATCATGGCGCGCAGGAGCCGCGCCGACGAGTCGAATTTCAGCAAAGCCGTCGCGTCTTCCAGGGCCGCGTCCAGCCGGCCGGCCGCGTACGCCGCCCAGCCGCGGAGGAGCCGGTACCGCGGGTCGGTCGCGGCGATCGAATCCAGGACATCCGCCGCCTTGCCGAATTCTCCGCCCGCCCGCAGCGTGACGGCCTTCCAGGCGACCGCCTCGGCCTCGCGGGGGGCCGCGGCGATCCATCGATCGCACGTCCGCCGCGCCTCCGGGAATCGACCGGCCAGGATTTGCGCCATCGTCAGGGCGCGCAGGCACAGCGGATGGGATGCGGCGGCCGCCAGATTGAGCCACGGCCGCGCGTCTTCGAAGCGACCTTGCCGCATCGCATGGACGCCCAGCGCCAGCGCCATTCGGTCCTCCAACGCCTCGCGGCTGGCCGGCCCCAAGGCTTCCGCGACGGCTTCCGCGACGGCGTCGGCCGTTATCAAAGCCAGCAACCGCCCGACGCGGGCCGCCCGCCCGTGCAACGGGTCGAGACGGAGATTTTCAGGAGAAACCGTAGGAATCTTCGCAGATCCGGCGAGTGAGGTAGCGTCCAGGCGAGGCACGGGAAGAGCGGCCGCTGCCCATTTCTCCGCCTCCAGGAGAAGGCGGGCCACGTGCGCCTCGTCCCTTCGGGAGTCGAGGGCCAGCGCCCGGCGCACCTCTTCCTCCTCACGGCTTGGATCGCCCCGCGCGCGGTGGGCTTGGGCGCGAAGCAGACAAGCCTCGACCAGCGGCCTCCCGAAGACCTTCTCCGCTTGCGCCGCCTGTTGCAGCTTGCGCTCCGGCGGCAACCCGAAGGCGCCGTCCAGGATCCTCATGGCGGTTTCCCGGGGATCAGGCGGCGGTTCCAACGGAGGCCGCGCTTCTCCAAGGCCGTACATGGCCAGTACGAGGCCTCCCATGACCGCGGCCGCCGCGACGGGCGCCGCCACGGCGCAGACCAGAACCGCCCTTCGCGATCGCTTGCTCATGGCCCCGAAATTATACCACGGTTACGAAAAGTAGAAGCTCCCGCCCCTTGAGGCGACGTGTTTCCGCACCCGGGCGGGCGGAGCGCGAAGGAGGAGACCCCGCCCGCCCACTGGAATTCTTGCTCGACGACGTCCGGCCGTCGAGCAAGAATTCCATGAGCGAGCGCCGTCAAGGCGCGAGCGACAGTTTGATCTCGATCACATCCTTCCGCTGCTCGACGAGTTCATACTTCAGGACCAGGTCGCTCCGGCCGTCGCCGTTGAGGTCGGCCGCGGTCGTCTTGATCGAGGAAGCGCCGGGCGGAGGATCGAGCCGAATCCTCCCGCCGGCCGTCTCGGAAATCAGGCGCGTGTTGTTTCCGAAGTGAACGACCAGCGTTCGCTCGTCCTCTTGTACCAGGAGATCCTTCAGGCCGTCGCCGTCAAAATCCGCGTCGAACCGGGGCCAGAACGCCAGATCGATTTCCGACGACTCGCGCGTGACGTGGAATGTGAAAGGGACGCTGAACTTCAGGATTTGAACGGGGTCCTTGACGTACCCGGCGCCTTGCAGCCGATACAGGTGAAGTTCCAGATCGATCTTCTTGGACAGGAAGGCGTCGATGCCGGAGAGGATTCCGGGTTTGGGCACGACGCCCATCACGATTTCGAGCTTCCCGTCCCCGTTCAGGTCCTCGACATAGACCCCGGTGGTGAGACTGTCGCCGGGCTGCATCTTCTGGTCGGGAGCGGTGAAATCCACGCGGCCCGAGCGGTTGAAGTAGATGTGGACCCGTCCCTTGGACGGAAAGGGCAAGGCGATGTCCAGCGCCCCGTCGTTGTTCAGGTCGGCGATCCGGGGCGGCGCTTCGAATTTCAAATACGTGTTCCGTCGTTTGGGCCGCTCGCCCGTCAGGCTCCGGGGGCCGGACGCTTCGAACTTCCCCTCCTCACCTTGGGTGAACAGCACGATCGTTTGTTCGTAATAGCTGATCATGTCGGTGCGCCCGTCATTGTTGGCGTCCCCCCAGATCAGCAACGGGACCTTGGTGACGTGCGTGGTTTTCCGGTGCGCACCCGTCCTCACGCGCAATTCTCCCTCCGACTCCAGAGGCAGCTTCTGCGCGAGCCGGAAGAAAGGCTTTCCGCGGTCATCCTTTGATTGAGGAAAGAGCCAGAGTTCATCCTTTCCGAACAGCAGGATGTCGGAAAGTCCGTCGCCGTTCAGGTCCCGCATGAAGTCCAGGTGCAGCGGCGCCACGCCCGCTTCGGCTTCTCCCCGGAACAGGTTCGGGCAGATGACCAGGTCCTCCGGCGGCGAGCCGCGGCGATGGCGCCGCACGCCCGCCGTGGAAGAAGTGACGAGGTGCAGGCCGCCTTCATCCGCGAAGCGGCCCAGGCACCAGAGATAGACGTCCGGCGCGAAGGGAATGACGAAGTCGGGATCGGGAGAGAAGCCGCGCTCCGGCCGATTCAAGAAAACCTTCACCTCGCGTCCCGCGCTCAGGAGCAGATCGATCCGGCCGTCCTCGTCCAGGTCGCGCGCATGGAGGGAATCGGCGCGGTCCGCGCGCAGTCGCAGCGTCTTGAAGGAAAGCTCCGGCTGGGCCCATAAGGCGGCCCGCCCGCTCAGGAGCAAGAGGATGCCTGCGTGGAGCGCGCGCTTCGTCATGGCGAGATCCCGGAGGAGACGGAGGTCACGGAGGAAGAAGGAACCGCGGAGTATGCGGAGGCGCGGAGAAGATTTTTATGGAGATGGGGAGATCGAGCAGATGCGGAGATATTCCTGGGGAGAGTGGGTTCCTTGGAACCCTGTTCACTTTCCATGTCTCCCGCTTGGCATTCGTGAAAAAATAATTGCTCTCGTTCCTGGATAAACCGCCAAAGCGCCAAACCGCTGAAAGAACTCCCGCAAGAACCTCCGATGGCGCTTTTGCGTTTTTGCGGTTCATCAACCAGATTCGGCATTTATTTCTTCAGGGAGCCTTATCTCCGGCTCCTCCGCCTTCTCCATCTCACTCGGTGAATCGAACCGTTCGCAGCATCTGGAGGAACGATTCCTCCCATGCCGAAACCGTAGGGGACGGCCCGACGAGCTTGAAATACCAGGTCCCTTCGGGCTCGGGAACGATGGCGGCCAGCATGCGCGCGTTCGGCATGGAATCGCCTTGGTTGTCGCCCGCATACGTTCCCGAAATGTCCACGATCGTGATTCTCGTCGGAGCGCCTTCGAGGGCGTGATGTTTCGCTTCGGCCTCTCCGAACTGCGCGCGCCAGCGGGAAACGTTGTCTTCCACCGACCCGCTGTGCCCCAGGAAGAAGAAGAGCGCCATTTCCGCGTCTCCTTGGCCTTCGCTCCGCGCGGGCACGCGGTACTGGGCTTTGCGCATGGCACTCGCCGGGGTTTCCGCGATCCATCCATCGGGAGCCGTATACGAAAGATCGTCGGTCGCGCGGTCCGCCGGTGCGCGCGGCGGTGGAGCCTGGGCGGGAGGGATCTTGGTCTTTTCGACCGTGGGCGGTTTGCAACCCAGAGGCGACAAGATCAGCACGGCGGCGATGAGGGCTCGCGTCATGATCGGTCATTGTACGGAAAGCCGGTTTCGGTTTGTATAGTGTCGCGGTGAAAAATACGGCCGAAATCGTTCCGCCGCCCTCTTTCGGCGTGGAGGTTTCCGTTCCCGGCTCGAAGAGCCTGGCGAACCGGGCGCTCGTGTGCGCCGCCTTGGCCGCGGGCCGCAGCCGGTTGTCGGACTTCTCCCGATCCGAGGACTCCAAGGCGCTGCTCACGGCGTTGCGGCGGCTCGGATTTTCGATGGAGCCGCATCCGCCGAGGGATTTGATCGTCGAGGGAAGCGGTGGCCGGGTTCCCGCTCCCCGCGCCGACGTTCATCTTGGAAACGCGGGCACGGCGCTCCGCTTCGTCACCGCGCTGTCGGCGCTCGGCCGCGGAACCTTCCACATCGAAGGGGACCGGCGCATGCACGAGCGGCCCATTCGAGGATTGGTCGACGCGCTTCGCGGTCTGGGCGCGGAGGTCGAGTACGCGGGCGCCGAAGGATTCCCGCCGTTGCGGGTCACGGCGAGCGGAATCCGCGGCGGAAGCGTCCTCCTGGATGCGCGCGATTCGAGTCAATTCTTGTCCGCCCTTCTGCTGGTCGCGCCGTCGGCGCAGGATCCGATCGAGATCCGCACGGACGGGCCGCTCCCGTCCCGGGGCTACGTCGCTCTGACGCTGGAGGTTATGTCCCGGTTCGGCATTCGTCCCGCCGTGAGCCCGGAGGCGTGGCTCGTGCGGCCATCGACCTACCGATCCGGAACCTATGTCGTGGAACCGGATGCCGCGGCGGCGGGATATTGGTTCGCCATGGCGGCGGTCACCGGCGGACGAGCCACGGTGAACGGATTGGAGGAGTCGTGCCTACAACCGGAGATCGGCTTCGTGCAGGATCTCGAGGCGATGGGCGCGAGGGTCGAACGCGGCCGGGGCCGGATCACCGTCACGGGGAAGCCTCTCCGCGGCCTCGACGTCTCGATGAACGACCGGCCGGATTCGGTTCCGACCTTGGCGGTGACGGCGCTTTTCGCCCGCGGCAAGACCAGGATTCGCGACGTGGCGCATCTGCGCCACAAGGAGTCGGATCGGCTGGCCGCGCTGGCGCACGAGTTGGGCAAGCTGGGCGCCCGCGTCGCCGAACATGCGGACGGATTGGACATCGATCCGCCCGCCCGCGTGAAGCCGGCGGAGATCGAAACCTATCGCGATCATCGAATCGCGATGTCGTTTGCGGTCGCGGGCGTCGCCTCGCCGGGAATCCGCATCCTCGATCCGGCGTGCGTTTCCAAGAGCTACCCGAATTTCTGGCAAACCCTGAAGCACTGTGGGATCGAGGTGAGATGGGCCTGAAAGCGATGTCCGATATGCGAAGTCCGAAGTCTGAATTCGGAAGTCGGAGAGCAACCACTATTCGTCGATATCTTCCGGATGACGCCTTAGAGGAACGGAGGACTCTCCGTACCTCTGCATCAAATCGTTTTCGATCCCCAGGTGATCCAGGATCCGGCTGACCACGAAATCGATCAGGCGCTCCACCGTGTCGCCGTGCGCATATAGACCCGGCGACGCGGGCAGCACGATCGCGCCCGCCTGAGAGAGTTCCAGCATGTTCTTGAGGTGTACGGTCGAGTAGGGCGTCTCCCTCGGAACCACGATGAGCTTGCGCCGTTCCTTCAGGCACACGTCCGCGGCGCGCTCGACGAGGTTCGTGGAACCGCCGTGGGCGATCCGGCCCAGCGTGCCCATGGAGCAGGGGACGATCGCCATGCCGTCGTGCGGATAGGACCCGCTGGCGATCGGCACTTCGAAATCGTGCGCGGCGTGATACCGCACGTTCGGCGCGTCGCGGCCGAGCAGCGCGCGCACCACCTGGGCGCCGTCGGACAGATCCAACGGCAGGTGCAGCTCGTGCTCGATGACCCGCGCGGCCGGGGGACTGACCGTCAGGTGGACGACGGCTCCGGTGCCGGCGAGACATTCGAGGGTTCGCCGCCCGTAAGCGGATCCGGAGGCGCCGGTGAGGGCGAGGACGTATCGGGAAGAGCGCATCGCAGATGATTCCGAAAAACATGCCAGGAGGTATATCGATGAAATTCTTCGAGCGTCTGAGATACGAGACTCGGCAGGGAGGCGCCGGCGGCGCAGCGCCGGCTCAGGGAGGTCAGCGCTTCGGGACACCGCGCTTCCAGTTCCCGCATCAGGAGATGGAATCCGAACGCTTCACCGAAGCGGATGCCTCCCGTCTCGTGCACATAAGCCATCTCGTCCATCGGGATCCGTAACCATGCGGCTCGGTCGGCCGCGATCACGTCGGCATAAACTTTGATCTGCCGGACGTGTTTCTTCTGGAGCTCTTCGAAGAAGGATCCTCTGTTCGCGCGAGCTCGCGTTCCGTCGGCGGGGGCCGACTCCGTGTCGCCAATCTTGAGGATGAGCTTCTCCCGCAACAAGTCCCGCGCTTCCCGGTCGCCGTCGATCTTGTGAAGCGCGGGCAGGTGTTCGAAACGTATGCCCGGATAGCGGTCCTTGAATTCGGGACGGGCGACGAGTCCCACGGAGACGACGCCGATGCCGGTCCACGCCAGTTCCAGCGGCTCGGCGGCGCCGGCTCCTCGGTAGCGCAGCGCGGAGTCGGAGCGCTCCAGGTGCGTCACGCGACGCGGCGCGGGGAGCACGGGAAGGGCGTCATTGGGAACGCACCAGCAGGGAGCGCCGTCCGCTTCCAGCCGCGCCGCCAGCGCGCGCGCGGCCTCCTCGGCGATGTCCGCGACGAAGATGCCCCTTCCGCGGCGGACCGCCATGCGGGCTTCGGGTTTGGTGACGCCCAGGATCGGCGCGAGCAAGTCGCCGTACGTCCTCGGATCGACGGCGACGTCTTCCTTAAAGACGAGAGTGTACAAGTCCATCGATTTCGAGCTCGCGGAGAAGACGGAGATCACGGAGACGGAAAATGAACCGCGGAGTCACGAAGACACGGGGAAGATTCAAGAAGATAGGGAGATCGTGGAGATGCGGAGATGGCGGAGATGTGGAGATATTTTGGCTCTTCCGGTTATTGCGTACTTCCGGGACGTTATTCGCCACCAAGACACCAAGACACGAAGCGACCGGGAATATATAGTGCTGGGCCGGCGGATTCCGCGATCGTCCGCCCGCCGGATCGCGGACGAACGCGCGCCGCCGAAACGGCTCCCCGACCGCCTTACGGCGGCGCCGCCATCGGCCGTCCGTCCGGCCGCAACGACGGCGTTGCGTCCGGATGGACGGCTGGAGAGCAGGAATCCGCCGGTCCATCCCCTTGGTGATGTCTTTGTGTCTTGGTGGTTCCCAGGGGACCCGGAGCACGGCATCCACTTCAGTAAGTACGCATTCGCCGGATGAACCGATATTTTTTCGTGGAGGGCCTATCTTCCAACATTTTCCGATCGCCATATCTCCAAGATCTCCACATCTCCCCATTCTCCTCCGTACGCTCCCTGCCCCGAGCTTGTCGATGGGCGATTTTTCCGTGACCTCCATGGCTTCGGGTTGTGAAACTTTTAGGTCTCCCGATCCCTTTTGGAGGAATCTCTCTTCATCCCCAACGCCTGGCGCGCCGCGCTGAGGTCCCGTTCCCGAACCAGCACCGTCATGAAAAAGGGCTGCGGCATGTACGCGGAAAGATCGGAGAAGTGGTCGCTCACGGTATCCGTCTCGATGCCGGCCGCTTCCAGCGTTGCCCGAGCCGCGGCGGCCTCCGCATAGGGTGCCGTCAGAACCGGCACGAACTCGCCTTTCGGCTCCGGCGCTTCGGCTCCTTCCAGGGGATTTCCACACGCGGGACACATAGCGATCCCTTGAATGTACTCCGCATTGCAGTTGAGGCACAAGCCCATTGCTTCATCCCCGCAACGATTCCGCGTGACGCGCGCCCGCTCCGCCGGCGGTTCCGCCCGGCTTCCAGCTTCGAGCTTCAAGCTTCGAGCTTCAAGCTTCAAGCTCCAAACTTTATAGCCCCAACTCTCCCCACTTCTTGTCCACGATCGCCTTGATCTCGGGCGTCATGACCATTTCATCCGGCCAGGGGCGGGTGAAACCCTCCCCGGACCATTTGCGCGTGGCGTCGATGCCCACGTGCGAGCCCAGCCCCGGCAGCCGCGAGGCGTGGTCCAGGATGTCGATCGGCCCCATCACGAACTCCATGTCGCGTTCGGGGTCGATGTGATTCAGCGCCTTCCACGCCACCTCACGATAGTCGCGCACGTTCACGTCGGCGTCCACCACCACGATCATCTTGCAGAACATCGCCTGCGGCAGGCCCCAGATCGCGTGCATCACTTTGCGCGCATGTCCGGGATATTGCTTGCGGATCGAGACGATCATCAGATTGTGGAAGACGCCTTCGTAGGGCATGTGGTAATCGACCACTTCGGAGAGCTGCATCCGCATCAAGGGCAGGAAGAGGCGCTCGATCGCGCCGCCGATGAAGCAGTCTTCCTGGACCGGTGGGCCGACGAGGATGGTGTGATACAAAGGGCTCTTGCGGTGCGTGACGGCCTGGACGCGGAAGACGGGAAACTCGTCCGGAAGGGAATAGTAGCCGGTGTGGTCGCCGAACGGCCCTTCGGTCCGGCGCTCCGCCGGGTCGAGCGTTCCTTCCAGCACGATCTCCGAGCCGGCCGGGACTTCTATGTCCAGCGTTTCGCATTTCGTCAGCTTCACGCCTTCCTGGCGCACCAGCCCGGCGAAGAGGATCTCGTCCACGTCTGGAGGCAGCGGCAGCGTGGCGGCGAAGCAGACCGCCGGGTCGCATCCGATCACCGCCGCGGCCTCCAGCGGCGCTTTCGATTTCCGCAGGTGGCGTGCGCCGTCCTTGTGGGGGTGGAAATGCATCCCCGTCGTGCGCTCGTCGTAGACCTGCATGCGGTAGCAACCGACGTTCCGTTTCCCGGATTCAGGGTCGAACGTGAAGACCAGCGGGAACGTGATGAACCGTCCGCCGTCCTGAGGCCAGCACGTGATGATGGGAAACCGGTTCAGGTCGACCTGGTCTCCCTTGAGGATCACTTCCTTGCACGGCCCGCCCGAGACGCTCCGTGGAAGGAAGCTGGCCGCTTCCATGAGTCGCGGGAGCGCCTTGATCTTTTCCAGGAAGCCGCCCGCGGGCGGGTTCATCGCCATCTCCAGGAAGGCGGACAGGCGTTTGGGCAGCTTGTCGATGCTCTCGGCCTCCAGCGCGAGCGCCATCCGTTCGTCGCTGCCGAAGAGGTTGATGGCGACGGGAATCGAATGGCCGCGGACGTTTTCGAACAGGAGCGCCGGGCCGCCGCGCTTGACGGTCCGGTCGGTGATCTCGGCGATCTCGAGATCCTGGGAGACTTCCGCGCGGATCCGCCGGAGCCGGCCGCGGGACTCGATGGCGGAGACGAATTCCCGCAGATCGGAATAGGGCATGGGGGAGAAGTTTAACCGCCAAGCGGCCCGCAATAAATAGCTTCCTGAATCACCCGACCGCGAAATCCTGGGATATAAATCGATGGCGTCGGGCTTGGGATCCACGATGACGCCGACACAGCCGAGACCGCCGATCATTTTCAGCGCAAGACCGAAGGTATCCCGGACAAGCTGGTTGCCGATGCCTCTTCTTTGCCAGGCTTGGGCGACCGCCAGCCGCGCGACGCGAAGTATGGGAAGCGGATAGCGGGGCAGCCTTTTCCGCTTGAGCTTGTCGAAATTCGCGGCCCGGCCTTCGCCGATGGTGGCCCGAAAAATGGAGCGGTCGTCCTTGCCGGCCAGTGCGGAACCGCATACCGCGCGGACGTCCACCCCCAACTTCCGCGCTTCTTCCGCCACCCTCGGACTGATGTGTTCGTCCAAGAGAAAGGCGACCTTCACGAGGCCTTGACCTCGCGCGCGAACGCGGGTTTCGCGGGCCGTACGGGCATCTCGTGAATGTACGCCTTCGCGTAGGCGGCGCCCGCGTGGATTTGCTCCGAGGTGAAACTAGGGTAGTTCTCCCGGATTTTCTTGACGTCTTCCTTGTGGTCTCGGTAAATGCGAAACATCTCCCAGACGCTCAGGCCGGTTCCCGTGACGTGCGGGAACCGCCCCGTCGGCGTCCATCGGAAATCGACGCCCGGGAACTTCGCCATCCGGACCCCCTCGAGCATGAACTCGATGGCCGCGGCGCTCATCGACGTGCCGGCCTGCTCCGCGTAGTCCTGAAGCTCCTGGACCAGAAGCTTCGGCACGCGCACGTTGAACTGCGTACTGGCCTCCACCTCCCGTAGAGACTCCTTTCCCTTTGTCGTGATCGCGACCACCGTGTCGCCGGCGCCCAAGCGCTCCTTTCGGGACGGTCAGCCCCGGCACGCGATCAAAGTGACGCACGTTGCCCGTCACGATCTCGTCGCCTCGGGAAAGAGCGGAACTGGCGATCAGAAGGTCGGAAGACTCGCGATGGCCCCTTTGGCGGTTTGTTCGGAATAATAAGATGTATAAGCGGCCGTGCAGCGCCGTAGAACTGGCCACTGGTAGCTCGTGGCGGTCGTCTGGCTACAGCTCCGAGCTACTTCGGATCTTCGAAGCCCTCGGGTGGCGGCGGGGGCGGAGTATCCGGGGCGTCCTCGCCGAACGGCGGAGGCGGCGGCTTTTCCTGCTCCTTCGGAGGCGGCTTCTCGGGCTGTTTTTCCTGTTCCTTCGGGCGTTCCCGCTTGGCCCAGTCGCCTTTGCCGAGCTCGATCTCCTGCATCTTTTTGCGCAGCTCGACGGCGAACGCGCCGCCTTCCTCGATCACTTCGCGCAAGGGGCCGTTGGAGGGGTACATCTTGAACGCGTGGATCTCGCGGTCCAGCTCCTTGCGCCCGTTGACGCAGGCCCGGGCGAAGGATTTGACGGACGGGTCGGTCTCCGACAAGGCGTAGACGATGGTGTCCGCCAGAAGCTGATACATGCGCGACGCGGCGCGGGATTCGGGTTCCCGTCCCGCTCGCGCCTCGGTCAGGAGCTCCTCCTGCAAGCGCTGAACGATGTAGAAAGCGTTCCGCGTCCGTTCCTCGACATCCTTGGCGTCCAGCAGGACGAGAATTTCCCGGGCGGCCCGCACCGCGCCGTACTTGGGCCGCGAGCGGAGCGAATGACGGCTCGGGCGGTACGAACGGGCCAAGTTGCACGCGGTCACGGCGGGCTCGAGGAGGTTTTTCATCGCGGGAGGGAATCCCTCGAGGATCTGGGACTGGCGCTTCAGTTCGATTTCGGCCTCCGCGGTGCGGTCGTTGCTTTCTTTCAACCGCCGCATCAAGGGAACCACGCCCTCTCCGATCAGCGCGGCGTAGGCGTCGATCACCTCCGCGGCCGCCCCGCTCTGTTTGGTTTCGAACAGCGGCTGCGCCTCCGCCAGGCGCGCGCGCGCGGCGGCCAGTACGCTGAGCGCCTGCTCCACCGATTCCTTTCCGACGACCGGGGCGCCCTTGTCCTGGGTGCGAGGAACGAGGACCGCGACCTGCTCCTCCGTCAGCTTGAAAGGGTAAAGCGGTTCGCCGGGGAGAGCCTTGGCCGTCGCGGCCTTGGCCTCCGGGGCCGGGGGGGGAGACGGAGGAGGATCGGGAGCCGGCGTCGGAGTCGGAGGCGGCTCCTCCGCGGTCTCCGGTTTCTTGGCGATCGGATCTTCCTTTTCGGGCTTGGGGGGCGGAGCCTCGGCGACCTTCTTGTCTTCCGCGGGCGGGGGTTCGGGCTCCGGTTTCGGCGGTTTCTGGGGCGGAGGTTCCCGGTCCTTTTCCGCCAGCGCGGAATCCGCGTCAGGCTTCGCCGGCGGGCGATCTTTCTTTTCGTCATCGCGGACCGGCGGTTTCGGCGGCTCGACCGTCGGCTCCTGTCGGGCAATTTCCGGATCCTGAGCCGGCGGCGCCGGCGTCTTGGGTTTGGGCTTCTCTTCCGGCGCTGGATCGCGCGCGATTTCGGGAGGCTGCTCCGGCGGCTTGGGCGGAACGCGCGTGTCGGCGACCGGCGTATCCGGTGGCAGAGAAGGCGGAGATTTCAGGAGGCCGGCGAGCGCCAGGAGCAGCGCGGCGGCGGCCACGGAACCTATGGAAAAGCGCAAGAATCGTTCATAGGCCGCGGGGCGTTCCGTCGGCACCGGTGCGAGGACGATCTGGTCCAGGATCGTTCTGCGCTGCCACTCCCAGAAAGACTCGGGTCGGTCGGCGACGTCCGTTTCGCGGAAGTGGCGATCGATTGCCTGATGACTTTGCCACGCATCCAGGCACGCCGTGCAGCGCCCCAGATGGGACTGGATGGCCGCCGTCGCCTTCGCATCGAGGGCCTGCTCGATGAGGGCGGGCATCAGGTCCAGAGCTTTACCGCAGTTCATACGTCCCGCAATAATTGTACGAGTTTCTTCCGAGCCAGGAACAGTCGCGACGTTACGGTGGCCGGCGGGACGCCGACGATCTTGGCGATCTGCTCGTGCGTCAGGTCTTCCCGCAGCCGCAAGTGCAGCACCACGCGCTGTTCTTCGGGCAATTTCTCGATCGCTCGTTCGATGCGGTGCCGCGCCTCTTCCGACATCAGGTCCGCGCCCGGATGGGTGTGGTCCGCGGTCTGGGTCAGGGCGGCCGCCTTCACGGCGATCGATTTCTGCCGCTTCGCCTGCTTCCGGACGTTCAGGGAGGTGTTCGTCGCGATCGCGTAGAGCCAGGACTTGAATTCCGTCCCCGGCACGTACGACCCCAACCCCCGGAACATCCTCATAAAGATCGATTGCACCAAGTCGTCCGCGTCCGCATGGTTGTGGACGATCCGGTACGCGATGCTATACACGAGCTTCTGGTACCGCTCCACCAGGACGTTCGCGGCCAGCCGGTCTCCCTTGAGGATCCTGGCGATCAGCTCGTTGTCATCGGGGCCCACCGGTTCCATCATAGATTACCACGCAGGAGGCCAAGCTATTTAAATAAGATATATATTAAGTGTCACCCAACATGCTTATTTTCAAGGGGCTGCATCATTCTGTCTGTTGGGCTGGGAGCTCGGAGCTGGGAGCTTGGGGCTTGAAGCGAGGAATGGCGGGTTTGGCCCCGGACTCCGAGCCATGAGCTCCGAGCTTTCCGGGCGTGTCCCAACGTGGATGCCGGCCACGCCCAGGCTCAAAGGTTGGAATGAGACGCGGGTCAGGCCCGAAGACCGCATGATTTCCAGCAAGCGTTGCGGAGGCGTCCAGGAGGCGACGGAGAGGGGCAGATAGCGATAAGCGCCTCGGCGGGAGGGAGCCAGCATTTCTCCCAGCAGGGGAAGGATCCGATTGAAGTAGAAGAGGTAGCCGTTTCGAACCCAGGGGCGGAGCGGCAGGGTGAATTCCAGGACCACCACCCGTCCTCCGGGCCGCACCACGCGCGCCATTTCTCGGACGGCCGTTTCAGGATCGGCCACGTTGCGGAGTCCGAACGCGACGGCGCAGGCATCGAACGCCGCCTCTCGAAAGGGAAGCTTCAGCGCATCGGCTCGCAGGAATTGGGCGGATCGGATCCGCTTCCGCCGCGCCTTGGTCGCGCCGATGTCGAGCATGCGGCCCGCGAAATCGGTCACGACCACATCGCAACCCCAGCGGCGCTGAAGCTGGAGTCCGAGGTCGCCCGTGCCGGCGCAGATGTCCAGCATCCGGCGCGGCTTGAATCCCGCGGCGGCGCAAAGCTCCGCGGCCCTCCGGCGCCACAGGACGTCCGTGTTGAAGCTGAGCAGGTGATTGAGAAAATCGTACCGCGGCGAGATGATGTCGAACATCTCACGGATGCGGCGCGGAGTCTTGTCTAGGCTGGGGGACATCGTCAGCTCGCAGCTTGTAGCTCGTAGCTTGTAGCAGTTGTGGCCTTCCGGCTACAAGCTACCCGCTACGAGCTACAAGCTCACCTTCCATACCACGCCGGATCGCCGCTGGCGCCGTCGTTCGTCAGCGGGCGCTTCGCGCCGGACGCGACGGACACCACATGGAGGTCCCGCCGTCCTTCCGGCGTGGCGATCTCGACGACGATCGATTCTCCGTCGGGGGCGAAGTCGAGGGCGCGAATGGATCCTTCGTGGGGCGCGAGCGCCAAGACGGCCTGATCCGAACCGCCGGAGCGGCGCAGGGTAAGCGTTTGCGCCAGCCGCTCGTCGAGCCGCACGAAGGCGAGCGACCCGGCGGGTCCCAGCGCCGATACGGCGGGAACGGCGAATCCCAAGTCGGCGTTCTCGACGGCTCGCCGCGTCGAAAGGTCGAACCAGGAGGCGCGACCCCCGCGAAACCGGAGCAGAAGGCGTTCCTTTTCCAGATCGACGTGCGGGCCGCCTTCCGGCGGTCGCTGCGGATCGTGGTAGAAAGGCTCGAGGTTCGTTCCGTCGATCGCGATCCGGCGTACGGTCAACCGGGGATCCGATGTCGCCGCCCACGACGCCAGCGTGAAGTAGAGATGGCGGCCGCCCGGCGCCCAAACCGGATGGAGGGCTTGGTCTTCGGCTCCGCCGACGGTCAGAAGGATCTCTCCCAGGTCGACCACCTCGTTCATTTTCAGCGCATGCATCGTGGATCCCGAATACCGTACGCCGCCGTAGGTTCCGCTGATTTTGATCCACGCCGTGGTAGCGGGGATGGAAATCTCGAACCGGCCCCCTTTGCCGGTTTTCTCCGTGCGGTCCGACCCGTAGGCGGCGATCGTGAATCCTTCCATGCCGAGCTTGCCCTTGGGCAGGAGCGCCACGGCGTAGCCGCGCGCCCGCGCGACGGGCCCCGAATCGAATACCTCACCGGAGCGCGGCATCGGCGTGACTTGTTTCAAGTCGCTCCCGTTCGGCCGCGCGATGAACACGTTCTTGAGGTACAGATTGCGATCCGCCTTCGCGGAGGACGAAAACGCGATCCAGGCGCGGTTCGGCGACCAGGCCGGGTGGCCCAACCACGAGGAATCGGCTCCGGCGACGAGCTCGCGCGCGTCGGTGCCGTCGGGCCGGATGGTCCAGAGCGCCCGTTCGTGCCGCACGAAGGCGATGCGCGCCTCCGGATCGAAGGTTCGGCTTTTCTGGCGCGGATCCATGCCGGGCTCCAGGGCGGGGCCGAGCGCGGGATGCATGGGGCGCGCTTGGGCGGGGAGCGTGTTCGCCGGCTCGTCTTCGCGGCCGCATCCGGCGGTAAGCGCCGTCAGAAGGATCAGACCCGCGACGTGCTTCATGGAATGGCTGATATCAAGACGCAAGCGGCCGATGCTTCCTTGAAACCGCGAAAGCGGCCAAACAGCCAAAAAGAGCGCCGGAAGAGGTATGCGATGGCGCTTTGGCGGTTTGGCAGTTTCCTACTTGACCTGCTCTTTCCACCAAGCGCGGTACTTCGCGATTTCCGGCTGCCGGAGGTGAGGCGAACCGAAGATCCAGTCGCAGAAATGGTCCTGTTGGGAAAGCTTTCGCGCGGCGAGATAGGCGCAGAATCGCACCCATCCATCGTCGGGGTCGTCCAGCGCGTTCAGCACCGCCTCGATTCCCTCGTTGGTCCGAAGCGCGCCCATGGCGAGCACCGCTTCGGCCCGCCCGCGATCCGCCTTGCTGCGATAGACCTTCAGCAACGCGGGCATGCCGGCCGGATCGCCCAGCCGTCCAAGCTCGATCGCCGCCACCTCGAGCAGGGGAGGATGGATCTGGACCTTCGCCTTGGTGATGTCGGGCTCGTTGTTGTCGTCCCGATACGCCCACGCCTTTCGCTCCAGCGCCAGGTCCACGATCCACGAGAGCTGTTCGACCTTGTTTCCGTTTCCCTTGGGGAGCTCGCCGAGAAGTTGCATCGCCATGCCGACCACGTACGCGCCGCCCGCGTCGGCCTGCGACCGGTACGCGCCGATGATCCGAAAGGCGACCTCGCGGAACGTCTTTTCATCGTGATCCGCCAGGATCCTCAAGGCCAGGCCCCGGACCGCCGGATGGCCACTGTAGGAAAGCTGGGAAAGAAATTCCGTTTCCGGAAACAGTTCGCCCAGCCGGATGAGCGCGTGCTGCTGGAGACCGGATCCGTACTTGGGATGAAAGACCGATTTCAGCGCCGGCACTCCGTCTTTCCCCAGGCGAGCGACCGCGTCGATGGCCAGGAACCAGTTGGGCGTGTGGAACGAATCGAGGATCTTCTGCTCGAATCGCTTGAGGAGCGCCCGGGACGACGCCGGCTCGCCGGCGACGGCGCGGCCCAGAAAGCACATCTCCTCCAGGATCTTCAGCTTGGTTCCGGGCGGGTCCTCCTTGGGCGGCTTCAAGGGTTCGTCGGTGATCTTGTCCGGCGCCGAGTCGTCCTTGTAATTCAGCGGGGGAAGGGACGGTATGCGCTTCTGAAGCACCATGAAGATGCCGAGCTCCTGGGCGGTGGCCAGGCGCGCGATCGCGGGGATCAGGGACCACAGATAGTCGCGGTCATTGGAGCGTTTCGCCGCGGCGACAAGGTCGGGCAGAACGATGGGGTCGCCGATCATGCCCAGGGAGTAGGCGCAGACGGCGCGGTGGACTTCGTCGCTCGATCCCAGTCCCGCTTTGAAGAGGGACACGGAGCCCCGATCCCTCCGCCGGACCAGTCCCGAGGCGGCGCGGTATTTCATGACCGCGTCCGGCGAGCTCTTGAAAATCTTGCGCAACTGCTCGGCGGCATCGGGCAGCCGGAAATTCGCCAGCACGGAGACGGCGTTACGCGCCAGGAAGCGGTGATCGCTCTTGACGGCCTCGAGGACCGCCCGGTATCCGTCGTCGCCCAGCGTGAGGGTGCGCCGGCCGAACGTGGGATCGAGCGAGTGCGGGAATCCGCTGGTCAGCTCGATGGTGACCATGCGGTTGATCACCGTGTCCAGCGGTGTGGGTCCGCCTTTGATGGGCGGCACTCGATTGGCCTCGAGGGGCGAGATGAGCTTCTTGACGCGGTGGCCGACCGGCCCGCGCACGTTGGCGGCGGCGACGAGCGTAGGTTCCCCCACTTCGCACAGATACGCGACGGTCTCCGGCACGCTGATGGATTCAGGGTGGAGGATGGCGCGCAGGCATCCGGCGGCGCCGGTCCACAAGGTCTCGGTCGTGTACGCGGGCGGGTAAACCCAACGGACGCCCGATTTGGCGCCCGTTCCGGTGCCTACGTCTTCGTTCTTCTTCTCGCCCGCCGGGGGCGTTTCGATCTGGATGTGGCTGGCGATGTCGATGGTGGTGATGCCGAAGTAGTCGTAAAGGTTGGTCACGCCGTAGGTCATGGGTTCCGGCGCCCGTTCGACCGTGGTCTTCATGTCGCGGGGCGGCGCGTCCTGCGGGCCGCCGTCTTCCCCGGGCGGTTTGTTGACCGTGGGCACACCCATCCGGCCTCCCGTGGGGACGGGGCGGTGGAGGTCCTTGTTCCACTCGAGGGGCGTGCCGGGGGGGACGCCGACGTCGATGTCCGGAAGCGCCGGGCCCCGCGTCGAGGTCCCGGTGTCGTCCACCCAGCCGAGAAGAACCGTGGCGCCGACTGCAAGCAGAAGGAGCGTCTTCATGAGCGATCTCTGAAACGTGCCTTTTCAGATAAGACACCGGCTGCGCCGGATCCACCCCGAGGGCGTTACGACGCTTCTTTTTTCGCTTCCGGCTCCAGCTCGTCCTTCATGCCCTTCAAGAGCCGGAACGTGATGGGTTCCCCGTTGCGGATATGGCGGTCGGTAATCGCGTATTCGCGCGGCTCCTTGCGCGACGGAAGATCGAACATCACGTCGAGCATGACATTTTCGAGGATTTGGCGGAGTCCACGGGCGCCGGTCTTTTTTTCCAGCGCCAGCCGCGCCACCTCGGAGAGCGCGCTGGGCGTGAACTCGAGGCGGGCGTTTTCCATCTCGAAGAGCTTCTTGTATTGACGGATGAGCGCGTTCTTCGGTTCGGTCAGGACTTGGACGAGTTGGTCGTGCATCAGGGGGCGCACCACGCATTGAACCGGCAGCCGGCCGACGAACTCGGGGATCATGCCGAACTCGATGAGGTCCTCCGGTTCCACCATGTCGAGCGTATCGCCCAGCTCCATTTCATCCATGTCCACGCCGGCGGGCGCGTCGAGCTTGAAGCCCATCTGCTTCTTGCCCCGGCGGCGGGCGATGATGTTTTCCAGCCCGTCGAAGGCGCCTCCGCAGATGAACAGGATGTGGCGCGTGTCCATCTGGATGTATTCCTGTTCGGGATGCTTGCGGCCCCCTTGGGGCGGCACGTTGGAGATAGTGCCCTCCAACATCTTCAGGAGCGCCTGCTGGACGCCCTCGCCGGACACGTCGCGCGTGATCGAGGGATTGTTCTGCGTCTTGGAAATCTTGTCGATTTCATCGATGAAGACGATGCCGCGCTCGGCGCGCTCGACGTCGAAGTCCGTCTCGTGAAGCAGTTTGAGGAGCAGGTTCTCCACGTCCTCGCCGACGTAGCCGGCCTCGGTGAGTGTGGTGGCGTCGCCGATGGCGAAGGGGACGTCGAGGATCTTCGCCAAGGTGCGGGCCAGCAGGGTCTTGCCGCAGCCGGTAGGGCCGATCAGGAGGATGTTGGATTTCTCGATCTCCACCTGGGCATCCAGGACCGGGTTCATGATGCGTTTGTAGTGGTTGTTGACGGCGACGGACAAGGCCCGCTTGGTCCGTTCCTGGCCGACCACGTAGAGATCGAGCTGCTCCTTGATTTCCCGCGGCGTGAGGAGTCGCTTCAGCGGATAGGGCCGGTGGACGCCGCGCGTGGTCTTGTACGGCCGTTTCTTCTCGACTTTGAGGATTTGATTGCAGATCTCGACGCATTCGTTGCAGATGCACACTTTGCCGGGCCCCGAGATCATGTTGGCGACCATCTCGCTGGATTTGGTGCAGAAGGTGCAGATGCGCCCGTCGCTTTTCTTGCGGCTGGTCATGATCTCGCCTCGGAACCTCCGCAAAGACAGGAGTCAGAAGCCAGGAGCCGGAATATGGAGTCCGCGAAACGCGTTTCTTTCCCTTTCTGGCTCCAGTCTTCTGGCTTCCAATTAACTATAACACACTTCGGGGGTCAAAGGTCTTTCGATCGACGGCTCATCGATCCTCGCGCGCCGCCATGTCTCCGCCTCCCTCGGGCTTGCCTTCGGTCTGGATGGATTTGAGCGTGTCCACGACCTCGTCCACGAGCCCGTAGGCCTTGGCCTCGTCGGCGGACATGAACCGGTCGCGGTCGGAATCCTTCTCGATGCGGGACACCGGCTGTCCGGTATGCTTGGAGAGGATTTCGTTGAGCCGTTTCTTCATGCTGATGATTTCTTCCGCATGGATCTTGATGTCGGCCGCGGTCCCCTGGGCGCCGCCCCAGGGTTGATGGAGCATGACCCGCGAGTTGGGCAGGGCGTAGCGTTTGCCCTTCGTGCCGGCGGCCAGGAGGATGGCGCCCATGCTCGAGGCCTGGCCGACGCAGTAGGTGGCGACGTCGCAATGGACGAACTGCATGGTGTCGTAGATGGCCAGTCCCGCCATGACGCTGCCGCCGGGGGAATTGATGTAGACGTTGATGTCCTGGCTCTTGTTTTCCATCTGGAGGAACAGCATCTGGGCGATGACGAGGTTGGCGATGTAGTCGTCGATGGGGGTTCCGATGAAGACGATGCGGTCCTTCAGCAGTCGCGACCAGATGTCGTACGCGCGCTCGCCGCGGCCGGTCTTTTCGATGACGATCGGCGTCAGATAGCCCATGAGGTTCCTCTGTCAGCTTGTAGCGGGTAGCTTGTAGTCCGAAACTACAAGCTTCATGCTACAAGCTACGAGCTACAAGCTACGAGCTTTTCATTCCACCACCGCCTTCGACAAGAGGAACTCTTTGACCACCTCTTCCCTCATGTTGCGGCGCAGGGGAATCATCAGGTTCTCGTCCTCCAGCCACACGCGCATTTCGTGCGGATGGCGGCCGGCCTGGGTCGCGAGCTGCTGGATGCGCTCATCCACGTCGTCTTCGGTGACGAAGATCCGCTCTTTGCCGGCGATGTGCTCCAGCACGAAACGCTCGCGGAGGGCGCGGACCAGCGCGGCGCGGGACTCCTTCTCCTGCGCCTCCAGCGCCGCGCGGATCTCCTCCTCCGAAGCGCCGCCCAGGAGCATCCGGGCGCGCAACCGCCGCGCCGCCTCTTCGGTGGAGGCGGTGATCAATCCCTCCGGGAGCGGGAAGTCGTTTTCGCGAAGGATCTGATCGAGGACTTCCTGGGCCTGCGCGGCCTGCGCGTCCCGCTCCTTCTCGCGGCTCAGCCGCTTCCGGATCTCCTCGCGCAGTTCGTCGATCGAATCCATGTCGAAGGTCTTGGCGAATTCCGGGGTCAGCTCCGCCGGCGTGCGGCGCTTGACGGACTTGATCGCCAGCGCGATCACGCCGCTCCGGCCGGCCAGAGCGGCTTCGCGGATTCCGGCGGGCACGGTCAGCGGGATTTCGATCGTCTCCCCGGACCGGTGCCCGACGAGCGACTTGTGGAACTCGGGCAAGGACGCGCCGTACATGGAGATTTGCTCATTCAGCGTCAAGGCCACGTTTTCGGACTTGTCCTTGACCTCGCCGTCCACGCGCAGTTCGAAATCGCCGATGAGCTGGTCGCCGGGCTCCGCGGGGCCGTTGAAGGGCGTCCATTCGGCATGCGCCTGGCGCAGCTCCTGGAGTTCCGCTTCCACGTCCGCGTCCGTGACCGTGGCCTCCACTTTCTTCACCTTGAGGCCGGCATAATTTTTTACCTCGATGATCGGTTTGACTTCGATCGTGATTTCGTAGGTGAAGGGGGCGTTGTCCTGGAGCGTGATCTTCTCCGGGTCCAGGTCCGGTTCGCCGAGCGGCTCCAGATGGCGTTCTTCCTTGACCTCCTCGAAGGAGGAAGTGAGAAGTTCGAACTTGATCTCGGCCAGGATCTCTTTTCCGTACTTGCGCTCGAGGAGCGGCCGCGGAACGTGGCCCTTGCGGAACCCGGGAAGCTCGGTGGAGGCGGTGAGCTCCCGGTACTTCGACTCGATGCGCTCGTGGACCTTGTCGGCCCCGACCTCGACTTTGATGTTCAGCTTGCAGGGACCGACGTCGGCGATCTCCGACTTCGGCTCGAGCTTTTTCTTTTCCTCGGTCGCGGGGGCCATGCGTTCTCCTGAAGGGTCGGTATTCTAAAAGCGGCCGCAGGAATTCGCAACCTACACGATCGCGCCGTTAACGTCCGTGCGATCCGACGATCCGCCGGACCTTCAGGTCTCGGATTTCCGCGATCCTCTCGTAGTCTCGATCCACATGGATGATGCCGAGACCATGATGCAGCGCGATTTCCGCGATGAGGAGGTCGGGAGTCGGGGTGCGGTGCCACATCCCGTGGTGATGCGCGAGGTCTCGCTGAAGGGCGAGCGCCCGATCAAATAGGTCGAGAGGAGCGGTCAGCACCTCAAAGCTGCCTTCAAGGCGGGACTTCAGGGCGTCATAATCCCTGGCCGACCGCGCGGAGTATAACTGCTCAAGTTCACCGACCGGACAGATGCAAAGCCGGCCCGCCACTTCGCTCAAGGACCGGAGGATGCCCGGATCGGCGGCGCGCGCGGCCGCGCTCTTGTCCAGGATCCAGCCGGCTACCGCCACATCTCCTCCGAGGCCAGAACTTCCAGGTCGGCCCGACCTGGAAGTTCGTTGAGATATCGCCGCTGATCTTCCGCCCTCCGTTGCTGGGCGTCTTCCGCCTGTTCCGACGCCCGGCGAAGCGCCTCCTCGATGGTGGCGCGGGTCGTCCTTCCTCCAAGCGCACGCTTGGCGCGTGCCAGCAGCTGTTCATCCAGTTCAACGGTGGTCCGCTTTGGCATGTACATATTCTATTTCAATGACGTACATATTACAAGCCGGTCCGCGAACAGAGAAGGGGTTTCGCATGGAACGGGTACAGCGCTCTCTGAGCCCCTATAATGAGGCCGTGGCGCAGGACCATCTTCGAGAAAAGGCCGCCGCGCTGCCGGAGACGCCGGGCGTCTATTTCATGAAGGACGAGCGCGGGCGCGTTCTCTATATCGGCAAGGCGAGGAGCCTCCGCGCGCGGGTGTCCTCGTACTTCCACGCCAATCCCGACATCGATCCCCGCCTCCAGTCCATGATTTCCCAGATCCACGACGTCGATGTCCTGCCGACGGCCACCGAAGTGGACGCCCTCCTGGCCGAGGCGCGCCTCATCAAGGACACCCAGCCCAAGTACAACGTCAAGCTCAAGGACGACAAGTCGTTTACCATGTTGGGCCTCACGACGTTCGACGACTTCCCCAAAGTGTGGGTGGTCCGCGAGACCGATGACGTGAATGCCGACCTGATGGGGCCGTTCACGAGCGCTTCCGATCTGCGCGAGTCGGTCAAGGTCCTTCAGAAGATCTTCAGGTTCGCCACCTGCAAGATCGAGATGCGCGCGGACGACGAGAAGCGGCGATTCTTCCGTCCCTGTTTGCTCCACAGCATCCGGCGCTGCACCGCGCCCTGCGCGGCGAGGATCTCGAAGGAGGACTACGCGGCCGACATCGCCTCCCTGAAAGCGTTCCTGCGGGGGGACCGCGCCAAGCTCAAGGAAGATCTGGCCGCGCGCATGAAGGACGCGGCCCGCGCGCTCGAGTTCGAACGGGCCGCGGACCTGCGCGACCAGCTCCGATCGATCGAAGCGCTCGAACGTCACTCGCCGGAATTCGATTACGTGGAAGGCGACATCACGCCGATCGATCCCGAAGAATGCCTGGCGGACCTCTCCCGCGTCCTGGGGCTTCCGAACGTGCGCACCGTCGAGGGGATCGACATCGCCCACCTCCAGGGTGGCGAGACGGTCGGCTCGCTGGTCGCGTTCATCGACGGTGCGCCGTTCAAGCCGGGCTACCGCCGGTACCGCATCCGCGACGTTCGGGGCGTCGACGATTATGCGGCGGTGCGGGAGGTGGCCCGCCGCCGGTTCGCGCGCCTGGAACGCGAAGAGCGGGTCATGCCCGACGTGTTCCTGATCGATGGCGGCCTGGGACAGCTTCGCGCCGTGGCGGAGGCGCTGCGGGCCGACGGGTTCCCGCGTCCCCGACTCCTGGCGCTGGCGAAGCGGGAGGAGACCCTCTTCGCGTGGGACGACGACTCCGCCGCCATGTCCGAGGTGAAGGTCGAAAAATCCGCCCCCGCGCTGCGACTCCTGATGTACGTGCGCGACGAAGCCCACCGGTTCGCCCAGCATTACCATCATTTGCTCCGGCGAAAAGCCATCCTGGAAGAGGATTCGAAGTCGCGCCGGAGGTGATGCTTTCGCGTTTGGACATCGGACATCGGATCTTCATGACCAAGGGCGGCATCTATCTGACGGGCGGGTCGGCGAAGGGCGCGCGGCTGTTCAGCGTGCCTGGCGCGGACATCCGCCCGGCCCTGGCGCGGATGCGGATTTCGGTGTTCGAGATCATGCGTTCCCGCGTCGAAGGCGCCTGCGCGGCGGATCTCTTCGCGGGCAGCGGAAGCCTCGGTTTGGAGGCGCTCAGCCGCGGGGCGGCCTTCTGCGCGTTCATCGAGCGGGATGCGCGATGCCTCGACGCCGTCCAGCGCAACGTGGCGAAATTGAAATTCCGCGAGCGCGCCGCCATCCTGCGCGGCGACGCCCTCGAGGCGGCGGTCCTGCTCGCGCGCTTGGATCGCCGCTTCGATCTGATTTTCGTCGATCCTCCGTACGCGCTGTATGACGACGTCCAGGGGGGACCGCGGCTGGAAGAGGCGGTGGCGGATTTGAACCGGTCGGGGCTTCTGGCGGACGGATCGTGGATCGTGGTGGAACATCGGACCGGGCGGGACCTGGGGGACGTGTGGGCCGGAGCCGGCCGGATCGATCGGCGCCGCTATGGTGGAACCACCGTAAGCTGGTATACTGGTTTTCAGGGCGGGACACCACATGGATCTGGAGCAGGACCAGCTTCGCAAGTTGATCGATGAGAACCGTCGATTGAAGCAGCGCCTCTTCGAATTGGAACAAAAAGAGGCGGAGCAGGACACCCACCATACCAAAGTTCATGCCCGCGAAACGACGCAGGTGACGCAGGTCCTGAAGTTGCTGGAGCAACGCGACCACAACCTGGAGGCGGTCTCCGCGGAGCTTCATCAGAAGACGGAGGAACTCGCGCGGTTGAACGAGCAGCTTCGAGGATGGATCGCGGCGTTGAGCATGTACCAGCAACTCGTGGATGCCGAGCCTCATCCGATTCTGGGATTCAACCGCGATGCGCGTTTGGTCCTGTACAATCGCGCCGCCGTGGAGGCATTCGGGCCGGCCTTGCCGGATCGGCGACTGCGAGACGTCGAGGATATCGATTTCAGCGCTCTCGATCCTTATCTGCCCCTCTTCGTGCGAGAATTGCTCAAGTCGGGCCGAACGGCCACACGGTCGATCACTCGCGGGTGCCGGAAGATCGATTCGCAAGGCTTCGTGATGGGGGGACCGGACGATCTCTACGGTGCGCTCATCAAGATCACGGTCTCCGAGAGCTAAGTCCTCGAATTCATAAGTTCGTACAGGGTTGCGGAGCAACCCTGTACGAGGCGTTCTTGACCATAGGACGCTTAATCGTACGGTCATGAACGCTCCGTGCGGCTCCTGCAAAGCAAGAAACCGCGCACGGACTTATGAATTCGACATATCCTTTTTTACCCCGCCGCGCCTCCGACGTCCGATCTATGATGGGTGCTGAAGGACCGGCGGCGGGCACCGGCGTGTCGCCCGGAGCGCGGTTTGGATTGAACCGAGGCCCGGCCGTGGATACGATGCTCTTCGGGAGGGAATCATGAACACGAGGACCGTGGTTTTGGTCGCGTCGCTGTGGCTGGCGCTGGCGGCTCGCGCCGTGGCTCAGGACCGGGACATGGATCCCGAGAAACGGCGGGCGGTCGAGAAGCTGGAGACCCTGCGAATCTCCCTCGACTTCAGGGACGCTCCCTTCGACAACGTTATCAACTACATTCGGGAATTCAGCGGCCTGAACATCCATATCGACTCCGATGTCCGTTCTCGGTTGGGTGAGGAGCAGCTCCGGGTCACGATCAAAATCAAGGAACTCCTGCTGAAGAGCGTCTTGAAACTGATCCTGTCCGGAAAGGATCTGACCGCCGTCTACCGCGAGGGCGTGCTGGTCATCGTTCCCAAGGACAAGGCCCCCATGTCCGTCGTCACGCGTATCTACGACGTGCGCGATCTCTTTCTGAAGCTCCAGGACTTTCCTGGACCTCGCGTCGAGCTCATGAACCCTTCATCGGCCGGAGGGATGACCGGCGCCATGTTCAGCCTGACGGAGGAACCGGAGAGCGTCATTTCGGAAGAATTCCTCACGGAGCTGATTCATTCGAACACGGGCGGCCGGAGTTGGGACGAGAATTCCAACACGAACGTCACGCTGACGAACGGGCTGCTCATCATCACGCAGTCTAGATCGGTCCACAAAGAGATCGGCCGGCTGATCGAGCTCCTTCGCCAGTACAAATAACGCTCGCCCCTCTCGCGTTGTCGGACGGAAGATCGCGGGCCGGCCACTCAATTAGCCCGAACGGGCCACCGCTTTCGAACGTACTATGATTAGCGGATTGGTTCGTCTTACCTTGTGGAAAGCGGATTTTTCCGCGCCGACATCCGGTTCAGCGTTTCCGGATGGCGGCCGCCCTTTGGCTTGAGGAGGCGCTTGTGAGTGCATTCATCCGCTGGAGCGGGATCGGCGTGTGCGCCGCCTTGGCGGCCCTCGCCGGAGCCGCGCCACCCGCCCTGCCGGCCGTCTGGGCCGTCGAACGCAGCGCGCCGGCGGTGTCCCAGGAGGACGACGGAGTCTATGTCGATGTCATTCGAAAGGACTTTCTGGACCGCGTCGCGCGGTATCTGGAAACCAAGGATTGGAAGGGCCTTTTTCACGCCTATGAGGAAGCGTACAAGCCCCGCCTCATTCAGAAACTCGTTCAGTCCGATCCCGCCAAACCCAAGTGGATCAGCTTGACCGAGCATTTGAATCGCCTGTTCGCCGATCTTCCCAAGGAGGCGTTGGAGTATTACCGAGGCGTTCACGATGGCCCGGCCCGATTGGAGTACCAGCGGGCGCGGGAATCCGGAGACCGGGCGGCGCTGCGCCGGTTCGTGGACGAGTATTTCTTTTCGACCGTGGCGGACGAGGCGCTGGACCTTCTGGGCAATCTGTACTTCGAGGAAGGCCGGCTTCAGGAAGCCGCCTTCTATTGGCGCCGGCTCCTGGAAACGTACCCCGACAGCGACATCCCCCCTCACCTGACGGCCGCGCGTCTGGCCTTCGCGGCGGAGCAATGGCGCAACGAGGTGGCGCTGAACTGGCTGCGCCAGCACATCGAGAGCCGCACGATCGACGGTCCGATCCGGGTGGGAGATCGCGAGACGACGCTGGCCCGACTCGTGTCGGAGATCCGGATCGAGCCGCGCGGTCCGGACGGAAGCGCGGCCGAGAAAACGCCCGACGTTCGGGACGGAGGGGGACGGCAAGGTCGCGCGGTGACGGGCGTTCGAAACGAGATCAAGCGGTGGACGTACGATTTCTCCGGCGATGTCCGGCGCGAGGTGATTCGCGGGCGGGCACGGCGCCCGGTGCCCGCTCAACGGACGGTCCAGTCGCAGGACTTTCCTTATGTTCCGGCCGCCACGCGCCTGGACGGCCGCGACTACGTCCTCTTCAGCAACGGCAGCCGAGTCTTGGCCGTCGATCCCTCCAAAGTGGGGAGCAGTCCTTCCCATCCGAATGAAGGCGTCTACTGGCGGTTTCCCGAGGGAGAGCCCGTCAGAGTCAAAGTGCCGCCGAACCAGATGGCCGGAACCATGCCGTACGGCCGGCCGTTCATCGGCGTGACCATCGATGGAGAGCACGCGTTCGCAACCCTCTACACGGAACGCCCCCTTCGCGAAACCAATGTGGCGGGGATCCCCGACTACTTCCTGGGAACCCAGCGGCTCGTGTGCCTCAACATCCGCAATCAAAAAGTGGTCTGGGATACCGATCTGGAGTCCTGGTGGAACGTCGCGCGGGAGATGAAGCTCGAATTCCTCGACCGCAACTTCTCTTTTTGCAGCCCGCCGGTGGTGGTGGACGATCGGCTCTATGTGGGTTTGTGCACTTCTCCGATGGGAGAGCAGGATTCGCGCGTGCTTTGCCTGGACCGGCGCACGGGACGGCCCATCTGGGAACGTTTCCTGGCGTCCGTCACCAGCGCCGGGCGAGGGCCGTGGGGCTTCGGCGTGGCGAGCTCGTCGGTGACGTATCTCACGATGATCGTGGCGGATCGAGGCGTCGTCTACGCGCACACCAATCTGGGCGTCATGGCGGCCCTCAACGCGTTCACGGGGTCCGTGCTTTGGATGTCGAAGTATCCCCGCGTGTCCGGCCGTTCCCGGGGCATGTTCGGGCAGTTCGAAGCCAATCCATTCATCCGGTACGCCAGCCCGCTGGTCCTTCATCGGGGCCGAATCTATGCCTTGCCTCAAGACCAGTATGAGCTTCAAGTGTTCGACATGGCGACCGGCGACGCGGTCAAGCTGACGGTGCCGATTTCCGATCACAAGCCGTTCAAGTGGCAGAATATCGTTCGCATGATCGGGGAGTACCGGGACATGCTGGTGCTGGGCGGCGGGGGCAACATGTACGGCATGGAATCGATGGTGATGCGGCTGACGGATAGCCCGCAAAAGGACGAAGGGGGAGAGCCCCGGTTTCCCGCCGGAACCTGGCACCGCCTCGTGGAATCGAACGTCCAGCGCAGCGGGCTGGGCACGATTCACGGGGGGCTGCTGTACTTGCCGACGTACACGGCCGGAAAGAGCGGCAAGGGGACGCTGGCCATCTTCGACGGCGTCACGTGGCGCTGGGTCAACGATCCTCGGGAGGCCGAGTGGCAGGAGCCCGACGAACATGGGAATCTGCTCGTGGCCGGCCGGTACCTGGTCGTGACCACCGCGGACTCGCTCCTCCTCTACACGGACGTCGAGACGTTGCGCGCGGAATTCGCGGCGCGACTGGAACAGAGCCCTCCCAATCCCGCCGCGTTCCTGGAGTTCGGCGATCTCATGCGCGCCAACGATCGACTGAATGAGGCGGCGGAGGCCTACCTCCACTTCGTGAAAGCCGCCGAAGGCGATCCGAAGTTCGCCCGGAAATGCCGGGAGATCAAGACGGAGCTGTACGCCATTTATCTGGAGCGAAGCAAGATGGAGGCGACGTCGGCCTCCCAGGCGATCGAATTCCTCCAAACGGCCAAAGGCTTCGCCTACGACGATGCCACGCTGGCGGAGGCCTCCCGGCTCCTGGCCGAGAGATACGAGCAGATCGCGCGCGACAAGAAAGGCACGCCGGAAGGCGAAATGTACGCGCGCAAGGCGGTCGAGGAATACCAGGCCGTGATCCAGAAATCCAATGATCGCCTCAAGAAGCAGGAGGGCGAGGACGTTTGGAAACAGGCCTGGAAGCAGGCCTCGGACCGGATCCGTCGCTTGGTCGAGGACTACGGCGCCCCGGTATACGAGTCGGTGGAAAAAGCCGCCGGGGAGATGCTGAAGAAAGCGGCGGAACAGGCGCCCGAGGCGCTGCGGGAAATCATCGATCTGTTTCCGGACAGCAAAGCGGCGGTGGAAGCCTTCCAGCGCCTGACGGATTTCTTTGTCGAGAAAGCGCAGTGGGACAAGGCGGCCTCGACCCTCAGGGAATTCCGGGAGCGATACCCCAAGGAATGGACGCAGGAGCTTCAGAAGAAGCTCATCGAAGCGCTGGAGAAGTTGGGAGATTCCCGGCGCCTCGAGGAAGAGCTGAAAAAGATGCAGGACCGCTTCAAGGGGCGGCGCGTCCGCGACGGCGCCCGCGAGACGCCCGTCGAGGAGTACGTGGCCCGGGCCCTGGAGGCGGCGAAAGCGCTCCGGCCGCCCCCTCCTCCAGCGCCCCGGCTTCCGATCCGGAAGCTGGCCGAATGGGATTCCCTCGCGCCGGCGGCGAACGACGAATCCCGATCGGGCGAGCTTTCGGCGGCCTACTTCCCCTTGCCGATCCAAGGCCTCGCGCCGCTCTCCTTCGGGACCGACCTGGCGCTGTTGGTTCGCGGTTCGTCGGTGGAGCTTTGGGATGTCCGGAACCGCCGTGTGCGATGGTCGGCGGCGTTTCCGGTCGGATGGATCGGCGTCGTCTGCGGGGATTCCCCCGATGGGGCGGGAGCGCGGGTCGAAGAGATCCTTCCCGGATCGCCCGCGGAACACGCGGGATTGATGAAGGAAGACGTGATCTTCGCCGCCGACGGCCGCGCCGTGGACGCGGCCGATCTGGAGGCCGGACGATCGGTCGCCCCGGGCGATGCGGTGCGGATTTCGTTTCGCCGGGGGAGCGACGAGCGGGAACTCACCCTCGCGGCCGGAGCGTGGCCGCCGTCTCGACGTCCCGGAGTGATCGCGGCCGCGTTCACCCGGGATCACGCCGTGGCCGTGGTGTGGGAGACGCTCGCGGCGTCGTTCGACCTCGCGAGCGGGAAGGTGCGGTGGCGATTCCGAGGCTTTCGGGAGGGATGTGTCGTTCGTCAGGTTCACGCCGTGGACGGGCGCCTGCTCCTCTTCGAGCGGGCCCACTTCGACCGGCGCGAGGCGCTGCCTCTTGCGGAAGCCGCGTCGATGGATCACGACGCCCAAACGTGCGCCAATCCGTTGCGGTGCAAGCTCTGTTTGAGCCGCCCTACGTTGTCGAAAGAGGACGGCGCGCGCATCGTCTGCGTGGACGACGAAACGGGGCGCGCGCTGTGGGCGCGAAGCCTGGAGGTCGGCAGTAAGCCGGATGCCGGCGACGTCACGTTCTACGCGCCGTACTTCGATGATTTCGTGACGGTCGTGGCGAACCGTAATCAGAACAATGTTCAGACAGCGGAGATTCATTACCTGTCGCGAGAGGACGGCGCCGACCGGCGCCAGCGGACGGCGTTGGGCAACCGGCTTCCCGGAATGCTCGTGGACGCCGAATCGGGACGGCTGTGGGTGATCGAGCCGTCCATGCGCGGGCACGTTCTGCGATGCGTCTCGTTGCAACCCAGGCCGGGCCCGGACTTCCGGGCGATGGAGACGCCGTTGTCACGGCATTTTCCGGGAAACGTCGCCTCCTTCGCGATGGCGGCCAACGCCGAGTGGGTGGCCGTCCTGGCGTTGCCGGCAGCGCGCGCGGCGATGAACCCGATGCGCGCGGCGATTTTCTCGGCCGTCACGGGAGAGAGGATCGCGACGCTGGATTCCTGCCCGGAGTTCCAGGGGGATCGGGCCCTCTCAAGGTCGCTGCATTCGACGCCGGGAGCGCCGTTTTCGGGTTGGGTGACGCTGGACGCGGAAAATACGGTTTATCTCTACAGCGAGACGAATGCGCGGATCGCGGCGGATCGGAAGGCCTACCTGACGGCCTTTCGCATCAACGCCGAAGAGAAGAAATTCGAAGTAGCGTGGGAAACCGTGGTGCCGTCTGCGCGTCCGACGGCGGACGGCCTCCTTCAATGGGTGGCGGCGGACGCTCACGTGGTGACCGTGGCCATCCCCCACGCGACGGCGCCGGGCGCGACCGAAAGCGGGCCCGTCGCCCTGGTGTTGAACAAGAGCGAGAAGGGGGCCGTGGCGCACCGCTTTGACGACGTGGTGCTTCAGATCCATGGCGGGGGCGCGCCGATCAATCCCGTCGCGTGGCTCGGCGACCGGCTGTTCGTCGCCCGCCCGAAGGCGTTGGAGATGTACGGCCCATAAAAGGGAGCGAAACGCCTTCCTCTTATTCTGGCTCCTGGCTTCTGACTCCTGGCTTCTGGTTTATCGCCTTCTCATAGATCCGGTAGATCTTGTACGGCTTTCCCCCCATCTGCCGGATCGGCCGGTTCATCGGTTCGTTATCCTCCAGGGTCCACGAGAGCTCCGCGGCCTTGTAGCCCAGCTTCTGGTTCGCCTTCATGTACATGTCGTAAAAAAGAGCTCCGATTCCGGAATGCTGGTGCGCCCGTTTCACGCCCAGGGCCAGGATCCGGAAGGCGGGGATCTTTCGCAGGATCGGCTTGAGGAAATAGAACCATCCGAACGGGAAAAGCCGGCCGTTGGCGCGGCGCAGGGCGTGATTGATGTCCGGCAACGCCAGCGAGAATCCCACGGGAGCGCCGTCGAGATAGGCGAAGTACACGAGTTCCGGCAGGACGACGGGACGGAGGTCCTCGGCCGCGAATCGGATCTCCGCTTGCGTCATGGGGACGAACCCCCAGTTCTTGCTCCAGGCGTCGTTGTAGATCTCCATGATCAAGCCCAGCTCATCTTCGAAGCGCGAGAGATCGAGCGTTCGCAGCGTGACGCGGGACCTCTCGGACACCTGGGCGGCAACGCGCGCCACCTTGTCGCGGACCACGTCCGTGTCCAGCAGGATGTACGCGTAGAGGTCCTTGGCCTTGGCGTATCCGGCGGCCTCGACCAGGCGGGGATAATATTCCGGGTTCACCGTCATCAGCACGAACGGAGGCCATTTGAACCCCTCGATCAGCAGGCCGCACGGATCGTTGATGGAAGGGTTGACGGGGCCGCGGATGCGGTCGAGCCCTTGGGCGCGGATCCATCCTTCGGCGGCGGCCAGCAAGGCGCGCGCGGTGTCCGGGTCGTCTTCGGATTCGAAATAGCCGAAGAAGCCGATGTTCTCGCCGTGAAACTCCGCATGACGGGAGTTGGTGATCGCCGACACGCGGCCCACGAGGCGCCCGTTGCGGCGGGCGAGGAAGTGGCGCGCCTCCGCGTGCCGGTAGAAGGGATTGCGCGCCGGATCCAGTTGCCGTCGCTCGGATGAGATCAAGGGCGGGATCCAGTTTCGATTCCCCCCGTACAACGCCCAGGGCAGGCGGATGAACGCGTCGAGGTCTTTCGCCGTCCGGACCGGCTGGATATCCAGGCTCATGCGACTTTGGACTTCGGACCTTAGACGACGGACATCCGACATCGGACTTTTAGATGACGCCGACTTTCTTTCCGATCTTTTCCATGATTCCGATGACCCGATCCAGAATTTGATCCGTGTGCGTCGCCATGTAGCTCGTACGCAGGAGCGCGAGGTCCGGCGGAACGGCGGGGGGGATGATCGGATTGACGAAGACGCCCGCCTCGAAGAGCTCCCGCCAGAAGAGCATGGTCCGGTCGATGTCGCCGATGATGAGGGGCACCACGGGCGACTGTGTTTTTCCGATGTCGAAGCCGAGGGCGCGGAACGCCTGCTGCATCTTGCGGGTGTTTTTCCACAACCGTTCCCGGCGCTCGGGCTCCTTCTCGAGGATGTCCAGCGCCGCCAGCACCGCCGCGACCGCGGCCGGAGGCATCGAGGCGGAAAAGATAAGCGCGCGGGCGTGATGCTTGATGTAGTCGATCGCGGCGGCTTCTCCCGCGACGAATCCCCCCAGCGAGGCGAACGACTTCGAGAAGGTGCCCATGATGATGTCGGATTCCTTCTCGACGCCGTAATGCTCCGCCGCGCCGCGTCCGTGGGCTCCCAGAACGCCGATGCCGTGCGCGTCGTCCAGCAGAATGCGGAACCCGAAGCGCTTCTTCAAGGCGACGATCTCGTTCAGATTGCCGAGATCTCCTTCCATGCTGAAGACGCCTTCGGTGATGACCAGGACGGCGCCCTGCGATTCCTCCATCTCGACCGACGTCAGGATGCGCTCCAGGTCTTGGATGTCGTTGTGCTTGTACTTGATCGTGCGCCCGAACGCGAGGCGGCAGCCGTCGATGATGCTGGCGTGATTCATCCGGTCGCACAGGATGACGTCGTCGCGGCCGACCAGCGTCGAGATCGCTCCCAGATTCGTCTGGAAGCCCGTCGAAAAGAGCAGGCACTTTTCCTTGCGCATGAATTTGGCCAGGCGGCGTTCCAGCTCTTCGTGCAGATCGAGCGTTCCGTTGAGGAACCGCGATCCGGTGCAGCCGCTGCCGTACCGCTCGACGGCGCGCCGGCTGGCTTCCTTGACTTTGGGATGGGAGGTCAGGCCCAGGTAGTTGTTCGAGCCGATCATGATCATCTTCCTGCCGTTGATGATCACTTCGGCGTCCGCGCCGCTTTCGATGGCCTTGAAGTACGGATACAGCCCGTTGGCTTCAGCTTCCTTGTGTCGGGTGAAGTTGCGGCACTTTTGAAAGAGATCGACCCGACCGCTTTTCGTCGCCCGTGACATAGTGATGGGATTCGTTCCGGACCTCGATGCGCATGTCCCCCCTGCTTCGGCGCTCGCGTCGAAAACGGTCTCGGGGGTTCCGGCCGGGCTCTCTCCTGCCGCGGGCCTCCAGGAAGCGGGGTATCGGCGGGATATTGTAACCGTGGAATATGTGAATTCAATTAGAAATCTTATTCGTCTCCCCTCACGGCGCTCATGATCTTCTTGATTTCCTCCAGGCGGCCCGGAGCGTGCTCCGCGGCCCTTTGAAGGTCCTGTAGGGCCGGCTCCCTATCTCCTCGCGCGGCGCGGGCGCGGGCGCGGGTCAGCAGCGCGTCGACGTTGGCCGTGTCTGCCTCGTAGGCGGCGGTGGCTTCCGCGATCGCGCGGTCATAATCTTTTCGATCCAGGAAGAGGGCGGCCCGGAAGGCGTGCACTCGGGAGGTCGCGGCCGGATGTCCCAAAAGCTCCTCCGAGTCGGCCAGGGCGCGATCCGGATGGCCGGCGCGCGCCAGCGCGTCGAGACGGTCGATCGCCAGGGCGAGATCGTGCGGATCCTCCGCCCGCAGCGCGTCGAATTCTCGGAGCGCTTCGTCGGCCTCCCCGGACCGGGCCAGGGCCCGGGCGCGGGCCCGGCGATAAGCGTTCTTCGGCTCGGCTTCCTTGGCGCGGTTCCACGCCTCCGACCAGTCCTGCACCGCCTCTTTCCAGGCGCCGCGGCCGGCCCGCAGTTCCGCGCGCACGCGGTAGGCGTCCGCGGCGTCCGGCGCCGCGCGAATGGCGGCGGCCGCGTCGGATTCGGCCGCTTCGATCCTGCCCCGCGCTTCGTGGAGCCGGGCCCTCAAGATCCAGGCGGAAGGGTCTTCCGGGTGCGCGTTCAGCAGCGACGTCGCCGATTCGACGGCCAGGTCCAGCAACGAACGGTCTCGCTGGCCGCCGCGTGTCCAGGCTTCCAGCGCCATGTCCGCGTGCCGCCGCGCCGCGTCGGAGTGGCCGGGCCGAAGCTGGACGGAAACGCGGAAATGCTGCGCGGCCTCTTCGTAGAGTCCCTCTTCTTGAAAGAGCAGGCCGCGCAGGTAGTAGGCTTCGAAGAAGTTAGGGTCGCGGGTCAGGGATTCCCCCAGCGCCTCGATCGCCGGGCCGCGCTTGCCCAGCCGCAGGAGCGCGGCGCCGAGGTAGGCATGCGGCTCGGCCGCGTATGGATAGACTTGGGTGGCGTTGAGAAAATCATCGCGGGCCTCGGAGTCCTCCTTGAGCCAGAGGCGGGCGACGCCGCGCATCAGGAGCGCGAACCATTCGGTGCGATCGGTCTCGATCGCCACGGAACAGGATCCCACAGCGAGACGCGGTTTGTCGTCGCAGATCTGAAGGCCGGCCAGCAGAAGGCATTTTTGCAGCGGGTCGGGCAGGCGGTTCATGGCGCGGTTGAGGTCGCGCATGGCCTGCTCGTGCAGGTCCTTCAGGGCGGCGCGTTCGGAAGGATCCAAGAGCGTCCGCCGCAGCAGGAGGCGTACGCGCAGGAGACCGCGAAACATGCTCGAGATGGAGAAGTAGGCGGGCTTGCCGTCGGGATCACGCCCGACGGATTCGACCGCGTCGCAGGCTTGGGTGTACTGCGCTTCGGCGGTGGCGAAATCGTGCCGCAGTTCGTACGCGCGTCCGGCGAGCGTGAGGGCTTCGTCGTTTTCGGGCTGCATCGACAGGATTTCGTACGCGCCGGTGGCGATCGCGTCGGCGAGGGTCTTGATGGATTCGATCTCGTCGGGCGAGCGGCCGGCGCGGGCCAGGCGATCGGCGCGCCAGAGGTCGTCGCGCAGGCTCTGCATCTTCCAGGCGACGCGCCGCCGCTGCGCTTCGCGCGTGAGCAGGTCGGCGGCGGTGGAACGGTGCCGCAGTCCGACGATGACGGAGGCGGCGCACAGGATCAAGAGCAGGATCGTCAGGATATTTTGGAGGATCAGCTTGGCGCGGTCGGGCGTTTTGACGATGACTTTCGAGGGGGACATGACGCGCATTATAGAAGGATACCCGCGAAGCCGCTGGATTAATGAACGAGGGGGCGAGAGCGCGGTTCAGCGGAAAAGAAAGCCCTCGGAAGGGCCGCTTCCGAGGGCTGTTTCGTGCGGGCGGGATGGCTACTTCTTCTTCTCGATCGCGTTCTTGGCCGCTTCGGGTATTTCGACGGTCGTTGAGCCGTTGTCGGACAGCGTGACGGTCCGGTGGGCGGACCATTCCAGTTCCATGCCGCCCGCGTTGCGCGTCATGGTCCCTTTGATGAGATACTTGACGATCCGGCCCTCGGGGTCGACCCAGAGTTTGGCGTTTCCGGAGTATTCGGCTTCGCCCATGGCGCCCATGAACCGGCCGGAAGGCATCATGTCCTCGAGGGCTTGCCGCGCGCCGTCATCGGTCAGGTCCGCTTCGAGGACGGCGCATTCCACGTCTCCGATCGCTTCCTTTTTGTCGAGCTTCTTGGCCTTCTTGATCTTGGCGCCCAATTTCGAGAGAAGGTCGTGGGGCGATTTCATGGGCTTGAATCCCAGACCCTGGAAGAGCCGTTGGATCATGCGGCCCTGGGCCGCGGGGTCTTTTTCGTCCTCTTCCACTCGCTTCCATTCCGCGAGCGGGCGCATGGCGATCTTGCCGTCGATGATGACGTACTCGTGCGTGGCGGTGCGGAGGTACGTTCCGGCGTCCTTCTGGAACTTGCCTTCGAACTTCTGAGGTTCGAGGTCTCCCGCGGCGGCGCCGAACATGTCGGGCAGTTCGATTTCCGTCTGGCCCTCGAAGGCGTAGCTTGCGAACGCGCCCGCCTTCTTGGCCGCTTCGGCGAATTCCTCCTTGGCATCCTGAGCATTCGCCCGGGGGGCGACCAGAAGCAGCGCGGCGATCGCTCCGAAATATCGCATCGTTCCTCCTTGTGGGTAGCGAGGGAAAACCTTGGCCGCCGAACGGGGCGGATGGGGGCGGCTATAGATGATACGTGGCAAGCGCCGTCCATGGAAGGGAGCAGCTTCTGGTGCCCATGGTCCTGTTACGATATTATTTGAAAATATTATGTAACAGTCCGCAGGTATCTTTCTTTGACCCGATCTGGGCGGCGCGAGTATGATTCGGCGCGTGAGCCGGGGGGTACGGCGAAGGCGAAGTCGGCGGTCCGCGGACGCGGAGAGGGGCGCCTCGCGGGATGAAGGGCCCGTGTGTCCTTACTGTCGCGCGCCGGTGTCGTGGGAGACGCTCTGCACGACGGAGACGGAGATATCCATTTACGTGCGGGAAAAGATGTACTATTGCCCGTCCTGCCGCGCGGTATTGGGGATTTCATCGTGGCATTCCGAAGGATGAGCCCGCCGCTCCTTGACGGCGCGCGGTTCGGGCCTTATATGTACGTCGCCGCGCTTTCGTGGGGGTGTAGCTCAATTGGTTAGAGCAGTGGATTGTCGATCCACAGGTTGCGGGTTCGAGCCCCGTCACCCTCGCCTTTACTTGTTGTCGTGCAAGGAGTTGTGTTTTACGACCCTTCGTTGCTGTTTCGCGGAGGGACCCGCGTAGCGAGTTGCGTAGTGGTTGGGGCCACTACCTGTAGTGGCGCCTGTGGACACCTCCCGCCCACTCCCAACAGCTCCACAGCCCGCCTCAGATCTCCCGGCGCAAGGTGCGAGTAGCGCATCGTCATCACGATGCTCCCGTGCCCGAGCAGTTCCTGGACGGCTTTGATGGGCACGCCCGCCTGGACGAGCCGCGAGGCGAAGGTGTGCCTCAGGTCATAAAACCGGAATCCTTTCAGCATTGCCGGCCGGATCGTGTACTCCCAGTCGATCTTCTTGTCGCACCAGCGGTCGCGTGTATCGGGGTTCGCGAAGACGTAGGAGCATCCATCGTAGCGCCGCTGCGCGCGTGAGCACGGCCATGAGCGACTCGTTGATGGGAATGTAGCGCGTCCGCTTATTCTTCGTGAGGCGGACGCGAATGAGCCGCTGGTCGAGGTCGACGTCCTCCCACTTGAGCTCAAGGATCTCGCCGCGACGCATGCCGGTGTAGAGCGCGCAGAGAACGATGGATCGCAGCGCCGGCGAGCAGGCCGCGAGAAGCCGCTTCTCTTCGTCATCCGTCAGATAGCGAAGGGGAAGGAGACACGTTACCAATCAAAAGCGGGTAGTGCCCTCATATCCCCTTCTGTACCGGCGAGCTATCGGTTCGCCTGTAATCGTTGGCGATCGATGATCGAACAGCCGCCGTGGGAGAGTCAACGGGGGGCACCTCCAAGACCGCGAAATACCGGGTTTCCTTGTCGCCCGATCCGTAGGCATGACCCCAAGCGTAGCACCGGCGTACTCTAGGATGGCCAATGAGTTCGAAGACCTCCACGACGCCTTGCCACACGACCTCTTCACGAAACGACTCCACGACCGGCACGGATTCAATATATCTCGCATCGCAGCCGTGCAGTCGAAGAATCGCATCGCGCAGCCCCTCGATTTTGTCCATAGTCACGGGGTCACCTTAACAAAATCAGCCACTATCCAATAGTCCCTTGCGATCTCGACCGCCATCGCGGAAGTCATCCGGAGGCTGAAGGGCCGCCGCACGAAGTTTCGGACGACTATCCCTGCATCGGCGCTCGAGAGAGCCGGGTTCGAAAGACAAAATCCGCGATCGGGAATACCACGTTCAGGTTCCGCATCGGCTGAAGATGATGCAGCCGGTGGTGCCGGTCGATCCAGCGGAAGAGGCGGGTCGATTGAAACCAGCGGGGACCCGGCACGTGCATGCACCAATGGAGGTATTCGTACAGGCCATAGTAGAGGAAAACCGCGGCCATGAAGCCCGGCACGATCCACCACGACCCGATCAGCCATGCGGCCAGGACGCCCAACGGGGCATTGGTGACAAACAAGACCGGCGCATTCCACCAAGCCATCGTCACGAGGTTCCGATGCGCCTCGCTTCGCAGGTGGTAGTTCCACCCTGAGCCGAACGTCTCATGGTGCGTGATCGCGTGCGCCTTGAAGGGATAGGTTACGAAGAGAAGCGGTCGGTGCAGCATAAACCGGTGGAGCGTCCACTCGAAGAAGCTCCCGTAGACAAGTCCGCCGATGAAAGCCAAAAGAAGCGCCATTAGAATGAGCAGCATGGATCTACCTTTCTCCGCCAACAGGCGTGTAGGCCCAAGAGGGACAGCCTCCAAAGAGCGCGGTCATCTGTATAGGATCGCCTCGGGGTCCATGGCGCGGGCCTTGGGAACAGCGCTCCCGCCCAGGGCGCGGCGGTATTCGTCGTACGAAGCGTAAAGACACACACACCTCGGAGATTTATGAATTCATCCTCGATCAGGCCAAACTACGGGATGATAAAGTTGCCTCGTATCTCATTCGTTGTCTCCCCGTTAATGATCTGCATAGGTTACGGGTTACCACCGGCCCGCTACCCTTCACCCCCCACATCGTACTCAGGAGTCACATCCGACATTTGATCCTTCATACTCAGAAGCCGCCCATGGAGCCCCGCTAACCAAGGGTTGAATCTCGTACCGTAAGGGGCGGAGATGAGAAGTTTGCCATCGAGCATGACGGTCTCGCCGCCGACCTTCGCAGCGGGGCGGGGCACCACGATCGCGTCTCGCTTGAGTCCGAGAGAGTCGATCACCTCGAGAACCCTATCGATCTGTCTTGCGGTTAGTAGTTGCATCTGTGTGTAATAGAGCAAATGGCAGGCCACATCCCGAAGAAATCATGCGCGCGCCATCTTTTTCGCCTTCTCGAGGACCTCGTTAATGCCCCCCACCATGTAGAACGCCTGCTCGGGCCCTCCCCGTCGCTTCCGAGCGTTCATGTCGCCTGAAGGGAATCATAATGGTGGAGATAGAAATCAATTTGATCGATGAGAAGGACCACCACGAATGGTCCTGTTTACGGCCCTATGTAGACCTGGGAAGGGAATAAATTCGCCGCCCTGCTTATTCCGAGCGAAGCGGAGCGGAATCGAGAGATTGTCAGGGAAATTCCTCTATTACGGGCCATTTAGGTCGAAGTGGCACGTGGATTGCTGCACTCATTGCGTAATGAAGAACAAACATAGGGGACTGCAGAGATCCGTCTCCCCTGGTCGTAGGCCCGGGCGGATTCATGCTTGCCCTGTCCGATTTGAATGGAGATCTCGATCGGTTCGACAGGATCACTGGCGTTTTTGCCCGCTCCCCCCGAGACTGGCCGGAACGCATCTCGCCTTAAACCGGAGGAGTACTGTACCGACTCTTGATCGACCAGAAGGGGAAGGATCAGGTAGTTGTTACCGGACGGGTACGGACCCGATTGGGACGGAAGATTGCGCCCGTACGATAGAGTAGCTCAAGCGGCACTGACGTCGTGGGCGCATCAGGCCGGCAGCCACATGCTTGTAAAGATGCGGTTGCCGGGGTGCCGCCTGAGCAAGCAGCAACGGCGATTCAGGCCCATGTGGTGAGGCGATGGAAAAAAACAGAGGGTCCCGTGCGTTCCGCTGCCGGATAACTCTACAGGCTGAGGTGCGCGGCGCGAGGCGGCTTTTCCCGGGGCACACGCTCGATCTCTCGGTCGAGGGTCTTTGCATCTCCGGCCTCGTTCACCCGGATATCGATGAGCGGCCAAGGGGCTCACACTGTCTTTCCCCAACGGATTCCGGATCTCGCTCCCGGCCGAAGTGCGTTGGGTGAAGGAGAGGAACCGAAGGGCTACGCCCTCGGGGCCGAGTTCGCTCACACGGCTGATACGCGCAAGAGGTTTCAGAAGCTTGCCTGGGAGATCGATAGCGGGGTGCTGAAGGGAAAACGGCGTATCCTGAAATCGCCGTCGACGGTGAAACCGAGTGACGCTCCCGGCTCGTGATAAGGAGACGCGAACGAGAAGGACATATTGGGGCACTTTACCGCGGTGACATCGAGCTTTTGATTAACGAGGTTCATCTATGGAATCGATCAAGCCTTTGCACGACAGGGTTGTCGTGGAACGGAACGAGGCGGAAAAGAAGTCTGCGGGCGGGATTGTCCTGCCGGACACCGCCAAGGAAAAGCCCAAGCAGGGTACCGTGATCTCCGTGGGTCCCGGCCGGATCCTCGAGAACGGCCAAGTCAAGGCCCTTGAAGTGAAGAAGGGCGACCGAGTTCTCTTCGATGGTTCCGCCGGTTCCGAAGTCAAGCTGAACGGCATGGAGTACCTCATCATGCACGAGAACGAAATCCTAGCGGTCCTCAACAAGTAGGAAGATAAAGGAGAAACCATGGCAGCCAAGATGATTGCCTTTGACCACCAGGCACGCGAGGGAATCCGTCGCGGCGTCAAGCAGCTCGCTCGCGTCGTCAAGGTCACGCTCGGCCCGCGCGGCCGGGCGGTGCTCATCGAGAAGAAGTGGGGCCCTCCGGTAGTCTCGGTGGATGGCGTTACTGTCGCCAAAGAAATAGAGATCAAGGAGCCTTTCGAAAACATGGGCGCTCAGATGGTCAAGGAGGTCGCCTCGAAGACCAATGACGACGCCGGTGACGGCACGACGACCGCCACCGTGCTTGCGGAGGCGATCTACGAGGAAGGCCTCAAGAACGTCACCGCCGGCGCCAGCGCGATCGCCCTCAAGCGCGGCATCGACAAGGCCGTCTAGACCATCGTCGGCGAACTCAAGCGGCTCTCCAAGCCCGTTCGTTTGGATGACATCTCCGAAGTTCGCAACGTCGGCACGATCGCGGCCGGCGGAGACGAGGACATCGGTAAGATGCTTGCGGAGGCCATGCAGAAGGTGGGCAAGGACGGCGTGATCACCGTCGAAGAAGGCAAAGGCCTCGAGACCTACGTGGAATGGGTCGAAGGCATGCAGTTCGACAAGGGCTACGTCTCGCCTTACTTTGTTACTGAACCCGAGGAAATGAAGGCAACCCTCAAGGACTGCTACATTCTGGTCCACGACAAGAAAATCTCGGCGGCCAAGGATCTCATTCCGCTCCTCGAAAAGATCGCCCACACGGGGAAACCGCTTCTTATCATCTCAGAGGACATCGATGGCGAGGCCTTGGCTACCCTCGTTGTCAACAAGCTCCGTGGGACACTCCATGTTTGCGCTGTCAAGGCGCCCGGCTACGGTGATCCCCGGAAAGCCATGATGCAGGACATCGCCGTCCTGACCGGTGGGACCGCGATCTTTGAGGACCTCGGGATCGATCTCGAGAAGATCGACCTCACGATGCTGGGTCGCGCGAAGAAGGTCGTGGTAGAGAAGGAAAACACGACGATCATCGAGGGTGTCGGTGATGCGAAAGCGATCCAGGGGCGCATCGGCCAGATCAGGAAAGAGATCGAAACGACCACGTCCGACTACGACAAGGAGAAGCTCCAAGAGCGCCTGGCGAAGCTCGCGGGCGGCGTGGCGCAGATCCATGTCTGCGCGGCGACCGAGATCGAGATGAAGGAGAGGAAGCTCCGCGTCGAGGACGCGCTCCATGCGACGCGGGCCGCGGTCGAGGAGGGAATTCTTCCGGGCGGCGGCGTGGCCCTGATACGGGCCGCCAAGGCGCTTATCAAGGTGAAGACCTTGAGCGACGACGAAAAGACCGGAGTCGACATCATCCGCCGCGCGCTGGAGGCGCCCGTCAAGCAGATCGCGGCGAACTCGGGCGTGGAAGGCGCGATCGTGATCGACAAAGTGCGCGAAGCGAAGGACACCAACTTCGGTTTCAATGCCGAGACGCTGGAGTACGGCGATATGATGAAATTCGGCGTGATCGACCCGACGAAAGTCGTCCGCAGCGCGCTTCAGAACGCGGCGAGCGTGGCATCGCTGCTCCTGACGACCGATGCGCTCATCAGCGAAATTCCCGAGAGGAAGGCCGCCCCCGATCCGGGCGCCGGCGCTATGGGAGAGGAGATGTAGAGCGGCAGGGAAATCGGGTGCTGCGCAGCGTCGCCAACTTCACGCGGGAGCCGCGCACGGACTGGCGCTCCGCCCTATGCTATGAGGTATCCACTATGACAGGGGCCACCGAGAAAAGGAATGCGCGGCCGGGACCGTCCGAGCTCCTGTGCCGCCACTGCGGGATCGTGGAACAGATCCGTGCGGATTGGCAGCGATGCTGGACGTGCTACGTCCGGTCCGAGACGCGGACTTTCCACACGTATCCCACCGCGTGTGCGAGCTGCTGCCGGAAACTCCATTAATCTCTTCGTGGGCATCCGTCCATCGGCAGGCCGCCCCTCACCTTGAATGGGATAATCACGGGGAGTCTGCTTGACCACCTCGGAAAGAGTCCCGGAAGAAATGCCAGTGTCCAGAACGCCCAAGCTCCGTCTCCTGCGATCTCTGCGGCAGGATCCTCAAGCGAGATCAAAGAGAAGGAGTTCCGATGGCTCCAGCGCCGTGACAGAGACGGCAAGTTCGTCAAGAAAAGCGACCCCATCTCCCGCAATGAGATCAAGATGGAGGAGTTGGATTCTTCCCCTGACCACGTGCAGCCACGCCTGCCGGCCTGGTCGAAGCTCGTGGATCAGATGGCACCCGCGGTTCGGCAGCGAAGAATATACCAGGGCATCTTGGCGGATCCGGAAGGACGATTGCAGGGAGTCGGGGGAGGCCACGAGACAGAAGGTCCTTTTCCGATCCGCCGCGGGAAACCGTCTTTGCGCGCAATCAGGGGGAAGGCCCTGTGTGTCGGGCCGGACCCAGCATTCGAATACATGGGCCTGGTCAATGAGGGAGCCGTTGAATCGGCTATGGCGGATCCCACCCCCCGCGCTCATGTGCTGGAACTCACCCGAGCGGATGATTCCGGCGTGACCCAAGTCATCCTCATGGACGAGAAGGCCATCCAGAACGTAGGTGAGAATCTCCATGTCCTGCCACGAATGCGGCGGGATGCGGGCGCCTGGAGCCAGGCGATCTTCGTTTAGACCTTGTAAGGCGCGAAATCCATCGTGGAGAGGGTCCTGTCGAATATCGGGATCGAAGGTCATCCACGTTTCATGGCCTGCGCGGACGATGTGCCGGCGACTCGTCCCCTTCCGCAATGTAAGCATGGCTCCATTTCCAGAGTTTCTGCAGCGCAGGGTGGAAAGTACCCCCCGCATCTTCTTTGGCAGCAATTCGCGGGCCACGAGGCCCGGCCGCCGAATTGCACCGTGGTGAGCGATCCGGGGAACCTCATCGCGATCACCTTGATCGCGGCAAGAATCACCCTGATCGAATCACGGGATCCGCCATGTTAGAATGAAAGGCTCTGATAGGAGCAAACGCATGCGTGCCGACGACCTGAATCTCAAGGAACTGCTGGAATTCGACCCGGCGGGGGGCATTGTCCGGTTCGCCGGCCGGAGGGCCGTGATATTAGACGCGGTCGCGCACGGCCTCTTGCGCAAAGAGTTGATCGACACCTTCGGAGTCAACGTCGCGCGCGGCATTCTGACCCGATTCGGATACGTGCATGGAAAGCGCATGGCCGACGCGATGCGTTCCGAATTCAAATGGGACAACGACGAAGAGTGGCGCCGAGCAGGGCCGCGAATCTACTGCCTCCAGGGTCTCGTGGTGCCGGATGCCGAATCCCCGGGGGTGCATCTCGGGAAGGGAGTCACGTGGAAGGTGTCTTACGAAGCGGAGCAGCATCTCCTCCACCTGGGCCGAGCCGAATATCCCGTGTGCTGGACTCTCTGCGGCTTGGCCAGCGGATACCTCAGTTCATCCATGGGAAAGGAGGTCTACACGGTCGAGGACCGCTGCCTGGGCAGGGGAGACCCGGCCTGTCACGTCTTGGCCCGCACCCGGGAGGATTGGGGAAAGGACATGGCCGAGCATCTGCCGTTCTTCCAGAACAAGGGGATTGACGCCTCCTTGAAGCATGTCGCCGAGGTGCTGAAACGAACCGAGCGCCAATTGCAGGAGCGGGCGCGTCGGCTTGCCCGGGTCGCCGGCTTGAAAGAGGATCCTTCGGGAATCATGGCGCGGAGCGAAAGCATGCAACGGGTAGTCGAGCAGGCGAAACGCATGGCCGGCGTGGATTCCACGGTGATGATCTCGGGGGAGAGCGGCGCGGGGAAGGAGCGGATCGCGCGGTTGCTGCACGACCAGTCCACCCGCTCGGAAGGTCCATTCATCGCCTTGAACTGCGGAGCGGTCTCCGAAACTCTTCTCGAGAGCGAACTCTTCGGACACGCCCGGGGCGCTTTCACGGGGGCGGCGCAGGACCGGGCCGGCCTGTTCGAGGCGGCCAACGGCGGAACGCTCTTTCTGGATGAGGTGGGCGACATTCCTCTATCGATGCAGGTAAAACTCCTCAGAGCCTTCCAGGAAAGAGAGATCCGGCGCGTGGGAGAGAATCGCTCCCGGCCTATCAACGTGCGCATCGTGACCGCCACCAATCGCGATCTATCGGTGGAAGTGGCGGCCAAAAGATTCCGGAAGGATCTTTATTACCGGCTGAAAGTGGTCGAGCTCTCGGTGCCCCCCTTGCGCGAGCGTCGGGAGGACATCCTCCCGCTGGCCCGAATATTCCTCGCTGAAGCGGCCCTTCGCATGAAGCGTCACGTGGAGACCCTCTCGCCGGCGGCCGCGGACCAGCTGCTGCGTTACGACTGGCCGGGCAATGTGCGGGAACTCGAGAACGCCATGGAACGCGCCGTCGCGCTGGCTCGGAAGAGCCGCGTCGAGTTGGATGAATTGCCTCCGGAAATCCGCCGCGCGGTCCCCATTCCGGCGGTGCACGGGCCCCCGCGTCCGCTGAAGGAAGTCGAGAAGAATCACATCTTGGCAACCCTGGATTCCCACGGAGGGAATCGGGCCAAGACGGCTGAAACCCTGGAAATCGGGATCGCCACCCTGCATCGAAAGCTGAAATCGTTCGCAAAATCTTAAAGATTCGCCGGACCCCGCGCGCCTTATCAATTCGAACCGAAGTCTTATCATTTTGATCCTGTCACATCGCCGCTGGGGGATATCATTGTGGTCGTCGAGACAGGGAGCCCGCTTTATCTTGAAGTGCGAATCCGGTGGCGTACCGTTTGCTCTCATTCCTCTGTCCGATGGATCCCCCTCTTGAGACGGACGGATGGAGTGAAAACGGCAACTTCGACCCTCGTGAACGAGGGGCTTTGCATGCGACCGGAGACGCTGCGCCCGGGGCATCGGCTCACGCTTCATCGTGATGGCGCCGAGGCGTATCCCCGCATGCTGCAGGCGATCCGCGACGCGCAGCAGAGCGTGCTCCTGGAAACGTACTTATTTGCCGATGACGCGACCGGTCGACGCTTCGCGGACGCTCTTGCCGAGCGCGCGAAGGCGGGCATCGACGTACGCATCCTTTACGACGCCGTTGGATCTCGCACGACAGATCACGCGTTCTTCGGCGATCTCCGCGCGCGGGGCGTGAAAGTTGTTTCGTTCCATCCGCTCGTACGCTGGTTCGCGGGACTTACGTTCGGGCGACGCAACCATCGCAAGCTCCTGGTCGTCGACGGGCGCGTGGCGTTCGTCGGCGGGCTCAACATTTCGCGCGAGTACGCGTCGACCGCCGATGGAGGCCTCGGCTGGCGCGATACGCTGGTCGAGATCGAGGGGCCGTGCGTCCTTGAGCTGCAGGGGACGTTTCTCGAACTCTGGACGCGCGTACGGAAGAAGGATCCGCCGCTCCTCAGCCGTTCGCCGGCGCCCGTATCCGAGGGCGCACGCGTGCTTGCCGTCAGTTCGCAGCACCTCCGCGACCGCTGGGAGATCGCCCGACACTACCGGCATGCGATCGAGCAGGCGCGCGAACGCGTCTGGATCGCGAGCGCGTATTTTCTGCCGTCGTTGCGCTTCAGCAGGAGGCTGCGCGCCGCACGCCAGCGAGGTGTCGACGTACGCCTTCTCGTGCCCGGCCGCACGGGCTTCGCACCTGTGCTCTACGCTATGCAGCGGCTCTTCACGTCACATCTTCTCGCGAGCATGCGGGTCTTCGAGTGGCCCGGCCCGATGATGCACGCGAAGACGATGGTCGTCGACGGAACGTGGTCGACGGTGGGCTCGTACAACATCGATCACCTCTCGGGGGTCCACAACTACGAGCTGATCGTGGTCGTCTGCGACGCGGATTTCGGGAGGCGCATGACGTCGATGTTCGAGGAGGACTTCGCTCGTTCGCGGGAGATTACGCGCGACACGTGGCGGAATCGCGGCTGGGGTCGGCGGATCCTCGAGCACTTATCCTATCAGTTCCGAAACGTATTTTGAGTCGCGTGTCTTCTGCTCCTTGCGAGAGGCAAGGTCGGACTCGGGAACGTGGCAACGCCCTTGCGGGTAAAGGGAGGAAGTATGTGGATGGCGATCTTTTTTGTTTATGTGTTCGGAGCCTCAGGAACGGCACTCAGCGTTTTCAGGAACCAGGTCACGAACCAAAGCAATCTCCTGAATGTGGGGGTAGTCGCGCTATGGCCCGTCTACTGGGCCCTGTTCCTCGCGAGCATGTTTCATAACCGGAGGCGAGGCGGATAGGGTGCTTGGGTGCCGGTTTTCCTCAAGGCGATAGGCGCTCATTCGCGCTCTAATCCATTATTCGTTTCTGGTGAGGGGTGAAAAAGGCTCGAGCTATCTCCTCCAAGCATGCGCCGGATCGCGTCCAAGTGGCTCGATCCCTGCACCTTACAAGAGGCGCAAAAATCTGCTTGTTACGGAACGAATGTTTCCGGCAATCCTACGGCGGGCGGGCGCGCAGGCGCTATACAGTTACTTTACATTTTCAACATGCCAGATTAATCCGCGATTCGATCCAAGAATTCCTCACGACGGCATTCGTCGTCCCCGGCACCCCACCGGGTAGCGCGCGCCCAGTCTAACACCCGGCCAGCGGCTTCTTGGCCTCGGCCGCGCTTTCTGCAACTGGGTCGTGTCAAACACCCTGCGGTTTCCTCCAAATTGCATCGGTCGGTCCCTTTTGGCCGGGGATCGGCCTGCGAGGTGTGAAATGAATCGGGATTTTCCCCCAGAGCGTGCCGAACCTTTCCCTCTCTACGACAGCCGTGCCCCGGTTCGACCTGCTGGACTTTCGTCGATACGTGACCCAATCCGTTCAGTTCTCGCGAGGCTGCCCGTATCGATGCGAATTCTGCGATATCTGGAAGATGTACGGCAACCGACCGCGGGTGAAATCCCCGGACCAAATCCTCGGCGAACTGGACGCGCTCTACGGGCTGGGATGGCGCGGTCCGGTCTTCTTCGTGGACGACAACTTCATCGGTAACCGGCGGGAGATCCGCAGGTTACTTCCCCGCCTCGCCCGATGGCAGCAGGAGCGCGAATACCCCTTCGACCTGTTCACCGAAGCGAGCGTCAACCTTGGCGAAGACGAGCGGTTGCTGCAGGGAATGCGCGACGCGGGATTCACGCTCGTCTTTCTCGGCATCGAGACCCCGATCGAGGCTAGCCTGGTCGAGACCAACAAGACCCAGAATACGCGCCGCTCGCTGCTGGGGCTTGTCCGGGCGATCCAGGGACACGGAATCGAAGTTTCATCGGGATTCATCGTGGGCTTCGACAACGACCCGGAAGATGTCTTCGACGTCCAGATCCGGTTCATCGAGGAGGCGGCCATCCCGATGGCCATGGTGGGGGTACTGACGGCGCTCAAGGGGACGGATCTGTACGACCGGCTCAAGACCGAGAAGCGGCTCCTCGGCGAGTCGGACGGAAACAACACCCACCGGTTCGAGCCCAACTTCGAGCCCCGCATGGATCGGGAAAGGCTCTCCAAGGGGTACAAGCGGATCTTGAGCCGCCTCTACGACCGCAACCTCGGGAACTATTTCCGCCGCTGCTCCCGCTTCCTTCATGTCCTAGGAGACAATCCCCATTTCAGCCGGAAGATCGGTCTCGACGAGATCAAGGTACTTGCCCGATCCCTCAACCGCCAACCCTTCACCCGTTATGGATGGCAGTATGTCCGTTTCCTACTTCGTACCCTGGTGCGGCATCCCCGGAGATTTTCGGAGGCGGTACGACTGGCCATCATCGGTCACCACTTCCGCGAGATTACGTGGGGCGCCATCGAGGCCCACGAGCTGGACCAATATTTCAAGACGAAGTCGGAGCAGCTGACGAACCTCCTGCAGGGGCCGGAACCGTGGTTCCGGAAGTTGGCCGCCTGGAAACGGGCCCAGGAGGAGGTGTGGAGGGCGACGCGTCGGCGGTTGAAACGGTTGCCGGAGGAGTACCGCGTTCTGGTTCAGACACGCTACCGGGAGTTCCTCCGGCGATGGGATCTCACATTTGAATTGAATGTTCCGCTTCGGGACATGAAAAAAATCGTGAGCGCTGGGGACGATTCTCCATCAACTCCCTGAAGGGCGAGATTGCGGTTCAGTTCCACCCGCTGGGCTTGAAGTCGCTGGCGGCGGAAGCGGTGGGCACGACGGCCAGGCTGAAGCGGGTTGAGCGGCGCGCTGCGGTCGAGGTGGCCGAGGAGAATGACCGGTTATTCCGCCGCGAGCGATCAATCTTCCTTCGTCCGGTCTTCCCCGTCGATCACGTAACCAATGAACCCGATGCACATCTCGTCCGTCGTCTCATCTCCCCAGCGCACGTCGCGCGGAGGATCCGACGGGTTGTTTGGGTTCTTCGTCGAGTTGTCGTACTTCGCTTCCAGGACGATTCGAGTGCCTTCAGGAATCGCCAGAGGCTCCTTGAATTGATAGGTCTCCTGCCAGTTGAAGTCCCAGTCTTTGATCGCGACCAAGTCCTTGCGGCGTCCGTCCGGGAAAGTGGCCACCATCGAGATCTCGCGACCCAGAAGATGCATGTGGGGCATGACGTCGAGCACGTGAACATCGCGCCGCACAGTCCAGGCGGCCGTCACGCGATGAGCCTCGGCGCCGGCGGGAATCCGGAACATGAAATTGGCGATCGCCTGATAGCGGAAGAGTTGCTTCACGGGCTCCTTCGCCAGATAGAGCGCGACTTGGGTTCCTTCATCCTTCTCGGGCCGGCCCGTCCTGTGATAGTGCGTTTCCAGGACGATCCGCTCTCTCTTGCGGAGCAGACGCCCCACGCCCTTGGGCAGCATTCGCGGCATGTTGCCCGGCGCCCAGCCGCCCAACGAACCGGAGGGCAGGAAGCGAGGTCCGGCGCCTGAAGACTTGTACCCCGGCCGAGGATCATGAGCGTCCAGCTTCACGGACGCCCCGCCCACGTCCAAGTACGCGATCACGTGGTGCACCACTCGTGAGTTCCCGGCGCGATATTCCACCCCGGTAATCCACGTGTCCTCTTCGAACGGATTCTCCAGCACGTAGCAACGATACTCATCGGGTCCCTTGGCGGCGACTTCATACCCTCCCTCGGCCTTGAGGACGATGTCCGGCGTGCCGAGCATCCATGTGTCACTGAATTTCGGCGGCTCCGGAAGGCGTTCCGGATCGCCGAGCGGAGCGCCATGCTCGTGCCACGTCTTCAGAAGCTCGATCTCCTCATCGCCGAGCCTCCGCTCGTTGTAGTATTCGCCGACGTTCGTCACCGGCTTCCATGGGGGCATGCGATGCCACTTCGCTTCGCGCGCCATTTCGCGCGACCAGGCTCGGGCCTGTTCGTAGGATTCCAGGGAGAACGGGCCCACCTGTCCGGGTCGATGACAACTGACGCAGTGCCGGTTGATCAACCGCGAGATCTGGCCGGCATACGTCACCTCGGATGATTTCGACGGCTCCGTCTTTCGCTTGATGAAACATCCGATGGGCTCGGTCCGAGAAATCTCCACCTTCCGTCCTTCGAGGACCGCCCGGATCGCGTCTTCCAAATAGGGGTTCCGCACGAACTCTTCGAGCTTGTGGTCGTCGATCAGACCCCGGTAGCGGATGCGGAAGCGGCCGTCCAGCAGGATGGCGGTCGGCTGAATGTCCACGTTGTAAAGACCGGCGACGCGGCCTTCTTCGTCCTTGAGAAGCGGAATCGAAAAGCCGCCCTTGCGGGCGTGCTCGGCAATCGCTTCGGAGGATTCGTTCCAGTTCGAATTGACGGTGAGAAAGGCGACGCCCTGATCCGCGTACTTCGCGGCCATTTCGCAGAGCCTCCGCTCGGCGGCGGTGGATCGCGGACATTGGATGCCCGTGAAGATGAGGGCGATCGCTTTCTTGCCTTGCAAGCCGCGCAAGCGGTGCTTCGTTCCGGCGACGTCCGCCAGCGTGAAGTCCGGCGCGGCCGGCTCTTCCTGGCCGGCGGAAGCCGCCACAAGGCAAAGAACCAAGATGGATACGCTCGCGCTTCTCATCGTTGACTCCTCTCCGATGGACCGGCCATGTACCGATGAGGAAGAGAATGCGTTCTTTTCTGCGGAAGCGCAAGAACTGACTCACGGCCGCGACGCGGGAACGGCGATCGTGTGGCCGAGTCCGGCGTAGAGATACCGATCGCCGAACGCGCGCGCGAAGACGCCGAAGGCGGGCTCGCCCGTGCAGTGTCCGGGCGCTACGAATCCCACCTGGAAGGTGTCGCGCAACGCCGTCGCGATCCTCTCGAGCTCCGGATCCGGCGTCGGCTTGCCGGACCCGCCGTCCATGTCGAAATTGGTCTTGAACAGCGGCCTGGCACGGCCTCCTACTTCAATAGACCGCTCGCGTGAAAAGTTCTCACTTCCCATGAAAAAGAATATCCCATAAGGTATGGCCCGGGTGCATTGAACCTGGAAAAACTTCTCAGGAACGCCGTTCTTGCGTATCAATTGGGCGGAGAGGGAACAACCGGAACAGGCCATATCGACGGGGGCTTTATGGATCGCAGGACCTTTCTCAAGGGCGCGGCGTTGTCCGGTTTCGCGGCGGCTCGTCCGTGGGGCGCGCTCGCGCTTCAAGATACCGCCCGGTTCCAGGAAATGACTCCGGAACAGACGCAGGCGATCCAGAAAGGCTTGGAATTCCTCGCCCAGCAGCAACGCACGTCGGGAGCCATCGGCAGCAAGGCGCCCGTGGCGTTCACCTCGCTGGCCGGGCTGTCTTTCATGGCGGGCGGCAGCACGCCCACGCGCGGGCCGTTCTCGGAAAACGTTTACAAGGCGCTCGACTTCATCATGCGGTGCGTGTCACGACAGGGATACATCAACGAAGGCGGCGCCGCCGGCAATCGCGAGCTGGGCGGCTCCGGAATGCACGGCCACGGATACGCGCTCCTCTTCCTGGCAGAGCTCTACGGCATGTGCGGCGAGCTGCGCGGCGAGCTGGACAACGAAGGCGTGAAGGACGCGATCGTGCGGGCGGTCAAGGTGACGGAATACTCGCAAGATCCCATGGGAGGATGGCTGTACGATCCCAGGCCGCAGGGGCATGAAGGTTCCGTCACGGTGACGCAGGTCCAGGCGCTGCGGGCGGCGCGCAACGCGGGAATCAGCATCGATCAAAAAGTCATCGACAAGGGAATTTCCTACATCAGGAGATCGACGACTTCGGACGGCAACATCTTGTATCGGGTCGGAGGCGAAGGCATGGGCATGCGTCCGGCGCTGACGGCGGCGGGAGCGTGCGTCTACGCCTACTATGGACTCTACGACGACCCCCTGGCCGCGAAGTGCATGAAAGCCCTCTACGGTCACATCACCCGCCCGCGAGGGCACGACTGGGGAGGCCACGAATACTACGCGCTCTTCTACGCGGCCCAGGCGTGCTTTTTCATGAAGCGGCGGGACCCCAAGTACTGGTCCGTCGGCTACGACCGGATCCGGAACGACCTCCTTGCCGCCCAGAACAAGACGAGCGGAACGTGGAAAGATTCGGGCAGTTGGAAGACCCTGTACGACGACACGTTCTCGACTTCCTGCGCCACGCTGGCGCTCCAGATTCCGTACCGCTACCTGCCGATCTTTCAGGATTGATCCGCCTTCGCCCCGCCCATTCCAGACTTTGCGGGCGAATTGGCAGGACTTCGGCGGGATGAGCCTGCCGCAAGGAAGAGACCTTTTTACGGCAGGCTCAAATCTGCTTACTCCGGGCCGCTCGAAAAGCTAAACTTTCGGGATGCTCCCGCGACTGGTCTGGATACCCCTGCTGGCGGCCGCGCTCTTCGTGGGCTGTGGCAGCCCGCGGAGATACGAAGTCTTCCAGCCGTCCGACGTCAATTTCAGGCAATTCAAGGCGGTGTACGTTCCACCGCTGGACATCCAAAAATGGATCGAGGCGCACCCGGAAGTGCGCGAAGGCGCCGGCTACGAGCACACCCGCCATGAACTTGAACACGCCCAGATGCGCATCCATAAGGATGTGCTCGTGGGCATCCAGAGCGGATCGCTGGCCGATCGACTCCAGATCGTTCCGTTGCCGCAACCGGGCGCCATGACCGTCCGGATGGAAGTGACCGAGTTCGACATGCGGCCGGAGCCCGAACTGGTCATTCCACGCGTCAAGGTCGGCGGCGTGCTCGACCGGGAAGAGGGCCCGGGGTGGAAGTGGGGTCATATCCAAGTGACGACATATCTTGCCGACGATTCGACCAGCCAGATCCTCGGCGGATGCAAAGCGAATCGCACCATCGTCAGCCCCAGCCGGCTGGACATCGGCTGAGCGCCCTACACGGGATGCGCGGTGGTCATCGTGTCGTATCTCGAGAACACCCTGACGTCCCCCCTGGCGCCGTCGGCGCCCAAACCGGCCGCGAAGATCGGCCGAGGCACGCTCTTCGACGCCGCGCGCGAGGCGCTCGACCGGAAGTCGGATCCGTCCACCTGGAGATCGGACCTGATGAACCGCATCCGGGCCCGGCTCGACGGCTATCGCGGCGAGCTGCAAAGCGCCCATCTTCGGTTCGCCTCCTCCGTCTTGGATCGGGTGCTGGACGGCTCCCTGGAAGTGCGGTCGGAGATTCCGGAGCGTCCGTCGGATGCGGTGATCGTCGTGCACAAGGCGGCGGGACGCGACCTGGGCCCGGACGTGCTGCTCGTCTGCGAGTCGCTGGAGGTCGAAGAGATGGACGGATGCGTCGCCGTCGTTCTGGGCGACGTTCGGATTCGCCGACTCGAGGATTCCTTCCTCTTCGTGGCGGGAAAAATCGACGTGCAGGAGGACATCCGGCGAAGCGTGATCTTCGCGGAGGGGAACGTGTCGGCCCGCCTCATCGATCGTTGCTTCGCCTCGACTCGGGAAGGGGTTCAGGCCGAGGAATCGCGGGACAGCGTCTACCTGGATACGCCGGTTCGTCGCTTTCAAAGAGCGAGCGGTGATCGGGAAATCCGATAGTCCACGGCCCATCGTTCCGTGCCTTTCCGCGCCCTTCGGTTGAGGAAGGTATCGGAGCCACATCAGACACCACATACTCTGGAGGACTCTATGCGCAAAAGCGTCATTCTCGTGGTCGGGTGCGTTTTCGCGGGCATGGCGGCGGCGGCCGGATGGGATACCCAAGAGGGACCGGCCTACATGATCAAGGGCCAGCAGATCGAGGGTTGCGAGTGCGACGTGTATTGCCCCTGCATTTTCCAGAAGGACGCGACGGCGGACCAGTGCCGGGCGCTGATGGCCTGGAAAATCACCGAGGGCAAGCATGGAAACACGGACTTGAAAGGGGTTGTCTTCGCCGCCTCGGTCACCAAATCCGGCAAGAACATCGAAAAGGCGATGGGGAAGTGGGAAGGGCTCATCTTCGTCTCGGACAAGTCGTCCGAGGAGCAGCGCAAAGCCATCGCCGACATCCTCAAGCGGGAATTCGGCGGGGCGTTCGCGAAACTGGAAGTCCGTACCGCGCCCATCGAAATTATGGGCGGGTCCGAACAGTACGAACTGAAGATGGGCCAGATCGCCACGATGAAGATCTCGGCGCTGAAGGGAAAGAACGGCCAGGTCACGGTGATCGAAAACGCGCCCTCGCCGCTGGCGCTGCCCAAGTACTACTGCGCTCGGGCCGACGTGCATACGTACAACGACGGCGCCTCGAAGTGGGATTTCGCCGGCCGCAACGCGTACTACGGCGGTTTTGAAATGAAGAGCAAGTAGCTGGGGAGGGAAGGATTCAAGGGCCGGGTCCCCGACAGGATCCGGCCTTTTCTTTTGGTAAGCGGTCCGGTGGACGGTACCTTGCCGCGTATGCTACGATGCAGCATTTCGAAGGGGGACCGAAAACGTGGCCCAGGACCGTTCCATCGTGATCCGAGGCGCGCGGCAGCACAACCTCCGGGACGTGTCGCTGAGCATTCCGCGGGATAAGCTCGTCGTCATCACCGGCCTTTCCGGGTCGGGCAAGTCCTCGCTGGCGTTCGATACCATCTATGCCGAAGGCCAACGCCGGTACGTGGAGTCCCTCTCGGCCTACGCGCGGCAGTTCCTGGAGCAGCTTCAGAAGCCCGACGTGGATTCGATCGAAGGACTGCCGCCCACGATCTCCATCGAGCAGCGCGCGGGCCACGCCACGCCACGGTCCACGGTGGCCACGAGCACCGAGATCTACGACTACCTGCGCCTGCTCTTTGCGCGCGTCGGCCATCCCTCCTGCTACAAGTGCGGCCGTCCCATCACGCAGCAGACGCCGGAGCAGGTCGTGGACGCGCTTCTGGGATTCCGAACCGGAACGAAGCTCGTGCTTCTGGCGCCCCTGGTGCGCGGCAAAAAAGGAAGCCATCGTGAGGTGTTCGATCGCATCCGTCGCGAAGGGTTCGTCCGGGTCCGCGTCGACGCCCAGATCCACGACCTCAAGGACGTCGTCATGCCGGACAAGAACAAGAAGCACGAGATCGAGGCCGTGGTCGATCGCCTGCTCATCGAGCCGGGTCTGAGCCGCCGGAGAATGACCGACTCCGTCGAGACGGCGCTCAAGCTGGGCGAAGGGCTCTTGATCGCCGGTGTGACCGAGCCCGGCAGGCCGCCCGTCGATCGGATCTTCAGCGAGAAGTACGCCTGCCCGCATTGCGGCGTCAGCTTCGGTGAGCTGCAACCGCGACTCTTCTCGTTCAACAGCCCGTACGGCGCGTGTCCTACGTGCGACGGTCTGGGCACCCGTCCCGAGATCGACGAGGACCTGGTCGTGCCGGACAAGTCGAAGTCCATCCGGGACGGCGCCGTCGAGCCGTGGCGGCGCCTCGGTCGGCGGATGACGATCCGGTACGGGAGGCGGCTGCGCGAATTCTGCGACATGTTCGGCGTCAAGTACGGAGCTCCGTTCGAAAAGCTCGACGCCGCGATCCGCCGCATTCTCCTGCACGGCACGACGGCGGACGACGAGAAACAGCGCGGCGCGTGGTTCGAGGGGGTCATTCCCAGCCTCATGCACCGCTTCGAACATACGGAGAGCGACTTCATCAAGCGGCGCATCCTGGCCTACATGAGCGACTTGCCCTGTCCCGACTGCAAGGGCCGGCGGCTGCGCCCCGAGGCGCTTTCGGTTCGCGTGGGGGAGAAGAACATCGACGAGGGGACGCGCCTCACCATCGAGCAGGCGATTTCCTATTTCGGAGCTCTGGAACTGACCAAGGAAGAGCGCGCCATCGCGCGCCTGATTCTGCGGGAAATCCGCGGCCGTCTGCAATTTCTGGCCGATGTGGGGCTGGGCTATCTGACGCTCGACCGCAAGAGCTCGACGCTGGCGGGGGGCGAGGCCCAGCGCATCCGGCTGGCGTCGCAGGTGGGCAGCGGGCTGGTGGGCGTTTGTTACGTGCTGGACGAGCCGACGATCGGGCTGCACGAGCGCGACACGCGGCGGCTCCTCGATACGCTGGTGCGATTGCGCGACCTGGGCAACACCGTGCTGGTCGTCGAGCACGACGAGGACACGATTCGTACGGCGGATCACATTGTCGATATCGGACCGGGCGCGGGCCTGCACGGAGGGGAAATCGTCGCGCAAGGGACCCTCCAGGAAATCATGACAGACCGGCGTTCGATGACGGGCAAGTTTCTCTCGGGCGAGGAGCGGATTCCCGTGCCCGTTACGAGGCGCGTGTTGCGTCCGGAGCGGGCGGTCGAGGTCCGCGGCGCGCGGGAGAACAACCTGAAGAACATCGCCGTGCGATTCCCGCTCGGCGGTTTCGTGTGCGTGACGGGGGTTTCCGGCTCCGGCAAGAGCACGCTGGTGCACGAGATCCTGTACAAGGGCTTGGCGCGGCTGTTGGGAGCGGGTCGCGACAAGCCGGGCGCGCATGACCGAATCAGCGGGTACGCGGCCGTTGAGAAGGTGATGTTGATCGATCAGTCGCCGATCGGCCGGACGTCGCGTTCCAATCCGGTGACGTACACGGGCGTGTTCGACGAGATCCGGCGGTTATACGCGATGACGAAAGAGGCCAAAGCGCGGGGCTACGCCCCCGGCCGGTTCAGCTTCAACGTCAAGGGAGGGCGGTGCGAGGCGTGCGAAGGGCAGGGGACCAAGGTGATCGAGATGCACTTCCTGCCGGATGTGTATGTGGTGTGCGAGGAATGCAAGGGCCGCCGTTACAACCGGGAAACGCTCGAGGTGAAATACAAGGGGAAAGACATCGCCGAAATTCTCGACCTGCCCATCGAGCAGGCGCTGGAGTTTTTCGCGAACTATCCGAAAATCAAGAAGTGGCTTCAAACGCTGGATGAGGTGGGGCTCGGCTACATGGCGGCGGGCCAGTCCTCGACGACGCTGTCGGGCGGGGAGGCGCAGCGGGTGAAGCTGGCCGCGGAGCTGGGCCGCGGCTCCGGCGGGCATACGCTGTATATCCTGGACGAGCCGACCACCGGGCTCCACTTCGCGGATATCCAGAAGCTGCTCGCCGTGCTGCACCGGCTCAGCGACGCCGGCCACAGCGTCGTGGTGATCGAGCATAACATGCACGTGATCAAGACGGCGGACTGGCTGATCGATCTGGGGCCCGAAGGCGGCGAGGGAGGCGGGCGCGTCGTCGTCTGCGGCACGCCCGAGAACGTGGTGCGCGTTCCGGAGTCGCACACGGGCCGTCTCTTGCGTCCCTATCTGAGTGACGAGACGTTGAAATGGCGCGCCGCGGGCTCATAGGTATGGCAAGGGGACGCATCCTCGTGGCCGACGAGCAGAGCGCGCTCAGGTTGCCGGTATCGCGCCTCAAGGCGCTCGCCCGCGGCGTCCTGGAAGGGGAGAAGCTGTGGCCCGCCACCTTGTCGCTGGCCTTCGTGGACAACGCCGCGATCCGGCGCGTCAATCGCCGGTTCCTGAAGCATGATTACGCGACGGACGTGCTGTCGTTCCTGCTGAGCGGAGCGGAAGAGCCCTGGTTCGGCGAGGTGGTCATTTCGACGGAGTACGCGGTCTGGGAAGCGGCTCGCCGCGGCTTGCCCGCGCTGGAGGAGGTGGCTCGCTACGTGGCGCACGGCATTCTGCACCTGGCCGGGTACGACGACGCCCCGGCGGCGAAGAAGCGCGTCATGTGGTCCCGCCAGGAGCGCTATGTTACAAAATATTTTGAAAATTATTTGTAACGTTACGCTTAATTTTGAGAATATTTCGTAACTGTTACGGAAAGTTTTGAGAATATTTTGTAACAAGGAGGAGGCCGGCGATCGATTTGGCGTCCCGGATTCGACCCTGCGCCACCAAGTGCAGCGCCCGTGCCAGCGGCACCCGCCAGGGGCGGATGATCTCGTCGTGGTCTCGCGGTCCCTTCGCCGGCGTCAATCCTTTCGCCATGAAGAGGGCCATCTTTTCCGTACAGAATCCCGGGGCGGTGAAGAATTCGGCCACCTTCACCAATCGGCGCGCCCGGTAGCCGGTTTCTTCCACGATCTCGCGGGCCGCCGTCGTGCGCGCGGACTCTCCTGGCTCTCGGGTCCCCGCCGGGATCTCGAGGATTTCGCCCTTGGCGGCGAGGCGGAACTGGCGGATCAGGAGGACGTCGCCGTTGTCGAAGAGCGGCACGATGGCCACCGCGCCGGGATGCTCGACGATGGTCAGGCGCGTCGTGCGGCCGTTCGGGAGCACGACGTCCCGATCGAACACCGAGAAGACGCGGCCCTTGAAGATTCTCCGCTCGCGCGTGACCTTGAATTTCATGACGCCTCCATCCGGCGCCTGAGAAAGATCCAGGCAAGACCGGCGGCGCCGGCCGCCGGCAAGGCCACGATTTGAGAATCGGACAGCACCCGCGCGCCGAACAGGTGCCGCCCCGGGTCGTCCCGCAGGAATTCGATTCCGAAACGCCACGTGGAATAAAGAAGAACGAAAGCCAGAAACAGCTCCCCCGGTTTGCGGAAATGGCGGCGCAAGAGGCCGAGCCCGAAGAAGAGCAAGATTCCGAACGCCGCCTCGTAGAGTTGGGTCGGGTGCACCGGTCGCGAGGAGACGCTGTCCGCCGGAAGGAGTCGCGCGGCTTTCTGTGCTTCGTACGCCAGCGATCCCGGGGCGAAGCGCATTCCCGGCGGGACCGAAGCGGGCGGCCCGTAGCAGCAACCCTCCAGAAAGCAGCCGACTTTCCCGAGCGTGAAGCCCAATGGCAGCGCCGCCGCTCCCGCATCCAGCACGGGAATTACCGGCCGTCGTTTCAGTCGCGTTACGCCGGCCACGGCGAGCAGCCCCCCCATCAACCCGCCGTAAAACGCGGAGCCGGCGGACCATGTCGACAGAAGTTGCGGGGCTGGCTCGATTCCGCGTATCCAAAGCGGCAGGGCATAAAACAACTTCGCGCCCGCGGATCCGCCCAATAGACCCGCCAAGGCGAGATCGAAGAGGTCGGTTCGCGCCAGCCCCAGCTCCCTCAGGCGGGGCCAAGCGGCGAACGCCGCCGCCAGGAAGCCCAGGACCACCAGCGCCTGCTCCGGTCCAAGGACCACGGGCCCGAGCTTCACATGGAAGGGAAGCATCTGTTACAATTAGTTCTCAAAATATTTCGTAACGTTACAAATAATTTTCAAAATATATTGTAACAGTCAGCGGCGCCGCTGGTCGTGGAAGAATTCGAGAAACTCGGCGATGGGTTCCACGTCCTCCCGCGGAATGCCGGCTCCGGACTTGCGGGACATCTTTCGCACCACCATGGCCCAGGATCCGGGAGGTACGTGCGCGGCAAACGCTTCGTTGAGCGAGTGGCAGGTGGAGCAGCGCCGCTGGAAGATGCCGAACGCCTCTTTCTGTTCCGGCGGAAACGCCTCAATCGCCTGCCGGATGGTGCGACCGTCCGGGCCGAACGATTGTTCCAGCGGGTCGACGGCGCAGCCGACGGCGAAGAGCAGTGGAAGGCAACCAAGTCGAACTTTCACGGGTACCTGCCGTTCGGGGCGGATCTCGCCTCATCCGCCTTCACCGTTCGCATGGCGCCGGCTACGGCGGGCCTTCGCCACGCCGGAGCAGCCGCTTCGGCCGCGCAGGCGGGATGAGCCTGCCGCAAGGAAGAGACTTTTGGCGGCAGGCTCAATACTCGACGACGACGGAGAGGTGAAAGACCCAGGCGTCTTCAAAGTCGGACAAGTTCCAGAACTCCGCGGAGCCTTTGATCAGCAGTCCGGGCCGAGCCGCATAAACGCCGCCTCCGGCGAACCGGGTCACCGCGTTGACATCATCGGTGGTGTTCGCGCCCGCCGAGACCTGAGGGCCGAAAGGAGCCAGGAAGACATCTTCCACTCTCAGGTAATCATGCAGCGCGAAGAGGCGCCATTGCTCGTCGAGCGCCGTGTCCAGTTGTGCCGCGTATCCGATCCGCCGGGACTGCTCCTTTCCTCCTCCCGCAGCGAAGAACTCCGTGTTGCGGAGCGCCCCTTCCAGACGGAGATTCCAGGAACCGAAGCGCAGATGCAGGTCCGCGCCCGCCAATCCGTAGTCGAGGTCGCCGTCCGGATCGTAACGGCCATACATCGCGGATGCTCCCAGGACGGCCGGGCCCAAGGACAGCGTCACGCGCGCGGCGCCGGCGGGTTCCCCGTTGTTGTCCTCGAAGTCGCGCGAGGTGACGAAGTTGATGTCCGGACTGAATCCTTTCAGCCCGGCGACGACCGCCGCTTCGGCGCCGAGCTGAGCGGACTCGCCCATCCATACGTTGCTGCGGATCGACGCGCCGTTGTCGACGATGGGCGCCGGCACCAGGCCCATATTGAAGCTCCGCTGGCGGACCATGCCGCCCATGATGTACGGGAGCGGCTTGGTGGACGATTCGAGATGCGCGGGACTGGTGCGCTGGCTGAAGGCCCCGAACGGGACCGGCAGGCGGCCGACGCGGAACGTGACCGCCTCGGTCAATTCCACATCGGCGAACGCGCTCTGGACTTCCAAGCTATGGCAGCCGTAGCAGGCGCGCACGGTGACGCTCAACCCGCGGCTCGCATACATCGTGGCGCCCAGGGCATACTCCCCGACGATGCCTTCTTCGGGAACGGGATTTCGATTGAATTTGTCCGCATGGACGGCGCTGACGTCGGTGGCCAGCACACCGTGCACCGTCCAACGAGGGAACTCTTCCTGCGGCGGCTTGTCCTGCTCCTGCCCGAAAAGGAGCGCCATCACGATATAAACGTGCACGAGCGTGCCCTTTCCAGGGCGTCATTAAATTCGGCCCGCCGCGACCTTGCAACGTTTTGTTAGTTGTCGTTCGCCCCCTGCGTGATCCAATCCGCCAGCGCCTGGATCTGCGCCGCATTCAAAAAGGGACCGCCCTGCGGCATCCGGTCGCCGCACGGCGGCGTCGTGTCATTCACCTTCCGGTACACGAAGCTGGTATCCGGCGAACCGGAGACGATATAGAAGAGCACCGGATTGCAGTTCGAGCTGTTGGGCGTATCCGTCCAGCTCGCGAAGGTTGTGTCCCGGTCGTCCATGTTCAACCCGCCACCGGGCGCCACGCCCGAATGGCAGGATGAGCATCGGGTTTGCACGAAGCCTCCCCAGATGTTCGCCGTGAAGGAGACCAGGGTCTTCGCCGTCACCTCCGTCGTATTCAAATCGGTATTCCCGTCCGCGTCGCGCGCCCGCACCATAAAGAAGTAGGTCGTGTTCGGCGTGAGATCGGTGACCTGGTGCGACGTGACGTCCGCCGCGGAGGTTTGATAAGGAGCGGTGAAGTCATAACACCCGGAGATCTGGGAGATGAAGATGTCATAGAACACGGAGCCGGTCTCTCCCGTCGCAGCCAGCCACGTCACATCGATGGCCGTCGCGCCGCTCGCCGCGGCGGACTGCGCGCCGGCGAACGTGGGCCGCGTGGTATCGGCGGCCGCGCTGGTCATGAACGAAAACGTTTCGGCGATCAGCGGCATGCCGTTCGTGTCTTGAATGTCGCCGCTCAGCATGACCGTGTAGGTCGTGCTTTGGCCCAACGCGGCATTCGGAAGCAAGCGCGCCGTGTTGTTGCACGTCTCGTAGGACACCGTCGCGCTCAGCGTGGTCGCGCCGTCGGAGATCGTGAAGCTCGTGCCGGTCACCGTCGCGGGATTCGCGGCACGGTTGAACGTCGCGTAGATCGGCGACGTCCGGGGAACGGCGGTGGCTTGGTCGGCGGGGAAGCGCGCCAGCACGGCGAAGGTCGAGCCGTTGCCTCCGCCCCCACCTCCACCGTCGTCTCCCCCTCCACCCCCTCCGC
>JACQVR010000005.1 GCA_016209705.1 Planctomycetota bacterium
ACGTTATATTTTGAGAATGCTTTGTAACGTTAGGATTTGTTTTGAGAACTTTTCGTAACGGAATCAGGAGGGACCGAGCAGGAAGCGCCGGGCCACGTCTCCCACGCGGCCGGCGCCCATCGTGATCACGACGCACGAGGCGTCCACTTTCTCTTCCAGGAACGCCACCACTTCGTCGAACGTCGGCAGGAACAACGCCGCCTTTCCGTTTTCGTCCAGAAGCTTCGCCAGATCGGCGCTCGACACCTTTCGCTTCTCGACGTCCTCGTCCCGGGCGGCGTAGATCTCCGGCAGAAGCACCAGATGCGCGTCCCCGAACGAACGCGCGAACTCCTTCAGAAAAAAGCGCGTCCTGGAGTACTGGTGCGGCTGAAAGACGCACCAGATCTTCTTGTCCGGGAAACGCTCTTTGGCCGCCCGCAGGGTGGCCTGAACTTCCGTGGGATGATGCCCGTAGTCGTCGACCACCAGAGCGCCCTTGCGCTCGCCCAATACCTGAAAGCGGCGCTCCGCTCCCGCGAACTCCGACAGCGCCAGTTGAATCAACTCCCGGCCCACGCCCGCCCACGTGACCGCGGCGATCGCGGCCAGCGCATTGGACACATTGTGGACGCCCGGAACCGCCAGCGTAAAGCTTCCGAACGGACGCCCATATTTCAAGACTTCGAATCTCCAGATCCCATCCTCGACCGCGATCTTGGACGCCGTCCAATCGGTCTCCTTTTGGACCGAATAGCCTTCGCCCCGCACTTTCAAGTGCGCGACCAGGTTCGCCACATGCGGATTGTCCACGCCGCCGATCACGACGCCCTTGTCGCCGACCCGAATCGCGAATTCCCGGAACGCCCCCACGATGTCGTCGATGTCCTTGTAGTAATCGAGGTGATCCTCCTCGATGTTCGTGATGACCGCGCATTGAGGCGACAGATCGTGGAACGAACGATTGAATTCGCACGCTTCCGCCACGAAATGCTTGCCCGATCCGGGAGCCGCGTTGGCTTTCAACTGAGGAATGACGCCGCCGCAGATGAACGAGGGGTCGAAGCCGGCCCGGGACAGCACGTAGCTGATCATCGCCGTGGTCGTCGTCTTTCCGTGACATCCCGCCACCGCGATGCCGGCCTTCTCCCCCATCAACCGCCCGAGCATCTGGGAATATCTCAGGATGTCGATGCGCCGTTCCCGCGCCTGTCCCAGTTCGGGGTTCGATTCCGGCACCGCCGCCGAGCGGACGACGACGGTGCATCCCTCGGGAAGATTCGCCGCGTCATGCCCCTGAACCACTCGCACGCCCAGAGGGACAAGCGCCTCCGTCAGTTCATTGAGCTGTAGGTCCGATCCGCTCACTCGATAGCCCCGCGCCACCAGCAAGCGCGCCAGACCGCTCATGCCGATGCCGCCGATGCCGACCAAGTGGGCCACGCCCGCCGGAGCGTCGGAAGCCATAGGGCAAAGTCCTTCAGGATGTGGCGCGCCGCGTCGGGGCGCGCGAAGGCGGAAATATTCCGGCGCATCTTATCCCAAAGCGCGTCCCGCCGCACCAGTTTTTGGACCCAACCGGCCAGATCCCCCGGCCGCGCCTCGCGCTCCGGCACCACCACCGCCGCGCCCGCCCGCGCCAGGACGGCCGCGTTGACCGCCTGGTGATCCGAAACCGCATGCGGATATGGAACGAGGATCGACGGACACCCGGCGGCCGCCAATTCCGCCAGCGCCAGCGCTCCGGCGCGGGAGATGACCGCGTCGCAGGCCCCATAGACGGCTCCCATGTCCCGCCGGAACTCCTCCACCCGCGCTTCCCGGCCCGCCGCCGCGTAGGCTTCACGAACCCAGCCCGCGCTCGGCCCCGCCAGATGAAAAATTTGGATCCCCCGCACCGACGACAGCTCGCGAACCACCGCCCGATTGAGCGACTCCGCCCCCTGACTCCCGCCGATCACCCCCACTAAGGGCATCTCAGGGCCGATGCCCAGCCGGCGCCGCGCCTCCTCGCGCCCCGTCCCTTCGAGATCAAGGCGCAACGGGCTGCCTGAAGCCACGAATCGACTCCCCAATCCCGCGAAATGGCGGCGCGATTCTTCCCATTGCGCATAGACCCGCCGCGCGCCCCAGGCGGCGACCCGATTCGCGCGGCCCGGCAGGACATTTTGCTCAAGCAGGACGTACGGGATTCCTTCGAGGCGTGCCGCCATCAACGTGGGAAACGATCCGTAGCCGCCAAGCCCCACGACGAGATCAGGCCGGAAGGACCGAACACGCCCCCGCCCCGCCGCCACCGCCCGCCAGATGTCCCGGGGAAAGGAGAATCGCGGCTTCAAGCGGGGAGCGGGGATCGGCTCATGATCGAAGCCGTACGCGGCCAATTCCCTCCGATCAAACGGTCGTTCTGTGCACAAGAAGAGGATGCGAACGTCCGGCCGCTCGTTTCGGGCTTGCTGCGCCAAGGCGATGCCGGGAAACAAATGTCCCCCCGTCCCACCTCCGGCGAACAAGATCCGCATATCCGCCCTGTTTCTATGAATCACGAGTCCCCGCCAGCCAACCCGGCGATGCTTCGGTACGGCCGGCGATGTTCACCAGAATTCCCGCGCTGGCCATCGAGAAACAAAGGGACGACCCGCCGAAGCTCAGAAAAGGAAGCGGAATGCCCTTGGTGGGCACCAGTGCCGTCACCACCATGAGATTCAGAGCCGCCTGGAGGACGATGCACATCGTCAGAGAAAAGGCCAGAAGAAAACCGAAGTCGCTCCGCGCCCGGCGCACGATCTTCCACCCCGCCACGCCGAACGCCACGTAAAGGCACAGCACCGAAACGGCCCCCAAGAATCCCAATTCCTCGCCCAGGACGGGAAAGATGAAATCCGAGTGCACCTCGGGCAGGAAAAAGAGCTTCTGCACTCCCCGCCCAAGACCTTCTCCCCACCATCCGCCGGCGCCCAGCGCGATGAGCGATTGCCGGATCTGATGGCCTTTCCCGAACGGGTCCGCCTCCGGATGAAGCCACGCCTCGATTCGTGGCATGACGTGGGACAAATGGGTCACCGCATACCCGACCAGCGCCGCCGTTCCCAGCCCCGCGGGCAGCGCAAGATGCATCCAGCGCGTCCCTCCGACGATCAAGGTCAGGGTCATGACCAGTCCGAGGAACGCGGCGGTTCCCAAATCCGGCTCCACCACGATGAGTCCGCACGTCAGCGCGATCGCGGCGAAGGCCGGAAGGAAACCCCAGCGAAAATGACGCACCAAGTCGGGATACTCCGCCATATGCCCGCACACGAAGAACGCGCAGGTCAGCTTGGCCAACTCGGAGGGCTGGAAGGCCCACCCCCCCGCGTGCAGCCATCGCCGCGCGCCGTTGATCGGCGAACCGATGCCGGGCACCAGCACGAGCGCCAGCAGGAGCAGAGTCACGGCGAACAGCGGAAATCTCGCCTTCTTCCAGAACTCGAACGGAATTCGCGCGGTCACGGCGAAGACGCCCAGCGCGAGCGCGGCCCAAAGCACCTGCTTCCTGAAGAAATAGAAGGAATCCCCGCGCGCGCTTTGCTGAGCCGCGACGGCGCTGGCGGAATAGAGCAAAACCAGCCCGATCCCCAGCAGCAACAGGACGACCACGGCGAGTTGGCGCGCTTCGCGGGATCCGGAATTCCCCCGTTCCTCGAGCTGCACGGCCTGGTTCCCGAGATCTTGGAGGGGAAGGCAGGGAACGTGGAGTCCATCTCCATGCCCCTCTCCGCCCTACTACAATATCGGCGAACACCGACCTCGGTCTTCAGAAGCTCGGAAGGTTACTTGAGCTCGCTCAGAATGAGGACGGCCCGGCGAATGGCGGACGCCACCGCCTCGAACGAGGCGCGGGGGCCCGGCGGCGCATAGACGTCATGACCCACGGCAAAGTACCCGTTGCCGACGTTCAAGGCGAAGCGCCGTTCTCGGAACAGGCGATGCGTGCCGGCATGACATTGGGAGCAGCGTTCCATCACATCGCGGGACGCCATCCGCGCCTCGACCAGTTTTCTCTGTTCCGCCTGAACTTTCACCGCTTCGAGATCGCGGCGGCTTTTCTCAAGCAAGGTGCGGAAGGAACGGACTTGCGACGCTTTGAGAAAAGTCAGATCGGCCAACGTCCGCTCGGCGTCCGCGAACAGCCGAAGCAACTCGGCGGCGTCTTCCGCCGCTTGGGGATCTTCGGCGTCCAATCGCTTCCTCAAGCGGGACCACGCGGCGCCCACGGGATGCATGATCGATTCGAGTTTGAAAATGCCGTCGAGCTGCCGAGCCTCTTCGTCCCGGCGTTCCCGAGCTCGCTCGCGCGCCTGGGCGAGCATCGAAGCGGGATGGTAGAGATGGGAGGTGTACAGGAAATGGTCGAATTGCTCGAGGAATTCTTCCGAGGCGAGCGCCGGATCGTCTTTGTTCTCGAGCACTCGCACCGCCGCGACGACGCGCTCTTCGGGCGCGACGGCCACTCCCAGTTTGACCGTGCCCTTGGGCCCCGGCGCCGTCAACGTCATGAACCGAATCCGCGTCTTCTCGCCGGGGTTGGCTTCGGGAACCGTCGCCATGGCTTCCCAGACGGGGGCGGACGCTTCGCGATCGTCCAGCTTTGCTTCGATCGCCTTCTCGATTCTCTCCCTCGCCTCCTTGGACAGCTTCAGCGCACTCTTCTTGACGCTCTGCGCGTCCGGAAAGATCTTCTTGAGCTCCGCCTCCTGGGCGTCCGGCCACGCCGCGGCCGCGACGCTGATTCCCATGACCGCCCAACCCGCGATCCAGTTTGATTTCATGACCTGACTCTCAGATGAATGAGGACCGCGCAGGTCCCAAGCAACAGCAGGAACGCGGCCAATCCGAGCGCCCGCCGCGCGGCGAACGCGCGCTCGCGACGGTCCAAGGAATTATACGCCTGCTCCGATTTTCCGAAAGCTTCGTCCGTTCGGGCGGACAGGGCGTCCCATTCCAACCCGTGCTGGGCGATTCGAAGTTCCCGGCGATGATCCTCCCCCGCCGCAAGCACCTCCTTCGAGGCGCGCACGCTGATCCCCGGCCGCCGCTCCAAAGCATGAACGCGAGCCCCAAGCCGCCGAAGGCTTTCATCCAATAGATCCAGCTTGACGAACACGGCCTGTGCCGGCCTGAGATCCGAAGCCTCATGGCATCCCAGGCATGTCGCTTGAATGGCGTTGCGATTCGCCTTCGGCGTATCGTGATGGCCGTGACACGCGGAGCACGTGCTTCGCAGTCTGAGTTCGGAAGGATTGCGCGCGGCGGACGCGAAATGCGGCGTCCCCTGGAAGGATTGAAAAACCGCCTCGTGACACCTACCGCAATCCTGCGCCACCGCCCGCAACCGGGAAGGCCGGAATCCCGGAAGATACCGATGCCGCCCGTTCACCACGTCGTCCGCGCCGTGGCACGCCACGCACCCCACATCGGCGTTCGCGTGCACGGAACCGACCGCGGCCGTCGCTTGATCCTCGTGGCACCGCAGACAAGCGGCATCCTCCGGCTCCTGCGCCTGTAGCGTCCAGAACATGAGAAACGCGATCACGCCATCGCTCCGAGAACTCCCAGCGCCACGGCCGCCGCCAGAAGGACCGCCCCCGCCGCCAGAACCGGACGGCGCCACGGCAGGAAAGGAACCAAGATCAGAAACCCCGCCGGGATCGCCAGTAGCAGTGGAGCCGCCCACGCGGGAATCCCCTTCACGGCCTGATATATCGGAAGGAAGATCCACATCGGCTTGACGTGCTCCGCCGTCCCCAGCGGATCCGCTTCGGAACCAAGTCCGGCCGGCCACGCTACGGCCAGGACCGCCAGAACGGCCAGCGCGCCCGAGCACGACAGCGCCGCGCGGCGCGGAAACGCCGAGCTGGACCCTTCCATCGTTTCAGCGCCTTGAAGGCGATGCCGGCCCACCAGAGCCAGATGAAGCGTGATCAACAGCAGGAGGGAGCCGGGGATGAAAACGACATGCGCCGCGAACATCCGGCTCAACGTCGCCTGACCGACGTACGGGCCGCCCCGCACCAGCGCTCCCGCGCCCACCGAGTCGGCGAACGACGCCGCCACGGCCATTCCACCGGTCGCTTCCTCATCCATCGGGAGGGCTTGTCCGGTAAAGGCGGCGCCGGCGACGAGACTTCCCAGCAACACGCCGCACCACCACGTCGCCTCTCGCGGTCGGGCGTACGCGCCGCGGACAAAGACGCGCATCAGATGAAGCGCGACGATCGCGACCGTCATGTGCGCCGACCAAACGTGGACGCTTCGAACCAGCCAACCGAACCGGACTTCCGTCACGATGTGGGCGACGCTGTCATGAGCGTCACTCCAGGAAGGCACGTAATAGACGGTGAGGAGCGCGCCGGACACGAACTGAAGGAAAAGGAGGAAAAGCGCCACGCTGCCCAACGTGATCCCGGCCGACTTCAGCGGCAATGGTCGGGAAAGCCGCGCCCGTACCGAGCGGAACCACTGGCGGGCGCCGGTCCGATCTTCGATCCACCCCACGCGCACTATTCTCCGACCTCGATCTCTCCCGAGGCCGTGATCCGATACGGCAGCGTCTCCAGCGGACCGTCATGGGGTCCGCGCAGCGGCTCGCCGGTCGAGGAGAACGCCGCCCCGTGGCAAGGGCAGGAAAGAAACCGACCGTTGGGGTCCCAGTTCACCTTGCATCCCTGGTGCGTGCAGCGGGCGTCGAAGACGCGCAACGCCGTTCCATCGTGGAGGACGACCCCCACCCGTTCTCCGTAGGCGAACTTCCGGGCCGTGCCGGGCCTCAGCTCCGCGGCAAGCCCCACGATGACGCGCCGAACCCGAGCGCGCGCCGGAGGCAGGAGGAAGAAGGGAACGGGCGCCAGAACCGCGACGGCGACCGCGGCCAGCGACGTAAAGAAAAGGGTATCCAGAAAAGCACGGCGATCCGATCCCGAAACGGACATGTTGCGGCATTATAGCGGTCCCCCGATTCTGTTCAATTCCGCGGTCTCCTGCTAGGATTCGCCCCATGGCCGGCCTGAAAATTCCGCGCCTTCCGCCGCGCCGCAAAGACACGCAGAAAGGGGACTACGGAAAGGTGCTCCTGGTCGCGGGCTCGCGGGGCATGGCGGGCGCCGCGACCCTGGCGGCTCAGGCGGCGTATCGGGGGGGCGCGGGGCTCGTCTACCTGGCGGTTCCGGACTCCCTGGTCTCCACGATTGCCGTCAAACAAACGTGCGGCGTGGTCTTCGGATTGCCCGATCAATCTGGAGGACTCGGTCGGGGCGCGGCGAATGAGATCGCGCGGCTCGAAGAGCGCGCGGATGTCGTGGCGGTGGGACCCGGATTGGGGGTTCATGCCGAAACCGTCGAGGAGGTCCGGCGCGTGTTCGGGGCGTCGCAACGGCCGATGGTGGTGGACGCGGATGGTCTCAACGCGTTCATCGGACATCCCGACCTGCTGGCCGAAGCGGCCGGGACGCGGCTCCTGACGCCTCACCCCGGCGAGCTGTCTCGACTGATCCTGGAACCGGCGGCCGCGATCAACCGGCACCGCGTCCGGGTCGCCGAAGCGGCGGCGAAGCGATTCAAGTGCATTCTCGTCTTGAAAGGTCATCGCACGGTAGTCACGGACGGGCACCGAACGTTCGTCAACGATACCGGCAACCCCGGCATGGCCACGGGAGGGTCGGGCGACGTCCTGACCGGGCTGATGGCGGCGCTGGTGGGACAACTCGCGGATCCTTTCGAGGCGGCGATCCTCGGCGTACATCTTCACGGGCTGGCCGGCGACATCGCCGCGCGAAAACTGGGCATGGTATCCCTGATGGCGACGGACCTTCTGGACAGTCTGCCGTTCGCCATCCTTGGACATCAAGGGAGGAGACAATGATCAACCGCAGGAAGTTCCTGGAAGGGATGGTGGTCGTTGCGGGCTCCTTCGTGGGGCGCCGCGCATGGGCGCAGGAAGGCAAGCCGACCCTGCCGGCGGTGATTTCCACGTGGGAATACGGCCAAAAAGCGAATGCCGTCGCGTGGGAGATCCTCTCGAAGGGCGGATCGTCGCTGGATGCCGTCGAGAAAGGAATTAATCGAGCGGAACTGGATCCGGAAAACGACTCGGTGGGCTACGGCGGCCTGCCGAACGAGGACGGCGAGGTCACGCTGGACGCGGTGATCATGCATGGACCGCCGCATGCGGCCGGAGCGGTGGGGTGCCTCAAGCGGATCAAGCCGGCGATCAGCGTGGCGCGGAAGGTCATGGAAAAGACGAAGCACACCTTCCTGGTCGGCGAGGACGCGACGCGGTTCGCGGTGAAAATGGGATTCAAGGAAGAGGATCTCCTTACCGAGAAGGCGAAGAAGACGTGGGAGTCCTGGAAGGCCGACCCGAAACGGAACTCCTACTGGAGTCATGACACGATCGGAATGGTGGCGGTCGACGCGAAGGGGGACGTGACGGCGGGATGCTCGACCAGCGGCTTGTCGTTCAAAGTCGCCGGGCGGGTCGGCGATTCGCCGATCATCGGTTCGGGCGCGTACTGCGACAACGACATCGGCGGTGCCGCGGCCACGGGCAACGGAGACGTGATGATGCGGTTCTGTCCGGCGCTGGTGGCGGTCGAGCTCATGCGGCAGGGCAAGAGCCCTTCGGAAGCGTGCGCGGCGTCGCTGGCCCGCATCTCCGGCAAGGGCTACGAAGCCGGGGGCGCGCTCGTGGCGATCAGCAAGAAGGGAGACTTCGGCTACGCCAGGTTGAGGTACGCCGATTTCCCCCATGCCGTGCGCAACGCGCAGATGGACGAGATCCGGAAGGGACGTTGACCGCGGGGGGAAGGCCGATATCCGGCCCTGGACGGTGGCCTCCCTGGAGTGCTATGGTTGAGATCGTATGCCGCTAAAAATCGAACTTCGTCAAGGCGACATCACTCAGATGGACGTCGAGGCGATCGTCAATCCCGCCAACAACGACCTCATCCTCGGCAGCGGCGTGTCGGGCGCCATTCATCGGATCGGGGGGCCTGAGATCCAGGAGGAATGCCACCGGATCGGAACGCGGCCGCTGGGAACCGTGGCCGTGACGACGGGCGGGAAGCTCAAATGCCGGCACATTTTTCACGCCGCGGTGAATCCGCTGGGCATGTGGGCGGACGCCAAGTCCATTCGAAACGCCTTCCGGGGCGTCTTGCGGGAACTGGTCGAGCGAGGGACCAAGTCGGTCGCGATCCCGGCGATCGGAACGGGCGCCGGCGCGTTCCCGATCGACCGGTGCGCGGACATTCTTCTGGAAGAGCTGCGGGAGTTCGCCAAGGCGCCGGGCCCGGTGGAGACGATCTTGCTGGTGCTTTTTGACGAGAAGAATTACGCCGCGTTCGAGGAGCGGTTCGCGCGAAAGTTTCCCGAATTGTGGACGCAGATGATGGATCGGCCGCTGCCGGAGTTGCCTCCGGAACCCGAGCCCGAACCGGAACCTCCACCGCGGCCCCCCGGGCGCGGTCCGGATCGCCCCTCGCCGGGACGTCCGCCCCGGCGCTTTCGCGGGCGGCGGCGCGAGAACCGCCACGGGCCTCCTCCCCCGAGACGATGAGGTTGGATATGCCGGAGTCCTGTCTTTTCTGCAAGATCGCTTCAGGCCACGTTCCCGCCACGATCGTGGTTCAAGACGACGACGTCGTCGCCTTCCGGGACATCAACCCCCAGGCCCCGACGCATGTGCTCGTCATTCCGCGCCGGCACATCGCGCTGCTGAATGACCTCACGCCGCAGGATGGTCCGATCGTCGCGAAGCTCGTGCAGACGGCGGCGGAAGTCGCGCGGCGCGAAGGGGTGGACGAGCGAGGATATCGGCTGGTGATGAATTGCAATCGCGAGGCGGGACAGTCCGTCTTTCACATTCACGTGCATCTCTTGGGCGGCCGCGCCATGGCG
>JACQVR010000041.1 GCA_016209705.1 Planctomycetota bacterium
ACGCGCCCGCAAGTTGGGCGGCGAACACGCGAAAGCTGTGGCCGAGTGGATTCCGCGCCTGGTGAAGGCGATCGCGGAGGAAGAACATCCCAAAGGGGGCTGGAACTATTCGGGGGGAGTATCGGGATCGTTCGTGACCGCCCCAGTGGTGCAATCGCTGTTGCTGGCTCGCTCGCAAGGTGAAGAAGTATCGGACGAGCTACTGGATCGCTCCCGCAAGAAACTGGAAGCCGGCCGCGGGGAGAACGGCGCGTTCGTCTACCAAGGTCCAGCAAAGGGCTCGTCCGACTGGGACCGTAATTTGCCCGACAGCGCAGGCCGGTCCATGCTATGCGAGACGACGCTCACGCTTGTGGGCGGCAGTTCGGCCGAGGCGGTTCAGTTCGCTCTGGACAACTTCTACAAGCACTGGCGTGATCTGGACAAGCGCCGCGGAAAGTCCGGCACTCACAAAGGGCCGTGGGGCATCGCACCCTATTACTTCTATTTCGCCCACCGCTACGCCGCCCAACTGATCGAGCTGTTGCCGGTGGAGATACGTTCCCGGGAGCGTGAGAGGCTGGCGGAAACGGTCCTCAAGACGCGCGCTGAAGACGGCACGTGGAACGATCGTTTCGCCAAGCTCCACAAGCGATCGCGCAACGTCGGAACGGCGTTTGCCCTGCTAGCCTTGCTCGCGGAGAAGACGCCCCTGCCGCCGAAATTGAGCGATATCAAGGGCAAAGACCAGGGGAGGCGTGAATTCTGAATTGGCACGGACGAACTCAGGTTCAGATTTTTAGGAGCCGGAACAGATCCTCAAGCTCTCCTCGACCTCAAGCACCTTGCAGCTCCGGCACAGGTGCTCGCGAACGGCATCAACCCGCCGAGTCACGGCTTCTAGCTCGCTCGCTAACGCGTGAAAGACCTTCGGGTCGAGCGCGGCGCCACTCATGTCACCGGCAAGTCCGCGCAGCGCGGCGGCGATCACCCGCAGCCGATCCGCCTGCTCCGCCAGGAACGTGTCCACGTCGGTTTCGATGCCCATGCGCCCTCCCTTGCGGACACATCACGGCAACGAAGGGCGGGGAGAGCAAGCGAAAGTGACGAATGGCGATCAGCGTCCGCTTTCACAATCTCTCCTTGTTCAGCTTCGGCCATCAACCCATAATGGCCAATGATCCGCAAGAGCACAGGAATCGCAACTGATGCAAAGTAGTGCTTCTAGTGAAAACGATGGCCGCGAGAAACACATTGATCGGACACGCCGTCGGGATTCTTTGCGGGTACGCCTCGCTCTGGCTGATGGGCTTGACCGAGCGTCCTTCCGCCATGGTGGAAGGAGTGCATCTTCAACGCGTGTTCTGCGCAGCGCTCTCCCTGGAGATGACCGGGGCGCTCACGACGCTCTTGGACGCGTCGCATCCACGGGCCGGGGCGACGACGCTCATCATCGCCTTGGGCATCATCACGCAGCCCTACCATCTCTTGATCATCGTAATATCCGTCGTGGTCCTGTTGTTGCAGGCGTTCGCCATCAACAGGCTGGCCGGGCTTGACTTCCCCATCTGGGCTCCCCGATCCGGGGGGTACATCGAGGGTGGGGATTGCGCGACCAGCCCGTCGTCTGTGCGAGGTACGCATGGCTCGGGAACAAGGTGACCCCTCTCGACTGCTTGCGGGCGTCCGGATCTTCCAGGATCTGGGCTCCTCCGCGCTTGCCGACGCCGCCTCTTCGGCGCAACGCCTGCGAAGGGCCCGGGGCGGGATCTTCTTCCGACAGGGGCAGGTGGCGGATCGCCTCTTCGTCCTCCTCGCGGGGCGCGTCAAGGTCAGTCAGGTTACCCCCGAAGGGCATCAGATCGTTGTACGCTACTCCGGAGCCGGGGAGATGTTCGGTTGCGTGCCCCTCTACGGCGGTCGGGAATACCCAGCCACCGCTGCCGCGATGACGGAGTGCGACGCCTTGTCCTGGGATCGCTCCGGCACCGACCGGTTGATGGAACGCCACCCCCGGATGGCGATCCATGCGCTGGAACTTCTGGGCGAGGAATTGGCCCAGGTCCGCTCCCGTTACGCGGAACTCGCCACCGAGCGCGTGGAGCGGCGCGTGGCCCGGGCGCTCCTCCGCCTCGTCGGCCAGGCGGGGAAAAAGATCGAGGGCGGCGTGTTGATCGAGTTTCCCCTTTCGCGACAGGACCTAGCCGAGCTTACCGGAACGACGCTCCACACGGTGAGCCGGATCTTGAGCAGTTGGGAGGAGGCGGGGATCGTCAAGTCTGGCAGGCAACGGGTCATCATCCGCAAGCCCCATGGGCTCGTCTCCATCGCAGAGGACTTGGATGAGGGAGGAACGGCATGAGATGGCATTGCCTCCAGCATGTCCCCTTCGAAGGTCCCGCTTATCTGGCTTCGTGGGTAGCCCGCAAAGGACATTCACTGACCCGCGTTGAGTTATGGAAGAACACCCTCTGCCTAATCTCAACACCCTTGACGGGCTTTTCATCCTCGGCGGACCCATAAATGTCTACGAGGATGACAAGCATCCTTGGCTGGCTCGAGAGAAAGGGTTCCTTCGCGAGGCAATCGAGACGGGAAAAATCGTCGTCGGGATCTGCCTCAGGGCGCAACTGCTATCGGTCGTTCTGGGCGGCTCCGTCACACGCAATCCTCATTGGGAGATTGGATGGTTTCCTGTCACGCTCACGCCGTCCGACCGCGATCATGCACTGCTTCGCGGGTTTCCGGACCGCTTTGTTGCGTTCCACTGGCATGGAGACAGATTCTCGATCCCGCCCGGCGCTGTTCACATCGCTCGGTCGGAAGCTTGTGAGGAGCAGGGCTTCGTGTACAAAGCTCGCGTGGTCGGCCTTCAATTCCATCTGGAGTCGACGGAGGAAAGCATCGATGCCTTGCTCCGGCATTGTGGGGATGAGGTCACCTGCGCTCCCTATATTCAAGATTCCCCTTCCATGCAGGATCAACCTGCCCTTCAAAGAGATACCCACGCCCTCATGGATCGCCTCTTGGACGCTCTGACGGCCGATCGATCCTGAACGTCCCTCCCTGCGCCTGAAAATTCTTGCGCTGTTTGATCCAGCGCAAAGATCCCGGAACCGCTTTTCGATACCTTGATGGCCATGGAGGGATCTCGAATGGCTGCAGGCAGGCCGGCACTGAAATGGAATCTGGCCGAGGCGATGCGGCGTTACCCTGAGTCAACGGCCGTTTTCGCACGGCTTCGCATGGCTTGTCCGGGCTGCGTCATGGCGCCTTTTGAAACGCTCGGGGAGGCGGCGGAGATTTACAACCTTGAGCCGGACTTCCTGCTGAAAGCGATTCGCCAAGTCTGTGTCCCTTCAAGAAAGGGAAGGCGGTAGCATGTTGCGTTTTCGAAGGACCTTGTCCCACACGGCCGCTCGGATCGCTGAGCTTGCGGAGCGTGAACCCTTCACGGGACGAGAGGCCGCCGAAGTTCGGGCGCTGGTCCGGAGCATCCTTCCGCACATCAGCGTGCTGATGGACACCCTTTGGATCCTGCAATCGACCGTGCGCTGCAATTGCAGGCACAGGCATTTTGATGGGAGGAATCATGAGGATCGATCCCAAGCTCACCGTCGCGGAGATTGCCCGTCGCCATCCCGAGACCCTGCCCGTGTTCGCCAAGTATCGAATTGATCTCTGCTGCGGTGGCGCGCACCCGCTGGAATTCGTCTCCGAGAAGCACCATCTGGATTTGAAGGCGGTCATGAGGGAGTTGGAGGCGAGCGTGAAGCCATGATCGGCAAGGATCGTCTGCTGCCGGATGTGATTCGGGATTCCCCTTCGACGCGCACGGTCTTCGACAAGTACGGCCTCCATGGGTGCGGGGGAGCGTATGGGCCGCAGGAGACGGTGGAGTTCTTCGCGCGCGTCCACGGAGTGCCGCTCGATCGGCTACTGAAGGAACTCGAGGCGGCGAAGGACGCCCCCACGGGCGAGGTCTCCTATGAGGAGGAGTTGGGGGACATCCTTTACCGGCGCTTTTTCCGCGTCGCGATCGTCGTCGTGCTAACGGCAGGGGCCACCTTGGGCGCGGGCGTCCTCTTCCTCTACGGACTTCGGGAGACTTTTACCTCGCTTGACCTTTTCGGCTTGGTTCAGGCCCATGCGAACGCGCAAGTGTACGGATGGGTGGGTCTCTTCGTGATGGGGTTCGCTTTTCAAGGATTTCCCCGCTTCAAGTATGTGAGGCTCCAGCATCCTCACTTGGCGAATGGGGCATTTCTCATCATGGCCTCGGGCTTGGCGCTCCGCGTGGGCGCGGGCCTCCCGATTCCTGGGGCGTTCGGCCTGGGTCTGGTCGGAGGAATCCTTGAGGCGGCGGCCGTCGTTCTTTTCCTTTGGGTCTTGGGCCGGACCCTCCGGGAAAGCCAGATCCGCGACTCTTGGGATAAGTACGTCTACGTTGGGCTGGGTTGCTTCCTCCTGTCGGCTTTGCTGGAGCCCGTTCTATACGTCCTTCTTTCCACCGCGCCCTCGACGGAGGTCCTGATCCGGCGAGTGGCCGACTTCATGAATCCCTATCGAGACCTTCAGCTCTTGGGGTTCGCAGGTCTGATGATCCTGGGCGTGAGCCAGAGAATCCTGCCGGCGGCTTTTGGGTTTCGGGAGCCGGGAAGAGTTGCCTCTCAAGGGGCCTTTCTCCTCTTGACGCTCGGCTTGATGGTGGACATGGGGGGATGGCTTGTCTTTAGAGGAACCGGCCAGCCCAAATGGGCCTTGGCCGCTTGGGGCGGGGTCGTCCTCTATGCTTCGGGAGCGCTCTGGCTGGCAGTCGCCTTGAACGCCTTCCGGGGCGGCAGCCAGGACCGATCGCGGAAACTCATCCGGGCCGCATATACCTGGCTTGCCGTCGCCTGTCTCATGATGATCGTCGAGCCCGCCTACACGGAGGCGGCAGGAGTACGATTCTCCCATGCCTTCCATGGAGCCATCCGGCATGCCTTCACCGTCGGTTTCGTCTCGCTCATGATCCTGGGTGTCAGCTCAAAGGTGGTTCCGATTCTGAAGGGAATCGACCTGCGTGGGCTTTCCGGGCTTTGGCTTCCTTTCATGCTTATCAACACGGGCAATGCCTTGCGCGTGGGGGCGCAGGTCGCGACCGACTGGACGCCGCGGGCCTTCCCGATCATGGGTGTGAGCGGAGCGTTTGAGGTCCTGGGCTTGGCTCTTTGGGGGGCGCACCTCTGGCGGCTCATGGGAAGCTGGGAAGAGAAGAGCGTCGCGCGCGCCGAAAAGCCCGCCGTGATCGAGCCGGACATGAAGGCGGCCGAGGTGATCGACTGGTATCCGGAGCTTCTGGAGATCTTCGTGACGCGCGGATTCCGGGAACTCCGAAACCCGCTCCTTCGGAACACCTTGGGGCGGCGGGTAACCTTGCGGATGGCGTGCGGCATGAAAAACGTGGATTTGTCCGACTTCCTGGAGGCGCTCAACGGAAAGATCCGTTAGCCTTCCCATTCTTCTTCATAGGGGGATGTGCCATGACTCAGACTGCAGGACGCGAATTGGACGTGCGGGCGCTGCCGCCCGCCGAGCGGCATCCGAAGATCTTCGCGCTCTTCGACAGCCTGGCCGAGGGCGACTCCTTTGTCCTGATCAACGACCACGACCCACGGCCGCTCTTTCATCAATTCCGCATGGAGCGCGCAGGAACCGTCCAATGGGTTCCGATCTCGGAGGGGCCTGGGGAGTGGCGGATCGAGATCACGCGGCTCCGGCCGTGGGAGGAAGAGACTGAGATCGAAGCCGCTTTCGGACGCGACCACGATGAAATCGATCTTCTGCTGGGATACCTGAGGCAGGATCTCCAGTCCGTCATCGGGGATAAGAAGCGGTCCGCGGGGTCGCTGGGACGTCAGTTTGACGAGTTCGATGGGCGGCTGGAGCGCCATATCCGATGGGAAGAGGAGATCCTCTTTCCCGCAGCAGAGGTCCTCCAGCCCTTTCTCGCGCAGGGTCCCGGCCGCGTAATGCGAATGGAGCACGAGGAGATCCGGAGGCTCAAGGCGGAGGTCGGGCGGTGCTTGCATACGAAGGAGGCTAGCGCGGCCGCTGTGGAAAGGACCCGGGAGGCTTTGGAAGCGTTGGTTTCTCTTCTGACCGACCACAACCATAAGGAGGAATCCATCTATTATCCGGCGTCGGAACAGGTCTTAGATGGAGGGAAGAAGGCGGATCTTCTCCGACGGGTACGCGAGGCCTACCGACCCTGATCAGGATTGGAGAAGAAATGGCGGACCCCTTCTCGCTCGACGATTTCCTGGCGGAAGATCACAAGAAGATCGACGAGTACCTGATCTTCCTGGTAAGGGCGCTGGAGAAGAACAGCGCGGACGCGGCGCGTCCCTTGCAGACCATGGCTGAACGCCTTGATCATCACATGGAGTGGGAGGAGAAGGTCCTTTTCCCTGCCGTTCCGCCGTCGCCGCGGCTGGCGTCGCGGCACGTCGAATCTCTCACGATTGATCACGAGAGGATTCGCCGCGTGATGAACGAACTGGCCTCCGCGATCTCGCACCGTCAGTTCTCAGAGGCGTGCCACGCGGCGGACGACCTTCGGGTATTTCTTCAAGGTCACAACCGTGACGAAGAGTACGGGATCTACGTGGAGGCGGATCGGGTTCTCGGCGCGTCGGAAAGGCGCCGAATGGCGGAATCTTTTGGTCGCGCTCCCTGAAGATGATGGAGAACACTCGCGATGGGAACCCTCATCGATTTGATGCTCGTCCACCGCGCTCTTGACGCGTTGTTCGCTCGCCACAGGGATGCCGTTGTCCTCATGAAATTCGGGCAGGCCGTGGAGGCGCTGGAGCGATTCGAGGAGGAGTTGCGCCGTCATATGAAGGACGAGGAAGAGCATATCCTCCCGCTTTACGAGAAGCGGGTGGGGCCCGTTCTTGGGGGAGACCCTCAGTTCTTCTATCTGGAGCACAAGAATCTCTTGAGGAATCTCGCCGTGATCAAGGAGGCGGCCCGAAAGCTCGCCTCGAACAAAAACGCCGGGCCCCGAGAAGCCCATGAGTTCTTGCAGCAGGAATCCCTGTTCCTTCACCTCCTGGAGCACCACGATTTGCGCGAAAAGAACATCCTCTACCCGGAGCTTGACCGGAAACTTACGAAAGAAGAGCGTGAGGAGATCCTCTCCCGTTGCGGGCCGGCTGCAGCGAAGGGCATGACATGACCGCATTGAAATGGGTTCCTGTGATCATCGCAAATCGGTGCACCGGCTGCGGTGTGTGCGTAGAGGCGTGCGACCCTCGGTGTTTGGAGATGGTGGATGGGATCACGCCACCTCCTCCGCCACCGTGACCTTCGCAGTCCGCCCCACGCGCTTCAGCGTGGCCGTCGTGGGCGCTGACTCCGCTGCCAAGGGCTTCAGGCCCAGCGGGTGGAACTGGACCGCGCCGCTTGCCAATGTCGGGTTCTCGACCCTCGAACTCTCCGTATCGCGCCCCATCGACATAGGTAGGCCATCGCTGGCTTTCCCTGTCACACCACCGGACATGCGGGTCCGCATCCGGCGGTTCGGAAGACTCGGCCCCGTCGTACGCGCGGGGCGGGCGTTCCTCGACCGACTCGTTGGTCTGACGT
>JACQVR010000039.1 GCA_016209705.1 Planctomycetota bacterium
CTATTGGGACATGATCAAGAGCGACGTGGCCGACATGAAGAATTCGGGCGGGCGCTGGGGCGGATCGATCACGGCGGCGCTCTTTCTCAAGGAATTCGTCGGCGAGGGCATCTCGTGGGCCCACCTCGACATCGCCGGCCCCGCGCTGACCGAATCGAATCAACCGTACAAACCGGCGGGCGGGACGGGGGTGGGCGTGCGAACGCTCCTGGAGTTCCTATCCAAGATGGGGCGCTAAGTACCGCGCCCCCGAGAAAGGTGTCCGGACTTTGGACCTTGGACTTCGGACTCCGCCACCCGCGATCTGGTCATCCGTTTGCGGGTGGCGTTAATTAGGATAGGCTCTAACTGGGGACACCCTCCAGCGAACGGAACAACGCGAGGTGGCGCGGAACGACCGATTCCAGGGAGTATTCCTGTTCCGCCGTCTCGCGCGCCCGGGTGCCCACGGCGCCGCGCAGGTCCGGCGCGTCGATCAGCCGCTCGATCGCTTCCTCCCACGAGGAGAGCGTGCCGGCGAGGAATCCGTTTTCGCCGTGGCGGATATAGCCGCGGTGCGCGCCCACGTCGGAGGCGACCGTGGGAATTCCCGCCGCCATGTAGGCGAGCAGCTTGGCCGGGACCTTTCCGCGCGTCCACGGATCTTCCACCCAGGGAAGGATCGCGACGTCGAAGGAGCGCACTTCCGCGACCTCCGTTTCGGGCGAATAGGGCTGGTGGCGGACGCGGACCCCGTCCAGCGCCGGAGGGACATCGCAGACCACCTTGACGTCGATCTCTTCGTGGCGGCGGCAGAGCTTGTGGAGGGGGGAGGCCACGATGTCGAGGCTTCCCAGATGGGTCGCCGTTCCGACCCATCCGATGGTCAGGCGTCCTTCCCGGCGCGCCGGACCCCGAGGGGTCCACTTGGCGATGTCGACGGCGGTCGGCAGGACGTGAACCCGTTCCGGATCCGGCGCGTAGCGGCGGGCGATCTCCGCCAAGGTCTCGTTGGCGGTCACGACCGCGTCGGCCAGATGGAGGGTCCTGCGGAAGCGGCGCTCGCGGGTGGTCGAGACTCGGACGCCCGACTCCGACCGTTTCAGGAAGAGGACATCGTCGAACTCGAAGATGAGCCGCTTGGCCAGCGCCCTCAACCGGTGCATGAGCAGCTTGGGAAGCAGCCGTTTCTGGAGGACCACGATGTCGTACTCCGAAGCCCGCTGAATCTCCGCCAACTTCCCGACCATGCCGCCGGCCATTTCGACGACGTCGCACTGGAAGTCCGCCCGGACGAGATGGGGGATCAACTGGTGGACGCGCCAGCGCGTGCTGGGCGCGGTTTCCTTGTTCGTCAGGAAAAGGATCCGCAAAAGAGTCTTTCCTTGAAGCGCCGATTATAAACGAAAAATCAAGATCCATGTCGCGATATCTTCTTCTTCTGGGATTGAGACTGCATCGGATAGAATCCCTCGGCCATGACCAGACTCGCCATGTGGAGCCACAGGCTTTCGATGGGGTGGGGCAAGCTGCGGCGGCTGTGGCTTGTGGCGTTCGCCCATCGCGCCGTGGAAGAAAAGCTGAAGCGCCGCAGAGGCGCCTGCAATCGGTGCGGGGCGTGCTGCAAGCTGCTCTTTCAGTGCCCCGCCTATGACGAATCGGACGGGAGTCCCAAGTGCTTGATCTACAATGATCGGCCCGGCGTGTGCGGTCTCTTCCCCCTGGATGAGCGGGATCTGCGCGAGCGGGACATAGTGCTGCCCGAGAAAAAGTGCGGGTTTTTCTTCAGCGACGCTCCTCCGCCGGTCCCCAAGGGCGGGCGCCGGCCGAGGGCCATTCCGGTCCGGCTCCGCTTCCGTCCCGGGGACGACGAAAAGCGCAACGGGTTCCGCGGCCGAATCCCCATCTTCCGGGCTCCACTGGCGCTGCTGGGGGCGATGTTGGCTCGGCCCGGCAGCGGCGGCACCCCCCGCCGGCCCTCCTGACGTTACAATATATTTTGAGAATTATTCGTAACTGTTACGAAAAGTTTTGAGAATTATTTGTAACTGCGGTGTGCGAATTCTGTTGCAGGCGGTAGGGGCCACCGTTAAAATTCCGCCGTTTCACTCCTCATGTAACGCGTCCAACCTGGAGGAAGAACATGCTCCGCAAGATCGAAGCCTTTCTGGCACCTTCGAAACTCGACGTGCTCCGCGACTTGTTGCTCAAGCAGGGCATCGAGGGGATGAGCGTCCTCCAGGCGCAAGGCTGGGGGACCCGCAGCAAAGTCAAGAACGGCAAGCCCCAGTTCGAGGAGCGCGTCAAGGTGGAAATCGTCATGGACGAGCAGCAGGTGGACCCGTTCATCCGGGGGGTCCAGAGCCTGACCGGCGATGGCGCGCTCGGCGCCGGCATGATTTTCGTCGTGCCCGTCGAAGACGCCGCGCGCTTGAGTACTCGCGAATCAGGAAAAGCCGCTATTTTGTGAACAAGATCGGAGGCTCCATGAAGGTGAAGGAAAGAAAAAATCCCTCTCGAGTTACGCCGTCCGCCGTTTCCGCTCCTTCCGCGTCGATGGAAAAACCGAATCCCTGGCAGGTCGCCTTGCAGCAAATGAACGCCGCCGTCGACCTTCTGGGTCTGGATGACGGGACGCGCCAGACGCTGGCCACGCCGCGCAAATGCCTGACCGTGGCGGTTCCGGTGCGGATGGACGACGACCACGTGCGGGTCTTCATCGGTCATCGCGTCCAGCATTCGACGACCCGCGGCCCCGGCAAGGGCGGCATTCGATACCACCCCGATGTGACGCTTGACGAGGTCAAAGCGCTCGCCATGTGGATGACGTGGAAGTGCTCGGTCATGGGCCTTCCCTACGGGGGAGCCAAGGGCGGGATCACGTGCGATCCCCAGAGGATGTCTTCGCGCGAGCTCGAGCGCCTGACGCGACGTTACACAAGCGAGATTCTGCCGATCATCGGCCCGGAAAAGGACATTCCCGCGCCGGACGTCAATACCAATCCTCAGACGATGGCCTGGTTGATGGACACGTACAGCGTGAACAAGGGCTATCCGGTGCCGGGCGTCGTCACGGGCAAGCCGGTTCAAATCGGAGGTTCGCAGGGGCGCAACATGGCGACGGCCAGAGGCCTGATGTACACGGTGTTGTACGCCTTGAAACACCTGGGGTTGCCCCAGACGGGTCTCCGGGTGGCCATCCAAGGATACGGCAACGCCGGCTATTTCGCCGCCAAGCTCCTGGACGATCTGGGTTTCAAGATCATCGCGTGCTCCACCTCCAAAGGCGGCATCCTGGTGGACAAAGGCTTCGCGCCGGACGAGGTTCATGAGTTTTACCGCAAGACCGGCGCGGTCGCGGGATTCAAGGGCGCCGACGCCCTGACCAACGAGGAACTGCTGGAACTGCCGTGCGACATTCTGCTTCCGTGCGCCTTGGAAGGACAGATCACCCAGCGCAACGCGGCGCGGATCAAGGCGCGCATCATCGGCGAAGGCGCCAACGGCCCCACGACTCCGGAGGCGGACAAGATCCTCTACGAAAACGGCAAATTCGTGATTCCCGACATCCTGGCCAATGCGGGCGGCGTCACAGTTTCCTATTTCGAATGGGTCCAGGCGCTACAGAATTATTTCTGGTCGGAACGGGATGTGAACCTGAGGCTGCGCGACCTCATGGAGCGCGCCTTCGAGGGGGTCTACGACGTCCACAAGAAGCAAAAAGTCGACATGCGGACCGCCGCGTACCTGGTGGCCGTCGGTCGAGTGGCGGAGGCCCACAAGCTGCGCGGGCTGTACCCGTAACCGCGCCGCGGGAACCGGCAGATGTGCGGCGGCGTGCAAGGTTCGGCGGCGTTGTTCCGTCCTGGTACGTAGGAGGCGACATGCGGAAGATGGTTCTGCTTGCGGCGGCGGCCTTCGCGGCCGGGTGCAAACCTCCCGCCTACGACGTCCAGGAAATGGGGCTGACCGACCAGCTCCACAGGTTCTTCAACAATCTGAACAGCGAGTCGGCCCTGTGGGCCATCGACAGCAAGCGTCCCCGCTACAACGCCGACGAAGATCCGTCGCTCGGGCGCACCCTGAACCAGTACCAATGGCATCCCGCCGGCCTGCTGCACTTCGACGTAGAGTGCTCGACGTGTCACGCGCGGCAGATCGTCGTGGAATACTACGGAGTCGAAGTGAAGTGCCCCGCCTGCGGCGCGGGCACGATGGAAGCGGCGATTCCTGATCGGACGATGAACCGGCCTCCTCTGATCGCGGCCAACCTCACCTATGAAAATCTGAAGAAGTTGGGGCGCACGAAGCCCATGCTGGAAATCGTGACCGGGCAGAACACCCCGATCGTGGCGGTCGTGCGGTATGTGCGGCGGCAGTGGAAGTACGACCCCATGGCCCGCGTGGAAGTTTCGCCCAAGGCGCTCGAGCGCGTCCCCATTTCCACGCTGCCCGAGCCGACCAAGCCCGACGCCAGCCAATATTACGCCGGCGGCTATCACCGTCCGGACGCCGTCTTCATCGGGACGATCGCCTTCGTGTACGACGCCGGATCGATGCGTCAAATCGATCCGGAATCGGTCCGCAAGCTTGATGCCGGCGAGACGGTCGGCATCGCTTCCATGAGGCTCGGGCCGGCGCCGCCGATCGAAGACGCGATCCGTCCCTGGAACGAACCGCGCGCCCATCGCGTGACGGACGCGTGGGCGCATTGATCCGAATTTTCTTGACTCTATCGTCTGGGAGCCTATAATCCGCTTGTTCGGTGTATAGCACTCACCGACCGCAACGAATCGCCGCATCGGAAAGGTAAACCGTCAAGAGCGGCACGCTTGACGCTGCGGGCGAGCAAAAAAACGACCAGCGATCGCACGGAGGGATCGTCGTCTCCGCCGCGAAACATAATTTTTGAGGCGTGGCCGGCCGAACCGCGAAGTAGCCGGCGTGTGGTGAGCGAGGCCGCCGAAGGCGGCCGAGTCGAACCACGTACAGATCTCTGACAAACGGGAAGGTCTGAGAATTGCGAACGATCGTTCGTAATTCCAATTGGCAAACCAGCGCCTTAACAAGGATGGCTATGCCGCAGGATTTCAATAAATGCGGATAAGCTACTAAGGGTGCATGGGGGATGCCTTGGCTCCCAGAGGCGATGAAGGACGCTGCGAGCTGCGATATGCCAGGGGGAACCGCTGAGCAGGTTGCGATCCCTGGATTTCCGAATGGGGAAACCCGGTGAGGGTCATACCTCGCCCCCGCCCTTTCTTCAGTTGAGCACTTGGTACGAGCGCCGACACCCGAGCGGGTCGCGGCGGCGTACGAGACCTCGACTTGAGAAAGGGCGGGGCCACACGCGGCGAAGTGAAACATCTCAGTAACCGCGGGAAAAGAAAGAGCCATCGATTCCGTCAGTAGCGGCGAGCGAACGCGGAAGAGCCTAAACCGAAGCACGTGTCAAGTGGGCGGACGTTGCGTGCTCGGTGTCGTGGGATATCTCGTCCCTGCCGCCCGGCGGGAGAGGATTTGACAAACGGTCCGTTTAGCCGAAAGGTCTGGAAAGGCCGGCCATAGCGGGTGATAGTCCCGTAGGCGAAAGGCGGATTGTTTCCTTTGAGCGTATCCCAAGTACCGCCTGCCACGGGAAAACAGGCGGGAATCTGGGCGGACCATCGCCCAAGGCTAAATACTCCTGGGAGACCGATAGCGCACTAAGTAGCGCGAGCGAAAGGTGAAAAGAACCCCAAAAGGGGAGTGAAAAGATCTGAAACCATGCACTTACAAACACTCGGAGCCCCGCCCATTCTTGAGCTGCCAGACGTCTAGAGGTCCCTTTCCTCAAGGGGGATTGAAACTTCGACGAAGCGTTCAGCTTGAGAATGGGCGGGGTGACGTGGTGCCTTTTGCTTAATGAGTCCGGGAGCTATTGTCGGGTGCGAGCCTAAGGCGTTCAGCGCCGAAGGCGGAGCGAAAGCGAGTCCGAAATGGGCGATTCAGTGCTCGGCAATAAGCCCGAATGCCAGTGATCTACGCAGCGCCAGGTTGAACCCTGGGTAACACCAGGGGGAGGACCGAACTCGTGGTGGATGAAAACACCTGAGATGAGCGCCGTGTAGGAGCAAAAGACTAGTCAAACTGGCGAATTGCTGGTTCTCCCCGAAATAGCTTTGGGGCTAGCCTCGGGCCACTACGGCGTGGGGGTAGAGAGACTGAATCGGTTTTGGGGGTCTACCCGACTACCCTGCCGAACCAAACTCCGAATACCGCGCCGACTATCCCGGGAGTCAGTAAGGTGGGGATAAGCTTGCTTTACAAGAGGGAAACAGCCCAGACCGCCGGCTAAGGTCCCCAAATCAGGGCTAAGTGTGAAAGGAAGTGGGCGTGCTAAGACAGCCAGGATGTTGGCTTAGAAGCAGCCACCATTTAAAAAGTGCGTAACAGCTTACTGGTCGAGCATGCCTGCGCCGAAAATGATCGGGCCTCAAGCCCTGTGCCGAAGCCGCGGATGTGCGCGAATCGTTGATTCGTGCACGTGGTAGGGGAGCATTGATAACAGCTGCGAAGCGGATTCGAAAGGATCCGTGGAGCGTTCTCAAGAGATACTCCGGACTTGAGTAGCGAGCCAATGTGGGTGAGAAGCCCACACGCCGTAAGCCTAAGGATTCCTGGGCAACGTAAATCGGCCCAGGGTTAGCCGGTCCCTAAGGTGAGGCCAAAAGGCGTAACTGATGGGAAGCGGGTTAATATTCCCGCGCCACTCGGTGAAGGTTATGACCGCTTGGGGGGGTGGAGGAGGTTAAGGGAACCGTGCGGATAGAAAGGCACGGCCTTGGTCGTAGACGGGAGTGTCAGGCAAATCCGGCGCTCCATTCAACGTCGAGGATCGAGGCGACCCGGGCGCAAGCTCGGGGTAGTCCCTGATACCCTGCTCACTAGAAAAGCCTCGGCGGGACGACACCGGGTGACCGTACTAAAACCGACACAGGTAGGCGAGGAGCGTATCCTAAGGCGCGCGAGTGAGACCAGTTGAAGGAACTAGACAAACTAGCCCCGTAACTTCGGAAGAAGGGGTGCTCTTGGTCGTGTAGGGACTTGCTCCCGAAGCGGCTGGGAGTCACAGCAAAGCGGGCTGGGGAACTGTTTATCAAAAACACAGGTCTGCGCCAACTCAGTTAAGAGGACATATGCAGACCGACGCTTGCCCAGTGCTGGAAGGTTAAGGGAAAGGGTCATCCGCAAGGTGAAGCTCTGAACCGAAGCCCCAGTAAAAGGCGGCCCTAACTATGAGGGTCGACACGCAAGCTACCAACCGCGTGTCGATGGTGAGCGAAGGCGAGCGCAAGCGAGCCGAAGTCGAACCATCACCACGGTCGGGGCCCTCACTAAATCCGGCCATATGCGGGAACTCCGAGAATCCTCCCCTACCCCGCCCTTTCTTTGGACTGAAATTTCCGAAGTTCATTTCCCCTCCTCAGGAGGGAGATGATCTGCGTCGAAGTGCACAGTCCGAGAAAGGGCGGGGTAACAATGGGATGAGGTGCGGACAATCCGCAGGAAAGGCTCCGAGAGATCTCTCGCGAGAATCCTCAGAGACTGGACGCCGGAGATCGATGCAGCAACAGTTCACGCCCCGGGTTAGAAGTCTACGTTCGCCAAGATCGCTATCCAGAGTCGGTCCCGTCTCTATGCATCGCATCAAGGTACAGTCCGATCCCCACGGCGACGTGGGCGCGATTCGCGGAGCGAATCGCTTTTAGAAATCGCGCAGCGATTTCTAGCCTAAGGTAGCGAAGTTCCTTGTCGGGTAAGTTCCGACGCGCATGAATAGCGTAATCACTTGGCCATTGTCTCCAACTGGTGCTCGGCGAAATAGAACTGGCGGTGAAGATGCCGCCTACCCGCCACTAGACGAAAAGACCCCGTGAACCTTTACTGCAGCCCTAGTATTGAGTTTTGACTTGTCATGCGTAGGATAGGTGGGAGACGTTGAAGGTCCGGTTCTGGCTGGACCCGAGTCGACGGTGAAATACCACTCTTGTCACGTTAGAATCCTAACTTCCGTCCGTGAAGCCGGCGGAGGGACAGTGCTAGGCGGGCAGTTTTTCTGGGGCGGAATCCTCCTAAAGAGTAACGGAGGAGTCCTAAGGCACCCTCAACGCGGTTGGCAATCGCGTGTGGAGCGCAAGGGCACATGGGTGCTCAACTGCGAGACTCATCAAGTCGAGCAGATGTGAAAGCAGGGCCTAGTGATCCGGTGGTTCCGAATGGAAGGGCCATCGCTCATCGGACAAAAGGTACTCCGGGGATAACAGGCTTATCGCGTCCAAGAGTCCACATCGACGACGCGGTTTGGCACCTCGATGTCGGCTCATCGCATCCTGGGGC
>JACQVR010000040.1 GCA_016209705.1 Planctomycetota bacterium
AACCACGTTATCGGCTGCGACGGCCCTCTTCAGGCCATCCGAAACCCCCCTCTGGACGAACTCGCCCCAGGAATCCCAGAAACCTTTAGGCCTCGTGGGAGCTATGGGAAGCCCTCTTGATTCAGGATTCATTCGTGCGCCGCATGTTCACCGAGGAGCTGGACCGCGTCGATCTCGTTCCAACCGGCGACGGCGGAGGTATCCAGCGTGATCCGGATCACGCGCGTGGCGAACGTCGGCGGATCGAATCGCACGTCCAGCCAGCCGGGACTATGCTTCGTCGTGTCTTTCCCCTCCCACAGCACGTGCCACTTCTTCTCCTCATCCCGCGCCTCGATTTTGACCACCGCGCCGGGATTGAACGTCTCGTGGATGCGGACGCGGACCGGACGGACCGAGGATTCATAGGTCAATTCCAGCCATTCCTTGCCGCCATCAGGTTCGAGGCTGGCCCACGCCGTCGAAAGGTCGCCCGCTTGCAATGTGTTCGGCTTCCCGCATACCTGCCGGGCGCCATAGCCATCCTTTCCGTATTCCGAGGACGCCTTCGCACTGACGGCCCACTGTCCCCACAGACCGTCCTCGAGGATCTCGACATCGCCGAACTGCCGGACGAGTTGACGCACCCGCGCCTGCGTGTCCGAATCCAGGCGGCTCGACTTCAGGAACGCCAACACTTCCGGAACGGCCGCTGGCCCCAGCTCCTTCAATCGGGCGACCGCACGATTGCGGATCTCCAGGGCGCCTTCTTTCAAATTCCGGAACGCTTCCCGGGCGACTTCCGGCACGAGCCGACCTATGGCTTTGCCCAATGCTTCCGCTTCGGCGCGCAGCGCCCTGGATTGCTTATGAGCCGCTATGGCCGTTTCGTAGTCGTCACGGAGGAGTGCTTCGCGCGCGGAGGCGTGCAAGGCGTCCGCTTCGGCCTTTTTCCTGCGCCGCTCCTCTTGCAGCTTGCGCCATTCGTCGAATTTCTCTTCCTGCTTCGTCATTCCCGCTGGGAAAACGAAATTCCGGACTTCGAGATGTGTAGCGCAGAGTGAGAGGAAACCCGCTGCGACCCGGATCAGCACGAAAAGTGTCACCAGCTCCTCCGGCTGCGATTTCTCCGGCGATGGTAGAGGCTACCGGAGCGGACTCTTCACTTGTTCACATCTACTTAATAACGATCCTCCTCAAATCTCAGGGTGTTTTTGGAAAACAATTTCCGCGATCACCATCCGTCCGCAGCCTATTCCCTTATCTAGGTGGTAAAGCTGACGCGGCAGGCTGCTTTTTCCGCAGCACATCAAGTTCGCGCTTCGCCTGCCGGAGGGCCTCTCGGAGGGTTTCCAGATCCTGGTTGGCGATGACTTGGCAGCCCAGCATCCGGTTCGCTTCATCAAGGCCGCTTTGCAGATCACCCATGCTCGTAAGCTTGGACCGATCCATATTCAGGCTCACCAACTCTTGAGCGATCTCGCTGGAGATACCCGTCAAAATGACGGTCGCGCCCACAAGTTGCGAAACCTTCGTTATATCCAGGAAACCCTCCGCCACTCCTTTCCCCTCTTTCTCAATTGCCGCCCCGGTTATATCCAGGATTACCATTTTTGCGCGGTGCTGACGGACAGCTTCCAGCAATTTCTCTCTCACTTGGTGCATCCGCTCTGCATTGAGCAGACCGATGATCGGTAAGACCACGATTTGCTTTTGGAGCGGCAACACCGGGGCCGAAAGCTGGCGGATCAAGCGCCGCTGCTCGCGGGCAAGGTCCTGGCTGCTCGTGATGTCTTCCAGGGCCATCAAGATGGTCGGTTCTCCCTCATGGGGGAGCTGGACGGGCCGCGCATTTACCCTCATGTGCCGCCGCCCGAGGGAGGGCACCTCGATCTCAAGGCTGATGTTTTCAGAATCGGACTGTCCAACAAGAAATTTCCCCACCTGGTTCCAATCGGTGACGGCCCACCGCTCAGTCGCCAGTTCACCCACGAACCTGCCAACAGTCTCGTTCTCAGAGATACGAAACAGCTCATAGAAAGCCCGGTTCGCCTGCTTTACCCGCAGGACGGGATCGAGAAGCAGAAGGGGATCGCGTACGGTGTTGAAAACCGCCTCAAGGTAGTCACCGAAGCGCATCACCTCGTGGTTTCGATCCGTTAGTTCCGCATTGACGGTGTTCAGTTCCTCATTGGTAGCTTCGATTTCCTCCTTGCTGGTTTCAAGTTCCTCGTTGGTGCTTTGTAACTCCTCATTGGCAGATTCCAATTCCTCGTTCGTTGCCTGTAGTTGTTCCAGGTTGATTGACAGGTCTTCGACAACGGATTTCAGATATTCTTTCGTTTCGGCAAGCTCTCTCTTCAACGCCGAACTTTCCGCACTCTCTCCGCCGGTCCCTCCCCGGCCGACCCGATGGGGTCCTGGTTTCGAGACTTCCGCCTCGCCGCCTTCCAGAAACACAATCAAGAAAGTCCGCTCCCCCGAAGAGCTGCTGGGAATTGGGATCACGTCTACACTGAGATTCTGGATGCGCCCCTTCTGAACAAACTGCAGCCCCTTTTTTCTGACAGCGCCTCTTTGCTTCTTCGCTTTCAGGACAGCAGAGCGCAGTCCCAACTGTAGCCCCTCATGGAGCATGCCGATGAGGTTCAACGTTGCCTTCCCGGCGGCGGGCCTGATGTATCGGCTGACGTCTCCTCGGAATTGGAGGATGGTCATGTCCTCATTAATAAGGACGCCCGGAGGCGAGTAGCGCTCCATTGTGATTCGGTCCGCCGCGTTTTCAGGATCCACTTCGGTCGTCCCCCTTTCGACACGCGGCGATTCCGCGAGAAGGTGCTCTTGAGCCGGGCGAAACCGGAAATGCTCCGAGCTTGGTTGTTTCGAGAAAACCTTAAATCGTTTGTCGATCTGGTGAAACAGGTGCGGAGCTTCATTTACTCCCTCGCTGGTGCCCAGCAGGAGCACGCCACCGGGTTTGAGAGCATAATGGAGAATAGAGAGAACGCGCCCTTGCGTGGCGCGTCCCAGGTAGATCAAAAGATTCCGACAGCCTATCAAATCCATCCGGGAAAAGGGCGGAGCGTTGAGCAGGTCATGCTTGGCAAAGACACACATCTTGCGCAGCGGCGGCTTGACCTCGTAACGGAGGCCGTTGCGGGTAAAAAAGCGTTCCAGTCGCTCTGCGGAAACATTCTGGGAGATGTTTTCTGGATAACTGCCCTTCCGCGCCTGACTGATTGCCGACTCACTAACATCCGAGGCGAACATCTTAACTTCGACACGGCTTTGGATCTGCTCAATCCACTCCATCAGGCAGATCAAAAGCGAGTAGGTTTCCTCCCCGGTAGAACAGGCCGGGACCCAGACGCGCAACGGTTCCTCGGCTGACCGGTCCTTCATGATGGACGGCAAGACACGCTGCGCTAAGAACTCAAATGTGGCCCCGTCCCGAAAAAACTGAGTTGTTTTGATGAGGAAATCACTCAAGAGACTGGCAAGTTCACCCTTATGTCTCAGCACATACGCCAGGTAATCATCGCCATTCTCTACCTGAGCCAGAGCCATGCGGCGCCGTAACCGCCGCTGAATCGTTGATTGCTGATACTGACTAAAGTCGATTCCTGACATGTTCCGCAACAGGGTGAAAACTTGCCTGAGCGAATCTTCTGGTGGGGCCGGCGCGGCGGCGGGTACTGGCTGCTGAACGATATACGAGTGACCTCCCAGCCGCGCCAACTCCCTGGCGATGCCCTCCGGAGGAAGCACGAAATCCACGCACCCCGTCGCAATGGCGCTTTGCGGCATGCCGGCGTGTTGCGACGATTTCTCATCTTGGACAAAGTTGATCCCGCCCTCGTCCTTGACCGCCTGAATGCCGAGAGCCCCATCGGAACCGCTCCCCGACAGAATCACGCCAATGGCGCGGGATTTCTGGTCCATTGCCAGCGAACGCAAGAAAGCGTCAATGGGGTGATGCCATCGGCCGGTCTCCAAACGCGGACTCAGCCGTAGTAACCCTTGGGAGACCGTAATGCTTTTGTCCGCCGGAAGGACAAACACAACGTTCGGTTTCAGAACGTCCCCGTCGGCTGCCTCTCGTACCCCCATCCGTGTTTTGGCGGAGAGAATCTTGGGCAGGACGCTCGCATGGTGTGGATCAAGGTGTTGAACCAGCACGAAGGCAAAGCCGGTGTCTGGAGGCAGGTGATTCAGTAATTGTGTGAAGGCTTCCAGGCCGCCTGCCGAAGCGCCCACACCCACAACAGGAACCGAAGCAATATTGGTGGATTCGTCTGAAACCTCTGGCGCGGTTGTCTCAAGTTCCGATGTTCCGTCTTTTCCTTCGGCCATTGGAAACGTACGCTTGCCTTTCGATTTGCGGGTTTTCTTCTTTTTCACTGGTAGCGGCCCAGGCGCGATGTGGCTCCTAAAAGACCCCACCGTGTGGCTGGAGCGCCCAATCGCCCCCCCTGAAGGTCAGCCGGGCCATTATACCCCGCGCGGCCGCCGAATCGGCGTTCGGACTCGACTCCTGCGGGTTCGCAAACCGTCCCACCCCGGGGCGTCTGTGGCGCATTTCAAATCGGGCTGCTCCAGAAACCGACACCGGACGCCGCATCTCCCCCCGGTCGCATGTCCATGATGGAGCGGCGGTGCGCACTCAACAGACCTTCCCATATTTAATATTCGATACTAAACGGAGGACGTTACGCGGGTCTGCACTGGACCCCCGTTTAGACGCAAACCCGCTCCGTCGGCGCGGCGTCGAACAAGAGGTCCATCCTCCCTCCCCGCAGCGGATGGATCACTTCTCCGAAGGTTCGGCGACCTCCACCTTGATCCACTCGGCCGGGCCGTCCTTCTTGCCCGCCTCCCGGCCCTCGTACTTGACCTCCACCACACGGCCTTCTTTGAGGTCCGTGAGACCGCCGATGGCGGCACTCTTTCGTTGCTTGCTGCGATCGACCCAGATGTGTGTCCGCTCGGTGATCGTCGCGCTCCATCCCTTCCCGCCGATCGACTTCTCCTTTTTGTTCAGAGTCCCGATCTTCCCCAGGTAGGTCACCTTCCCCGAAAGTCCGGGCGAGCGGCCGATCGGAATGTACCGCTCCGCGGCCTTCTGCGCCTGCGCGGGGAGGACGCAGAGGAGGCCGAGCGCGATGACCATGAGCAGGGTAAGGCGTCTCATTTCTCCTCCACCAGATCCGCCCTGGCTTTCGCCAGAATTTTTATGGCCTTCTTGGAGTTCTCGTCGCGACGGCGTCCGGAACACGCCTCGTCGATCAGCTCGGCCGCTTTGCGAAGGTAACCGACCGCTTCGGGGTGAAGCCCCCCTCCCGTCAGCACGTCGATCGCGTCGCGCGTCTCCTTCAGGGCCCGCGTGGCGAGCAGACGACCCTGACCTTCCTTGCCTCGAAGGCCGGACTCGATCTTCGCGACGCTGTCGCGGATGTTCTCCAGGGCATTGATGACGCGCAGGAAGGCCGCGACGGCCACCACCTGCGTGGCCTCCAGGCGGATCCCGACTCCGTTGGGATCGTTCGCCGCCAGCGCCTTGCCCGCAGGAGAGTTGTTGAACGCGGCGCCGTTGTAGAAGGCGACCACCCCCTCGATCGTTTCGATCGAGTTGTTGTGGAAGAAGGGGCCGGTGTCGGCCGCCTCCACCAGGGACGGCGTGTTGAACGTGCCGTCGCCCGGAGTCCCGAGCCCGTCGTCGGGCGGATTGACCGCCCCGGCCAGATCCGCCGGCTGGTCAACGAGGTCCTCGACGCCCGTGTTGAAGTTCGCGTTGCCCAGATCGCCTCCGCCGAAATTCGCGTTGGCCCCGGCATTCACATGGCAGCGGTTGCACTTGCCCAGGGCGTTGTCCCGGAAGATCTCCTGGCCGCGCTTCGGGACTATTCCCCGAAGCGGGAGCGGCAGGACCAGCTCCTTCTGGCGACCGAGCGAGAGCATGAACGCCTCGAGGGCGTCGAGCTCGGCGTCCGTCGGCAGGCGGAAATCGACGTCCGGAACACGGTCGAGCGTCTTCGTGAAGTGCTGGATGACCGCCCCGACGGCGAAGGACCGGAGCGATCCGTCGCCGGGCGAGCCGTCTCCCGACCAGCCGGTGCGGGGACCTCCGGGACTGTCGATGGAGGTCCTCATCCCGAGAACATGGGGCACTCCTCTCATCACGAACCGCTTCTCGAGATCGTCGAAGCCGTCGAGGTTCTCGAGAATGAGCCCGAACTTCCGCATCAGCGCCGGCCGCTCGAAGTTCTTCTTCAGGGCCGGTACGAATTCCGCGACGAAGAGCGCGTCGTCGGGGGGGAGGGTCGCGATGAATTCGGGAGTGATTGTGAAATTGTCCTCTTCGCGGTGGCAGGTCCCGCAGGTCCTGCCGTTGCCCGCGAACTTCTCGTTGAAGAAGATCTGGCGTCCCCGCTCGACGAGCGACAATCCGGGTTCAGGCGGCTTGTGAGGCTCGGAGGCGCAGGTGATTGACAGGAACGATCCCAGCGGCAGGATCGAGCCGAGGAGTAGGAGCCGTGCCGGTCTCGAGGGATACATCAATACCGCTCTAAGCAGGAATTCTTCATATGGCTCCTCCAGGCAGGTGCCGACGACCTGTTCTGAGGCCCCTTCATGGAGTTTATCCTCTCGGCAAGCACGGTTCCACACCGTTTCAAGGCTTTCAGCCTCGCAAGACCGTCCCGCGAAGACCGAGCCACTCCCTGGAGCCCGTCGCGCTGCGCCAGAGGCAGAGGATCTCCGATCATGTGTGCGTCCTGGGTTGCCCGCGAAGGCGATCATCCTGAACCGCCCTCTTTGCCGTCTCTTCATCCCCCGTTTGTAACTCTCCCCCAAGAAATGTCGTAAAGATGGATTGAACCTGAACTTTCGGAGTTCTTCATGGGGAGAGACGCTTTCGTCCTTCACTACCTCGAGGAACTCTCGCACGAGAAGGTTGCCCGAATTCTGAAAACCACGACCCAGGGCGCGCGAGCTCTCTGCCATCGCGCCCGGACCGCGCTGCGCGCGAAGCTCGGTCGCCACCTCGTGGCCACGGGATGATTTTTCCGCGTCACGTTTTTCCGTCGCGCGGGACCAATGTGGATTCGAAGTGGCGCGCCGCCACGGTGGCGGAGCGCCCGTGAATCTGTAAGGGAAAGGAGATCCCGATGGAGAAGCCCAAGCTGACGATCGAGGCACTCGAAGAGCGGATCGCCCCCACCGTCTGGGACGGCGGCAATCCGCACGACGCCCCGCCCGGACAGGGCAACTGGGGCGGCGGGCCCGGCAATTCGGGCAACGGCGACCAGAACGGCGAAAACAACACGGGCGACGGCGGTCAGCCCTAGTAGCAAGCGTTACGCAGGTTCATGTCCGCTCGGCGGCCTCGTGGCCGCCGAGCGGAATATCGGGTGTCACTAGCAAGGAGGTGATCCGATGGACGACAGGAAGCTCGCGATCGAGGAGTTGGAGCCCCGAATCGCTCCAACCGTGACCGGCACGGGCGGGTACGACGGCCAGCCCGGAAACCAGTCCAACGCCCACGGCAACCCGTCCGGCAGCGCCAATCCCGAGAACAGCGCGTCGGGACCAGGAAAGTAATCCCACGTGAAGCGACGCCCCGCCACGGTGGCGGAGCGAAGGTAGTCCCACAACGGAGGTGATTCCATGGACGAGAAGAAAGAGAAAAAGCTGGTGCTCGAGGAGCTGGAGCCCCGGATCGCGCCCAGCTCGGTTGGAGACGCCCCCGGCAACGGAAATCCGGGCAACAACAATCCCCCGCTCAACAACACGAACAACCCGGGGAACGAAGGCACCGGCGGCCAAGTGTCGACCGGAGGCAAGTAGCCAGCCAATTCGGACGCTTCGCCGCTGTGGCGGAGCGTCGATGACCTCGTAGGGAAAAGGAAACCCACATGTCGAAGCCCAAGCTGACGATCGAGACGCTCGAGGAGCGGATCGCTCCGACGATCACCGTGCTCAATCCCGCCGGCAACTCGCCGAGCGGGGGCGGGGCTTTGAACGGACAGAACGTCGACGCCTACAACCCCGCCGGGCACACCCCGCCCGGGCAGCAGGACGCCGAACAGGGCGCCGCCAAGGGCGACTAGTCCGGAGATCTCGAGGTTGAGCGCCCGCCCCGTTGGCGGCGCGCCGGTGACTCCTCAATGGAGGTGCTTTCATGGACGGCAAGAAGCTGAGGCTCGAGGAGCTCGAGCCGCGGATCGCCCCGAGCGGCTTCGGCCCCTCGAACAACGGTAATCCCGGCAACGAAGTCTCCAACGGCAATTCGCCGCAGCCCTCGGGCGGCGGCGGTGGCGGCGGAGAGGGCTGGGGCCCCTCGGACAACGGTAACCCCGGCAACGAGGTGTCGAACGGCACCTCGCCGGAGCCCTCGGGCGGTTAGACGCTCCGCCTGATGCGACGCTGATTCCGAAAGGGCCGCCGGCGCACGCCGGTGGCCCTTCCATTTCGTGAAACCATGAGAAGTAGGCGTTGAACCGGGGAGTACGCAGGGCGCCTCCGTACTCCCCTCTCTCGAGTGTTGACTCTGGTGAGCGCAGTCGCCGCCCCTCCGAAGCTTCGGAGCGATCTCGTCATCAACCGGCAGGAGACGCCGGAAGGGCCGCGCTTCGTCGTGAAGGACCCCCGCAAGGGGACCTTCTTCCGGCTGAGGCAGGAGGAATACGATATTGTGCGCCGCCTCGACGGCGCGACGCCTGTTGAAACCGTGGCGGCCGTCGCGGGGCGGAAGTCGGCCGAGCTCGCCATGTTCGTGGAGCAGCTGGAACGGCGCGGGCTGCTCGAGTCGGCCGCTCAACAGGCGTCGGCCAACGAGCGGCGCCCGATCTTCCGGGGCACCCTCCTCTGGCTACGCCTCGGCGCCTTCGATCCGGATCGCCTGCTGAACCGCCTCGTCGGCAAGGTGCGATTCTGCTTCACGCCAACGTTCGTCGTCGGCGGCCTGCTCCTGATGCTCTGGGCCCTCTCCGCGGCTTTCCAGTACGGGGCCGAGATCAGCGAAGACCTCTCGCTCCTGTGGCGGCTCGACAGCCTCTTCCTGATCTGGGTCACGATCCTCGGCGTCACGACGATCCACGAATTCGCGCACGGCCTGACGTGCAAGCACTTCGGGGGAGAAGTGCACGAGATGGGCTTCCTGCTCATCTATTTCCAGCCGGCGTTCTATTGCAACATCAGCGACGCCTACCTGTTCCCACAAAAATCTCGCCGCCTCTGGGTGACCGCGGCCGGCGCGTACATCGACCTCTTCATGTGGGCCCTGGCGACCCTCGCGTGGCGCGTGCTGGAGCGCGGCACCTGGATCAGCGGCCTCGCCTTGATCGTCATGGCGACCTGCGGCATCCGGACGTTCTTCAATCTCAACCCGCTGATCAAGCTGGACGGGTACTACCTCCTCACCGACCTGCTCGCCATGCCGAATCTCCGGCCGCGCGCCTTCGGCTGGATCTTCGCCCAGCTCCGGAGGTGCGTGGGACTGTCGTCCGAGGTTCCCGACGCGAGCCCGCGGGAGCGGAGGATCTTTCTCGTCTACGGATTGCTCGCGCTGGCCTTCACCTACTGGCTGCTTACCGAGGTGCTCTTCGCCCTGGGTCGATACTTGACCTGGCATTTCCAAGGATGGGGGTTTGCCATGATCACCGGACTGACGATGGCGACGTTTCTTCCCCGGTGGCGCCTTCCGAGGAAGTGGCGGCTCCTCATTCTCGGGGGCGTTCTCGTCACGTTGCTCGGCTTCCTCCAAGTCCCGTTCACCGTGGCCGGGGACACCGAACTCTTCCCCGGAGACAACGCGGACCTGCGGGCGGGGATCGAGGGCGTGATCGAGGAAGTCTACGTCGACGAGGGGGCGGTCGTTCAGGCGGGAGCTCCCGTCGCGCGGGTGTCGGACCGCTGCTTCCGCACGCGCCGCGCGGTGGCGGACGCCCAGATCGCGGAGCATGAGGCGCGGCTCCGGCAGCTCAAGGCGGGCGCCCGGCCCGAGGAGCTGGAGATTGCCCGGGTCATCCTCCGGAGGTCCGAGGATGACCAGGCGCAGGCGCGGGTGGACCTCAGGCGGATCCGGTCGCTCGTGTCGAGCGGGGTGGGAGCGCCGGTCGAACTGGAACGCGCCGAGCATGCGGCGACGCTGCGCGAACGCCAGGCGCAGGAAGCCAAGGCCCGCCTGGCACTGCTCGAAGCGGGGAGCCGGCCGGAGGAGATCGCCGCAGTGGAACAGCAGATCGCGCGGGTGCGCTCCGAACGCGCCCAGTTGGATGGGGACATCGCGCGCGCGGTCGTGCGTACCCCGCACGCCGGGGTCATCACGACCCCGTACCTCCGGGAAAGGGTGGGAGAGTTTGTGAAGGAGGGAGATCTCATCGCCGAGGTCCATCAGATCGAGACGCTGAAGGCGGAGGTGGCGGTGCCGGAGCGCGAAATCGGGGCCGTCCGCCTTGGAATGCCGGCCTCGATCCGGTTCCGCGCTTTCCCCGAGCGCACGTTCACCGGCACGGTCACCGCGATCGCCCCAGCGGCCGGCAGTCGGGTCGCCCCCGGCGCGCCCGCCGTGGTCTCCACGAGTCGAGACGGGCGGACGGTAAGGGTCACCATCGAGGTCAAGAACGAGAACGGCCTGCTCAAGCCCAACCTGACGGGGTACGCCCGCATCGACTCCGGCGAGCGAAATGCGCTGGACGTCCTGACGCGGAGGATCCGGCGGTTCGTGCGCCTCGAGTTCTGGTCCTGGTGGTAGCGGCTACGCTTTGGCCCCGCCGCTGATTGCAAGAGGGCTTCCCATAGCTCCCACGAGGCCTAAAGGTTTCTGGGATTCCTGGGGCGAGTTCGTCCAGAGGGGGGTTTCGGATGGCCTGAAGAGGGCCGTCGCAGCCGATAACGTGGTTTGCGTTGCCCGCCGCGTCGTTCTTCCCTCCTGGCTTGGTCGGGCCTGCCATCCATGCCGGGCGACGCGCCGAAGCAAAAGGCGTTTGTTTTTCCTACGATCTACGATCCCGACCAAGATGCCGAGTCCAATAGGAAGGATAGATAGGGCAACCCCCTCCCAGGGAACGGCGCCAGGCGACTCATCGCCGGCGGTCACGATGGTCACCGTGCTCGCAGCATTCTTCGAAAATCAATGTCCCCAACGCGTTCGCTTGTTCGTCTATTGGTAGACGAATGTTGACCTCGCGGATGAATTCCGAGTCGACGGCTTCGGAGGAGGACCGCGCCTGGAGGCTCGCCGCCGCGGGAAACCGCGAGGCTCTCGGAACGCTCCTGCTTCGGCATTCCGAACGCCTCCGCGTGATCGCGTGCGAGACGGGGTTGGACCAGGCGGAAGCGGCGGATGCGGTCCAGGAGACGTTCGTCCGGGCCCTGCTGAGATGGCGTGATTTGAAAAATCCCGCTTCGCTCGGAACGTGGTTGGCCCAGATCGTGCGCCATGTGGCCGTGGACTGGCTGAGGCGGCGGGCGCGAAGGCCCGCGCCGATCCGGCCGGAGTCTGTTCCGTCGCGGACCGTTTCGAAGGACGACATTTTGGCCGGCTTGCCCGAGCCCGCGAAGAGCCTGCTGAGGATGAGGTACGTGGACGGACTCAGCGGAGCAGAGATCGCGGCTCTGCACGGCGTGTCTCTCGAGACGGTCAAGAAACGAATTCAACGAGCTCGCGCGGCGGCCTTGGACCCTCCGATACCTATTCCCGCCGAGAATGGACCTGATGTTTTCAGGGCTTTAGTGGGCGGAATGCTTGAACAGATGGACACAATACAGGGGGATAAGGTACCGGAGGCCGGTTCGTCACGGGCCCTTTCGGCAGAAGAGATTAAGATAAGATATCCACGATGGGCACGGTTTTTGGAGACTCTCAAGTCTATTCGTCAAGGCACGAGGGACACGGTATCGGGATATCTGCGTCCCGATCAATTTGAGAGGTTCAATACGCTCCTTGGGTCTAGCTTCCAATTCGGGAATTTCGGGGTCGACGTGGGTCTTTTAAACCTAATGGAACCTCGCTAGCACATCTCGACGGCAGCCTGAAAGGCGACATTGCGGTCCGGTTCGCCCGCGGGGCTGAAGTCGCCGTAGGGGGAAGCGGCGCCCACCACGGCCAGAAGCGCGCGGAACCACGCACTGCGAGGAAGTCGCCAGGGAGGTGGTATGACCGGGTCCAGGCGCGAACATCATGCGTCAACCGGAATTCATGGATACGCCGTCCGTTCGGCGGCGATATTAATGTGATGCTGGGCTCACCCGAACGCGAAGCGTTCAAGGCATACAAAGAGAACCCGACCTCGGAACATCTCTCGAAGCTCCTGAGTCTCCACCAAGGGCGAGCCTTCAATCTGTGCTTTCAAGTTCTTCGCCGCCGGGAAGACGCGGAGGACGCCGCTCAGGAAGCTCTGATCAAGATGATCGGAGCGCTGCCCAGGATCACATCTGCCCGCGCCTTCCGACACTGGCTGTACCGCGTTTGCTTGAGTCGGTCGCAGGACCTCAAGCGCCGTAATCACCGCCGTCAGATGCGCGAATTGAGGTATGCCATGATCAAGGGGCCGTCCGACCGTCCGCCGGAAGGATTTCAGGACGAAGAGCGGGCTTTCCTGTTTCAAGCTTTGGAACGGCTTGAAGATGAAGAACGCAGATTGATCGTGGAGCATTACTTTGAAAAGGAGTCGCTCGAACGGATCGCCACTCGCGAAGGGGTGACGCGAGGCACGGTCTGGAAGAAGATCGAACGCGCGCGTCACCGTCTGAAACAGGCGCTCTCGACGGCGGGATTCGCCGCCATCGTGCCGGATACGATGTCCTTCATGGAATCCTGTCAACCGATCGCGCTGACGACCGATCTGGTGGCCGGAGCCGTGGCGAAAGCGGCCGCGGCGTCGGCCATGACCACCGCCATCGTGGGAGGAACACTCGTGGCTACGAAAAGCACGTTCGTAGGGCTGACCGCCTTTGTCGCCACCTTGACGCTCTTGGTAGGCGGGACCGCCGGGTACTTCGTGCGGTCCAGCGAGGCTGGAACCGCCTCTACCGAGAAGATTCGGGAGCTCGAGAAACGCCTGGCGGAAGCTGGCCGCCGACTTGAGCGCGCCCGGACGGAAGCGGAACCCGCGCGCCGGCCACCCGATCCGGCTTTGGCGGCCGCTCATGCGCGGATCGCGGAACTTGAAAGCCGGGTGAAAACGTTGCAGCAGGCCCATGAAGAGGCGCTTCGAAAGGATCGGGATCCGCGCGATACGGCCCAAGGGAAGAAGGATTCGGACGCGGTTCGGCCGAACGCCCTCCCCCACGGCTTCAACATCGACGAGATGGCCAAGTTCTTCGAACTCGACGAAGGCCGCAAAGCGACCCTGAATCGCATCTACGACGAGACCCGGAACAAGATTCAACAGCTCGAGATCGAATCGGCCAAGGTCGAAACGACGGGCGACTCTACCCGCATCGAGATCCTGCTGGGAGATCGAGGAAACCAACTCCGAGAGGAATGGATGGCAAACCTGCCTTACGTCCTGATGCCGTCCGAGATCGAGCTGTATCACAAGCTCCGCATGGAGGAGGCGCTGTTCGACACTTCCTTCGGCAAGTATCAGAGACTCATCGAGTTGCGACGCGACGGTGCCGGGGGCGTGGTCACATCGGTGGTCAATTTGGACGAGTCGCAAAACAGGAATTACAGCATGTTGAGCGCTCCCGATTTTGAAAGCGCCAGAAGGTACTTCAACGACACGTACGGCCATTTCATCAAGTGAGGGCGACACGAGCGGCGAGCGGTGATTGAATGGGTTCCCGGCCTCTGTGAGGCGGCGAAGACCCAGTATCTCAGGATCGTAGGAAAAACAAACGCCTTTTGCTTCGGCGCGTCACCCGGCATGGATGGCAGGCCCGACCAAGCCAGGAGGGAAGAACGACGCGGCGGGCAACGCAAACCACGTTATCGACTGCGACGGCCCTCTTCAGGCCATCCGAAACCCCCCTCTGGACGAACTCGCCCCAGGTGTCAAGAGTCGGGTCAACTGAGCCACACAGTGTCGGGTCAAGCTGAGCCAGGTGATCGCTGGGATCTTGGTCCGTCCTCCTGGTTTTGGTTCTTAAAGCGAAGCGAAAATCATCATC
>JACQVR010000043.1 GCA_016209705.1 Planctomycetota bacterium
TCATGCCCATCATCAGCAGGAGCGGAAAGAAACCTCCTCCGCGCCGACCCAGCATCATGGTAAAGACAAGCATCAGGAAGATCAAACCGAGGAACGGGCCGCACCCTCGCCCGCGGCGGCGCACCGGTACCGGCTCCGGCGCGCCTTCGATCGTGACGCCGTACTTGCCCGCGATTCGTCCGATGATCGCGGCCGAAACGTTGACGATCCCCTCGCCGTAGCGCCCTTCCTGAAAAAGGGGCACGAAATAGTCCCGCCCGAGCTCTCCGACGAAGCCGTCCGGAAGCACGTCCTCCAAGCCATAACCGACTTCGATGGAATACTCCCGATCCTGAATCGCCACCACGATCAAGACGCCGGTGTCCTCGCCGCGTTTCCCCACGTTCCAGCGCTCCGCCAGCTCGAGCGCGTACTGCCGGATCTCCATCGGCTTGACGGTGGAGACGACGGCGACGGCGAGTTGCGCGCCGGTCTGGCGATCCAGATCCCGCACGACGGATTCCAAAGCGCGGCGCTGGGACTCCTGGATCACGCCCGCGGTGTCGACGACGTATCCCGTCGGCGCGGGAAATTCCTGGAGCGCGAAGAGCAGCGCAAGCAGGTGGAACTTCATGTCGGTTTCAAATCGTTGACATGACCGGACAGCTCGTGCGCGAAGGCATAGAACTTCTCGAAATTCTCCCGCGGATGCGCGCGAACGTCTCCCAGCAGCATCCGCGCGTGCACGGGCTGAGCCGCGAGGTTCAACCGCTCCCGCAGCGCGCGCGCGTCCTTTTCTTCATCCAGCGCGATGTCCGCGCGCAGCAGATGCAGCACGCCGCGGACAATCGCGCCGAAGTTGACGGACGCCTCCCGCACCACCTCCTCGAGGGCGCGGCCCTCGCCGGCGGAGGAAAGATAGCCCTGCCGCAGCCGGATGAGGAACGTCCGGATCTCGCGCTCGCACTGCCGGCGCAGGTCCTCCGGCGCGATGTCCAGATCCGCGAACACGTCCCGCCCGTGCACCGTGGCGCGGATCAACTTGATGTTGAAGAACTCGAGGGGAAAGACATCCTTGGATTCCTCGATGTACGTGGCCGAGAGGATCAAGGGCGCCGCCAGTCCCTTCTTCCCGTGCTTCTTGCCCATGGGGGCGACGATTTCCACGTGGCGGACCGACAGCTCGTCGCACACCAGGATCGTCTCGATCCGGCCGGCGTCGAAATCCGGCCCCTGGAGCGCCGCCTTGCCGGTGACGGCCGCTCCGACCAGATGTTCGCCCAACGCGCCGGCGACGTCGGTGATGAAGGGACGGACGCGGTCGCGCACGTCCGGCCGGAGGCGGTCCCAACCTTCGGGCTGATTCATGTGCGTCAACTTTATGTCCTGGGACCGGTCTCGCGCAACGGAGATCGACGGCCTATCGCTCCGCCGCGATCCGCAGCGTTCCTTGCCGGACGACGACGTCGGCTCCGAGGGGCTGCGCGAGCGCTTCCAGGAGGTCGAGCACGGCGACCCGATGGACCGCGAACGTCAAGGGACGGCCGCGAATCGCTTCCGGAAGGTCGGGATCCACGCCGATCGGAATCTCGCTGATCTCGGCCACCTTGGCCGCGACGGAGGCGAGCGGCTCGGCCCGGAAGCTGACGCTGATCTCATTTGTGCAGGCTCGCCCCAGCAGATCGCGGTCGTCCCCCTCCAGCTTCTGGGATCGAGCCGAACCCGGCACATGCAGCGGGTCCCGGTTGAGCGGCGCGCGGATCTGTAGCGCCAGCCGGCGGAGGCGCTCCCGCGCGTCCCCGGACGCGGTCCTCAACGCGCTTTCCAGCCGCGGGGTCGCGGCCAGCCCGACGGCCAGAATCCTACGCTCCGCGGCGGCCCGTTCTTCCGGCCGTTCGGAATCCAATTCCCGAAAGGCCTCCTCGAGATCCCGGCGCTGGCCGTCCGACAGCGGAGGGACGGTGAACGTCGCCGCGCGCATCCAGAGACGATCCCGCCGGGCGATGATCACGAGCTTTCCGCGCACGTGGAAGTCCAGGCCCGCCGGCCCCAGGACCCGGTCCAGCGCGTCGGCCAGATTCAACTTGTCCGACGCGCCCGACAGGCGCTGCTTGCCCAGGAGCTCCTGCTCGGCGGGATCGACCATGAAATTCTCGTGCGCCCTCTTTTTCCGCAGTTCGATGAGCAGCTCCTCCGGCGCGACCCCGTCGACGTCGAATTCGACCAGGTCGCTGCGCAGGCGGGTCAGGGTTTCCACGGCGGGCCGGTCGTCTTCCATTTCGAGCAGCTTCCGTTTGATCTCGTGGTTCAGGTAGCGATACCGCCGCCGGATCTCGGGATGCGGCGTCTTGTCGGCGAACTGGTGCAGGTATCCGATCGCCAGCGGGCCGTATTCGGCCAGTCGATCGAAAAGCGCGAGCCTCCGTTCTTCGGGCGCCCTCAAACTCGTGTACTCGCGCACATCCTGGAGCACCGAATCCCGGAGCCCGTCTTGGACGGGCCACAGCATCAGCGCCAGAAACGGAACGCGGGTCATTATGAATATAAGACGGCGCGAAGCCGAGGGAGGCAGCGAAACCGAGCAGGATGATCCGCAAAACTTTGGCGGTTATTTATGAATCAAGAAGTTTGTAGTCCATAGTACGACTAATTGGTTCACCTTCGGACTTCCCACGTCGAACTGCTTGCTTCGAACCGACTACGGGCCTTCCGGTCCCCAGATCGCCTGAGCCAGGAGGAAACCGAAGAATCCGAAAAAGAGGACGTATCCGGCCACGGTGAGGACGGTGATGACGGGATCGTTTTCGGGATTGGCCGTGCATCCCGACAGGAGCGCCGATCCCAGGGAGAGTGCCAGGTGACGTCGTGTCCGGCACCGCATCAAATACCTCCCTCCGTTTCGTAGCGTCACTTGTGAGCCCGCCGAAAGGAAAACGACACTTTTTGCGGCGAGCTCACTTGTGGCTTTCCGCGATGACCGACGCCACCACGATTCCGAACACGATGACGCCGATGTAAAACATGACCTGAAGCACGTTGCCGAACGAGACGTACTCGCTGTTATGGCCGCATCCCGCAAGAAGCGGGAGCATTCCGACGGCGTAGCACAGGCGGCGGGTCCTGGTCATCACGCGGGTCTCCAGGGATTTCGATTCAGTCCGAACTCGAACGGGGGAAATCTACTCGACCGGCGCTTCCACTGTCAATCTATGGAGTACCGCATCAAAGAGCGACCGGAACTTCCACGTGCGCGGCGCCGCCTCGAGGGCCCGCTTCAATTCCTCCGCCGCTTCCTCGCGGCGACTCAGCTCCCACAGGCAGCATCCGCGCACCGCGCCATCGATGGGAACGTCGGAGCCGGCCAGCGCCGCGGCGGCGGCCGAATATTCCTTGTCGGCGTACTTTGCCAAAGCGCGAACGAGCGGTTCGTCGGGAAGGTGGCGCAACGCCGCCCGAAGCGCCCGCCGCTGAATGGCCGAATCGTCGCCGTTCAATCTAGTCCGGACCAGATCCTCGAAACGATCCAGCGTCTCGCCCAAAGAGGACATCGGCGCCGGCGGGCGGCCGGTGGCGCTCAGGGCGACGATCGCGGCGATGGAAACGCCTCCGGCGACCAGCGCCATCGTGCCCATCGCGCGTCGGTTCATGGGAGATGTCGAGAGGGGGGAGATCGGGAGATAAGGGCTCGTGAAAAAATAGGAGCTCTTTTTCTGATTAACCGCCAAAACGCCAAATCGCCATCGGGGTCTCCTTTGGCGAGCCTTTTGGCGGTTTGGCCGCTTTGGCGGTTCAAGTCTTCCACCAGAAATCGATCCTTTGTTTATTCACAAATCCTAAGAGTGGAGAGCCCGCCATGCCTTTTTCCCATCTCCGTCATCTCCTCGATCCGCGGATCTCCTTAAAAAATTGCCGGTGGGCGCCGGCTTGTCAACGAATCTCTTCCACCACGAACGAGACGGTTCCTCCGATGACGGCCCGCGCGCGCAGGCGGACGGGAGCGGTCCCTTCCGTTTCCACCCGCGGACCGTCCAGGAGCTTCAACCCGGCGCGGCCGGGAAGAATCCAAAACCGGCGCTTTTCGCCGGGCGCCGCATGGGGAACGCGCACCTCGACGACGAACCGTTCGCCGTCCGCCGCCGCGCCGGGAACGGTCAGGAGCGGGCGGGCGGGGGATTCCGCTTCGTTCCCCGTCTGAAACATCAGCACGGATTCCGCCGCATCCACCCGCGCGTCGCCGCCCCCCGCCTCGGTTTCCGCGGCGCGCCGCTCGGCGCAAACCCAGGGTCCCATCGGCGGCGCGGCCGCCGGCCGCGCGCCGCGAGCGCATCCCAGCAAAGCCGCCAGACAAGCAGGAACGATCCATGCTCTCATTTCTTGGCGCCCCCGATGCCGCGATTCTTGGAACACCCCGCTCCCCACGGCGCGCCGTCCCGGCGGATTTCCGAGCCGCGCGCGTCTTTCCACCACGCGTCGGCCGCCCGCCGGAACGAGGTCTCGCCGTCTTCCCGCGCCGCCGCGTCCGCTCTCAACCGCGCCTTGGCCACCAGATCTCCCAGCTCGTGCCGCTCCCGCAAGCGCCGGAACTCGCTTCCCACGCGGGCCGCTTCCGCCCGCAGGATTTCTTTCAGCGCCGGATCGGCGGCGACCGACGCCGCGGCTTCGAGCGCCTCCTGCGCTTCGGCCGATCTCCGCGCCGTCTCCTGGAGCGCCATCGCGGCCGCGATCGCTCCGACGACGACGCGCCGGTCGACGTCGTTCATCAACGCCAGGCGCTGCACTTCCGCCGGCGTCACGGCCGGCGCGCCGGCCGGGGCCAGTTCCGCCAACGCCTCGTTCGGCGCCGCCCCGCGGGCCGACGCCTCGATGGCGCGATTCCAGGCGTTTTCGAAGTCTCGGCGCCGCGCGTCGTAGACGCGGGTCACGGAACGCAGATGGACTTCGCTTTGTATACCCTCCTCTCCGACCTTCACGTCTCCGGCCAGCTCCGCGACTTTCCGCTCCGATTCCTTCGACAGGCCCAGTGCCTTGCGGACTTCCTTCATCACGTCGATCTCTTTCACCTTGTCGCCGAGCAGCCCGCGGAAGTCGTGCTTCCGGTGGCACTCCTTCAAGGCCTCGTCCAGCGGCGTTCCGGCGGCGGTCCGCTCGGCCAGGCAGTTCATCACGGCTCGCGCGCGAACCATCTCGGGCAAGCCGGTCGAGGCCCGCTCGAGGGACGTGACGTCGTCCAGGATGCGGGCGAGCGATTCGTTGGTCATGACCTTGTAATGCTTGAGCGCGTCGCACCAGAGGGGGAACATCTGGCAGGCCAGAACCAGCGAGGACCCGGCCAGTTCCTCCTGCGCGCGCTCGATCACGCCGTCCAGATACTCTTCCCGCGCGTGCTTCTTGAACAGGGAGCGGAAGGTGGCGATATCGCTGAACCTGCCCCGGACGCCGAACACGCGCTTGAGATCGACGCCGATCGTGGCCGGCTGCACCTCGCCGGTCATGGGATCCACGAAGGGTCCCAGCACGAGATCCAACCTTCCTTTGCTGAAGCGCACGTCCGGCTCGATCGGCTGCGCCGCGCGAGCCTGGGCCCACAAGTCCTGGGAAATCAGGATCGACGTCCACATCAGGATGCTCACCGGTTCACCTCCTTTTCGATCTCCTCGCGCGCCGTCACGCCCGGGTACACCTTGCCTCGCACCACGAGCGTCGGCGTCGCCTCCACCCGGTATCGTTGCCACAACTCCGGCGCCTCTTCGGGCCGGATCCGCCGAACCGGCAGGTCGCCCAGGATCCGGTCCTGGAGCCGGCAATACGCGCAGTCCTCGCGCGTGAAGAACAGGATGCCTTCGGACTCCCGCTCCGCCTTGGCCGCTTCGAGCGCCTTGAGCGCCTTCTGGAGGCGTTCGAGTCGCCCGCGTTGCCACTCCAAGTAGCGGCGGGCGCTCTCGATCGTGGGATCTTCGAGGAGTTGCCGCGCCGGACCCGGCGGCGGCTTGTCGCCATCCCAGATCGGAGCGGGCGCGGGCGGGGCTTTCCGGCGCGTGCCCCAGAAATCGACGCACTGAGGGAAGAAGGCGGGCCGGGGCGGGGTTTCCTCGCCGGAGGCGCCGGCCAGAAGAAGCATCAAGGCTGCCGTTCGCATGACATGAACTCCTTCCAATCGATTCGAGTTCCGGCGGCCACGTGCGTCCGGCGTCCCGTGCGGACTGCGCAAGGGGTTTCTCGAACGCCGAATTCGCGCGCGGCGGCGAGACCTTCCTCGTCCACGACGAGCACATCCTGGCCGACCTCCCCGATGGCTTGCAGGAACTCGGACGGCGGCTCGAACGTTCCGCGGGGGACGCGGTCCAGAAGGAAGACCGGGCGGAACCGGATCCGGCAGGCGTCGCGCGCCTGGCGGATCGTCCGGGCGAGCTCCGGCGTATCGAGCGTGAAGAAGAGGTAGAGCGTGTCCGGCCGGGGCTCCGGCCGGCGGGCCGCCATGCTCAGGACGACTCCGCCCAGCACTGCCGCCAGACGCCTCATACCACGGTGTGCGGGAGATGCGTCAAAAGCCGCAAAAATTCGGTGGAGATGAGGAGATTCGGGGAGATGGGGAGATACGTACAAGGGGGGATCAGGCGATACCGGGAGATGGGGAGATACGTACAAGGGGGATCAGGCGATGCCGGGAGATGGGGAGATACGTACA
>JACQVR010000045.1 GCA_016209705.1 Planctomycetota bacterium
ACGTCAGACCAACGAGTCGGTCGAGGAACGCCCGCCCCGCGCGTACGACGGGGCCGAGTCTTCCGAACCGCCGGATGCGGACCCGCATGTCCGGTGGTGTGACAGGGAAAGCCAGCGATGGCCTACCTATGTCGATGGGGCACAAACGGAGAGTTCGGGGGTCGGGAAGGGACATTGCTTTCGAGGAGCTCCTACATCATCCGGCCAACCGCGAAGGATTGGAGTATCTGAAATCGCACGCCGCACCTCTGTCACTCATTGCGCCACTTCGTTCGCGTCATACCTCATGCCGATGATGGCGTTGGCTCCCGCCTCTGCGGCGTGTCGGAGCATAGTCTGAAACGCTTCCTCCCGGGCGCGTTCACAAAGTTGGGAGTAGGGGCGACCTATTACGTTCAGGTCCGGGCGATCAGCGGCCGCGGGTTAGTGTCGCCGATCTCTTCCAGCGACGGAGTCAAGATCGTGGCGCCGCCGACGGATGGCGGCGGTGGGGGCGGCGGCGGTTCAGGCGGAGGCTGCGGTTCTGGCGTCGCGGTTGGCGGACCGGCCGTCACCGGCGCCTGGTTTGGATTATTGGCCCTCTTCGCCTTGGCGGCCGCCGCCCGCGGATAGGTTTTTGCGCCTTACGGGGTCAGGCCCAGCGAACCTCGTGAATCCGCTCGGGCTTGTCGAACCCCTTCAGCTCCGCCTCTCCCAGCGCGATGAACTCGGTGTCCTTGCCGTCTATCAGATCACGCACGAGGTTCGACACCAGGACTTGGCCGGCGTGCGCGTAATCGCAGACCCGCCGGGCGAGCTGAACGGCCGAGCCGAACAGGTCACCGCCCTCGACCACCGGCTCCCCCGCGCTGAGACCGATCCGCACGTGGAGCGCGTCCGCAGGCGCTCGCTGGTTGTGCCGGGCGATCTCTCTCTGAATGCACACGGCACAGCGGATCCCCTCCGGGACGGAGAAGAAGCTCGCCATGATGCCGTCGCCCGTGTGCTTGACCTCCCGCCCTCCCGTGTCCCTCAGGGCGCGCCGCACGATATCGTTGTGGGCACGGACCAGGGTCATCGCGGCGGTGTCCCCCCGGGTCTGGGTCATGCGGGTCGATCCCTGGATATCGGTGAAGAGAATGGCCCGGAAGGCCGTGTCAAGCTCGCCCTGCGGATTCAGGGCGCAGCCGATCTCGGTTTCCTTGCCCCCGCCCATGAAGGCCTCGAACACGGAATCCTGCACCTCGATGATGCGCTCGGCCACGTTGCCGTGAGCCGCCTTGTGAACCGCGACGCAGGCCTCCTGGTTCGGCCCGGTGCAGAGGCAGAAGACGGTCTGGGCCGCCTCGTTGAACCAGAACTTGAGGTATTTGACGCCGTACTTGTCCTGCGCATCGAGATCGCTCAGGTGGTTCTTCTTGACGTCCTCGAGCGTCGCGCCCTTGAGGTTCCGATGGGCGTCCATGAAGAGCGGCATCTGGCCGGACTCCTGATCTTGACGGGCCTCGAGACCGGGCTAACCTAACGACCATTCCGGCAGGATGTCAAGGCAACTGACGAACACCCATTTCTTGGGGCGTTCGATGACCGATCGCTTTTGACTCGGACGCGATCCCTTCGTGGACTCTCCCCCGGTTCCATCGCTGCATCGAGGGATTCCATGGCGAAGGACACGGTCCAGGCGGCGCCGGATGTCGACAAGGTGGTGCTGGAATTTTCACACGAACCTGAACATCTTCCTGCTCTACAGATATTCGCATGATAGGGCGCTGCGCTTTGTGGTATCCTCTTCCGCCATTGATGATGTCGCATCCGAAGATCATTCAGGGTGGGATGGGGATCGGGATTTCGTGCTGGCGGCTGGCGCGCGCCGTTTCGAGACTTGGTCAACTGGGGGTAGTTTCCGGTGCAGCTCTCGACGTCCTTCTCGCGCGCCGGCTGCAGGACGGAGATCTCGGCGGGCATGTGCGACACGCGCTCGAACGCTTCCCGTCTCGGCAGATGGCGGACCGAGTTTGGGAAACCTATTTTGTGCCGGGTGGGAAGGAACTGCACCAACCGTACAAGGCCGTTCCCATGCACTCGAAAAAGGGGGCACGCGAACTGGTCGAGCTCTGCATCGTCGCGAACTTCGTGGAGGTGTTTCTGGCCCGTGAGGGGCACGACGGGCCTGTAGGAATCAACTATTTGGAGAAGGTCCAACTTCCGCATCTTCCCTCTCTTTATGGCGCCATGCTGGGCGGCGTCGGGTACGTTCTCATGGGTGCCGGCATCCCGCACAAGATCCCGGAGGTCTTGGACAGGTTCACACGTCACGAACCGGCGGCTTATCCCCTCCATGTGGTCGGCGCGCGCGAAAGTGACGACACGATGCTGAGATTCGATCCCCACGAATATCTGGATCATGATCGCTCGCCCCTCAGGCGACCCTTTTTTATCCCGATTATCGCATCCAATACGCTCGCGACGACGCTGCTCAAGAAGTCCAAGGGCCGGGTGGACGGCTTCATTATCGAAGGGCCGACCGCGGGTGGCCACAACGCTCCACCCCGAGGAAAGCTGCGGCTCAACGAGTCCGGTGAGCCTGTTTACGGCGAACGAGACCATGTCGACCTCGACAAAATTCGAGAGTTGGGCCTGCCCTTTTGGGTGGCAGGTGGGTGGGCGTCACCGGAAAAGCTTCGGGAAGTCTTGAGCCTGGGTGGCGCCGGGATTCAAGTGGGAACGGCCTTCGCGTTGTGCGAGGAATCCGGGTTGGAAGAAGAATACAAGAGGCGACTGGTGGAAAAGTCCATGGCCGGGACGTGCCAAGTATTCACAGATCCGATCGCCTCACCGGCCGGCTTTCCGTTTAAGGTGGCGCGTCTTGAAAGAACGCTCTCGGAGCGGGACGTTTATCAAGAACGAACGCGCGCCTGCGATCTGGGGTATCTACGTGAGGCGTACCGGAGGGCGGACGGAACGGTCGGTTATCGCTGTCCGGCAGAGCCGATCGAATCTTACGTGCTCAAAGGGGGGAGTCGGGAAGATACCGACGGCCGAAAATGCTTGTGCAATGCCCTGCTGGCCAATGTCGGGCAGGCGCAGATTCGAAAGGGAGGAGTTCGTGAGCGGCCGCTTATCACTTGCGGAGACGCCCTGGCTGAGATCAAGCAGTTTCTTCCGAGCGGCCGTTCGAGCTACACGGCGCGCGATGTAGTTGAAAGACTGCTGGCCGACGAAAGCGTCCCGTGTACGCTGACTTCTTCTTCGTTCTATCCCCCCAATCGTGATCCTCTGTGTCTCTTCGGCGACCCTGCACCCGTTCTCATGGATTCGGAAGCGCCAGTCGTCCTCTGCCGTCCGATGTTGACAGATCCCGTTCAATCCTTTTAATGGCCGGATGGCGCCGCTGGCCGGAGTGTTCCTCGTCACGCTCTCGGGGCTCATGTTCGAGATCGCGCTGACTCGGATTTTCTCCGCCACGTTGTGGTATCACTTCGCCTTCATCGCCGTCTCGGCGGCCCTCATGGGATGGGGCCTCGGAGGATTGGGGCTCCATCTCCTGCGCCGAAGAATCGTGCCGTCGTTCGAAAAGGTGGCGATTCTGGCGTTCCTCTACGGGGTCACGCTTCCGCTGTCGCTGGCGTTGCTGGTTCGCTTCGAGTTCCGACCGGAGCTGATCGTCGCCTGCTATGCCGTCCCCCTCGTGCCCTTCCTGCTGGCCGGCGCGACGCTCGCGATGGTGTTCGATCTGCGGCGCGAGGATACGGGTCGGCTCTATTTTGCCGATCTCGTGGGCGCGGCCGTGGGCGCGATCGGAGTCACGATCCTACTGGTTTGGCTGGGAGGTGAGGGAACGGTGGTAGCCGCGGCGATAGCGCCCTTTGCGGCTTCGGCCTGCTTCGCGCCGAGATTTCGGATTCCGGGCCTGGCGGGCGCGATCCTCTGCGCCGGGCTCGCGGGAGCCCGGGACGGAGTGGAATGGCTGCGCATTCGTCCCGGGCCGCTGAAAGCGATGTACCGTCACACGGCGGAACATCCCGGCGCCCGCGTGGCGCAAACGGGATGGAATGCTTATTCGCGGATCGACGCCGTCGAAGGGATTCCGCCGTACCTGGCAAGGTTGTACATCGATTCCGACGCCTGGACTAACGTCCTGCGTTGGGACGGGCGCGACGAAAGCGTGGCCGGGCAACGCGAAAGCTACAGGGCGTACCCGTTCCGCCTGGCGCCCCGGGCGCAGACGTTGATCATCGGCCCCGGAGGTGGGGCGGACGTGCAAGTCGCCATTGCTTCGGGCAGCGAGCGTGTAACGGCGGTGGAACTCAACCCGCTCATGGTGCGGTTTGTACGGCGGTACGGGGCCCAGGCCGGGAATCTCTACGACCATCCGAAAGTGGAGACGATTCTAAGCGAGGGGCGCAACTTCATCAGCCGTACGGACCGGAAATTCGATGTGATCTACCTGGGCTTCGTCGATTCGTGGGCTTCCGTAGCTTCCGGCGGCCTGTCACTTTCAGAAAATTACTTGTACACCACGGAAGCATTCCGGGTGTACTTCGATCGCCTGACGGACGATGGGATGCTCGTCATCCTGCGCTGGGAGACGGACATTCCTCGGTTGGTGGCGAATGCGGCGGCGTTCCTGGGGCCGGAGGCGGCCGGACGTGTCGCGGTCCTGATGGAGCGTCGGAGGACGCCCGAAGAACCCCCGCAGATGATGTTCATCTTGAGGCGGCGTCCCTTCACCGAGTCCGAAGCGGAGCACATGATGGCATGGGATCTGGCGCGACCCGTCATCGTGCCGGGGCGGATCGCGGAAGCGCCGTATGGGGACGTGCTGTCGGGGCGGAAGACGTTGGAGCAGTTTGCGGCGGAGTCGTCCCGGCGAGTGGATCCCGTCCATGACGACAGCCCTTTTTACTTTGCGGTCGAGAAGCCGTGGGGGATGCCGGGGGAAATGGTCCGCTGGTTGAAATGGATCGTCGGCGTGGTGGCGGCGGTGGTCGCCGCGTTCGTGCTTTGGGGGCGGCCGCGCGGATCGCCCGTCGGGTCTTACGCGGCTTCGATCTGCTATTTTGCGGCGCTCGGGCTGGGTTTCATCGCCGTGGAATTGGCGCTGCTTCAGAACTTGACGCTGCTGCTGGGCCATCCGGTCTTCACGCTGTCGGTGTTGCTGTTCACGTTGCTGGCGGCGGGAGGAATGGGAAGTTGGGCGAGCGGGCGGTTTGCTTGCGGCGCCGCTTGTCTGATGGTCATGGGCCTGGGGATCGCGTACGCGTTCGGACTGCCGATCCTCGTGGAGGCGCTCTTGCCGCTTCCGCTGAGCGCGCGAATCGCCGTCGCGGTGGGCGTGGTGGCGCCGCTGGGGTTCGCGATGGGAATGCCGTTCCCCAAAGGGCTTCGCATGACCGGACGAGGGGTGTGGCCCGCCCCTCCGTTCTATTGGGGGCTCAACGGCCTTCTCTCGGTGGTCGGTTCGGTCGCCACCATCACGGTGAGCGTGACGGCCGGATTTCGGATCGCTATGATCGCCGGAAGCTTGTGCTACGGTCTCGCGGCCGTGGCGTGGAGGTCGATGGAGAAGGGGCGCGCTGGGCCGGGCCGGACCGCGGCTTCCGCCCTCTCTGCGTGAACTCATGAAGCGGTTCGATGCGGAGCGGGAACGGCTTTGTGGGCCATGCCGCCTGATCGAGGTCGAGAAGCGCGCGCGGGTGGAGCAGGGGCCCTGCGATGGGGAATCGTTCGCAGTTCCACGCCGAGCATGTTCATTCGACGCTGGGCATCACGGGGACGAGATCTTCTCATACGAAGTCTCTCGATCTTTTCGCCTGGCGAGTTCGCTGGCGTAACGGATTCCCAACGTGTCGGCATACTCGCGACACCAGTCGCTGAGGCGAGTGTCACCTGCGGGAGGGGAGTTGGTGTACAGAAGATTCGCTCGAAGACCTTCGATTTCTTCCCGCGTGATCACCACATCCTTAAGAACCTTGCCGAGGCACCAGCCGACCGCATAACCCAGCCAATCGGGAATGGAGACGATCGGTCGCTCCTTGCCGATGCACCGCGCGATGACCTGGACAAGTTCGCGGTAGGTAAAGGTCTCCGGGCCGATCGCATCGATGACCACGTTTTGGCGTCTTTCGCCTTCACGGACCGCGAGCCTTGCCAAATCATCCACGAACATAGGCTGGAGGCGGTAATTCCCGTCCCCGAAGACGCCGAAGATGGGGAACTGCCTCAAAATCCACGCGATATTGTTGATGAGAATGTCTTCGCGACCGAAAAGGACGGTCGGTCTCAGGATGGCGTACGAGAGGCCCGATTCCCTGAGATTCCGCTCCAGGATTGCCTTGCCTCGAAAATACTCCAAGGGGGATTCTTCCGAAGGATTGGTGATGCTCACGTGGATGATACGCTCCACTCCGGCGGTCTTGGCCGCTTGAAAGAGGATCTTGGTGTTCTCCACGGCGACGGAATGACGGAATTCCGGCTGGTTGAAGCGGACCCAGTAGGTGTTATAAAGGACCGAGGCGCCGCATAGGGCATCGACAAGCTTGTCCGGCTGGTCAAAGGAAAGAGGGAAAGCTTTCACGCGTCCATCGAAGGGATCCTCACGGTGAAGAGAATTCGTGATGGTGCGTACGGTTTTTCGCTCGGCCAGAAGCCTCCGGGTGATGTACTTTCCCGAGTAGCCGTATGCGCCGGTCACGACGTGGATCGATGCCGACATGGAGCACTGTAGCCAGACGGAGGGACGGTTTCATGTTAAACCACGCGGCCTCTCTTCCCAAATCCGAGAAGAATTGCCCCGTGGCCTCTATCGCCCCGCAAACCGAACGCCATGCCAATGCCGCAGCCTGCGACTGATCACCTCGCAAATTCCACACCGAGTTGGGGAAAATTCCGCACTATGCGGAGGAACGAGCCCCTGTGGGCGTAGCTGAGCCCCAGGATCCATGCCCATGGAGGGCATCTCCTTTGCTAACTCTCACCGAGACGGCGAAAGGATTCGCACTTTGAAGGAGCATGACTTTTCGCTGAAGGAATGGTTGCTGATCTGCCAGCGCATCGAGGCGGCGTGCGCTCAGCGGTTCCGTGCGCTTGCGGATTTGCTCGGCGAGGACGACCAGGATGTCCGCCACCGCATGCTCCTGCTGGCCGATGAGGAGCAGGCGCACCTGCGGATGTTGGAGCGATACGCCGATCGAACCCCTTGGCCGCTGGTCATGAGCCTGACCGAACCTCTTATTGCTGGAATTCTGGAGCGGCAGTTCCCGTCGCTCGCGCGCCGCATCGGGGAGCAAGATGCGGACCGGCGGGGTGCCATCCAGATGGCGGAGTCCGTGGAAGCCGAGTCGGCTGGGTTCTACGGCGAACTGGCGGTCCGGGTGGAAGAGTCCGCCGCCCGCCGGTTCTTCGAGGACATGGCGCAACGGGAGACCCGACACCACGAACGCCTGTCCAGGGAGGACGAGTGGGCGACCTAGGAGATTGTCGGGATGTTTGGAGATATGGAGGTGCGCCGTACCACACATTGCCATGTTTAAGCCCTCAAGGCCCTCTTGAGGTTGCATCCCAACCCCTTGAAGTACACCGACAGCTTCACCCGATCCTCTCCTCGGACTCGCAGCTTCCCGACCCCGTGCGCCCCGTTCAACTCCGCGTTCGTCGATTCGATTCCCGCTCGAATCGCGTACCTCTTCTTGAACGTCGGCGAGGCCTCCTGCTGCCTCAACCACTCCCGCGCCTCTTCTTCCTCGGCCGGACACCTCGCCACTGGAGCGGGGTACTCTTTCCCCTCCTTCGGCTTGGCGGGATGGGGCACCGGGGCCGTCAGGTTCACGCCCTCCTGGGCCAACCGAGCCGCGTTCTCTCCGCTCGAATAGGCCGTGTCTCCCACCAGTTCTTCGGGCTTCTGCTTTCGTTCCCTCAACGTCTCCCCCGTCGGGACCGTCGCGTGAATATCGCTCCCACACGAAGGCGTCACCTCGATCTCGGTGATCAGATTTACCTCGTTGCCTTCCGTGCACGTCTCCGTCACCTGCACTTCGTACCCCTTCCCTTTGTGCCCGTACGTCGCTCCCGGATCGTGTGGCGTCTGACGTGAATCCGTCTCCACCTCCTTCGCCTTTTTCAACCCCACCGGCGCACCTCCCTCTTGGGTTCGTCACCACAATTTGCGCTTTCGAAAGCATTTTCTCCGTGTACGTCTCTTCCGTCTCCTCGCTATCCTTTGGCGCTTCCGCGCTTTGGCGGTGGCTTTTTACGAGAGGTTCATAACTGATTCCAGTACAGGCACTTGAAATGGCATGGAAGCCGTTGTTACAGGATTCGATATGTAAACGCGTTTGGAATCGCCCTCGTGGCCTTTCGGCGTCATCCCTTCGATTCCTATGCGGCCATGCGAGAGCTGAATTTTTCGAGAGCATTTGGACAAGGAATAATCGGCCTGGATGGGGGATCCGGGCAGGGCATTACCGTCCAATTGAGGGGCGGACCGTTTACGATGGACAAACTGGCATTCGATGAGCTTGCTTCGGGAAGCGGAGCCGGTTTCCACGACCTTGGCGGACTCTTCGGGGGTGGCAGTGGATTTGGGTTTGGGGGGGCGAAGAATAAGAATCACGAATAGCAAATCAAGGAACCCCGGCGGAGAAGAAACAACAACAAGCACCATAGTTCTCCCACGGCCATCCAGACGAGGATTGGGAGGAGAAGCCCGGCGGTTCCGGCCTGTGACGATTTGAACGTTGGCGGGTCCGCGCCCAATCAGAATTCACGTCTCTCTTGGTCTTCGCCCTTGATATCTCTCAATTTCGGCGGTAAGGGCGTCTTGAACCATGCGGGAAAGCGGGGATAATAGGCGCGAACCGATTCGTTCATCCGCTCAACCCGTGGCATGGGAGCGCGTGAATCGCGCGCGCGTTGAAACATGATTGAAGCGCAACGGCTGACCAAGCGGTACGGGGACGAGCACGCGGTGAAAGACGTCTCCTTCACCGTCGCCGCGGGAGAGCTGCTGATCCTTCTGGGCACGTCGGGATCCGGAAAGACTACCACGCTCAAGATGATCAACCGCCTGGTCGAACCGACGGAAGGGAAGGTGCTCATCGAAGGACAAGACGTCGGCGCGCTTCCCGGACACGTGCTGCGTCGGCGAATCGGATACGTCTTCCAGAAGATCGGGCTCTTTCCTCACATGACGGTGAGGGAGAACATCGCTGTCCCGCTCTCGTTGCTGGGCTGGGATGCCGGCCGGACTCGCCGGCGCGTCGACGAATTGCTGGAACTGGTCGAACTGGATTCCTCCCTGCAAGACCGGCGCCCCGCCGAGCTGTCCGGCGGTCAGCAGCAGCGGGTGGGCGTGGCGCGGGCGCTGGCCGCGGAGCCGAAGCTGATGCTGCTGGATGAGCCTTTCGGCGCGCTGGACCCCTTGACCCGGGACCGCCTGCAGCAGTCGTTCATCGACATTCGAAAGCGGCTGGGTTTAACGGCCATCTTCGTGACCCACGACATGGCCGAGGCGTTGCTGCTGGCTGATCGCGTGGCCGTCATGAAGGAGGGACGTTTGGTGCAGGTGGGAACGCCGCGTGAGCTTTTGGCCGCTCCCGCCGATTCGTACGTGGAGCATCTCTTGGAGACACCGCGGCGGCAGGCGCGTGCTTTTGACCGACTTGGTTCGGGAGACGGACGGTGAGGGAGCAGTTACTCCTCCTGCCGGCGTATCTCACCGCGCATCTCCAACTGACCCTGGCGGCATTGCTCCTGGCCGTCGTGATCAGCGTGCCCCTCGGAGTCCTGGTGACGCGCATGCGGCGGCTGGAGCAGCCCATGCTGGGCCTCGCCGGCATCATCCAGACCATCCCCAGTCTCGCCCTGTTGGCCATGATGGTGCCGCTCCTTTCCGCGCTGCGGTTGCCGAGCATCGGCTATCTTCCGGCCTTTATCGGACTGGTCCTTTACGGCCTCCTGCCGATTCTGAGGAATACGGTGACCGGATTAGAGGGCGTCGATCCCGCCTTCGTCGAAGCAGCCCGTGGAGTGGGCATGACGTCTGGGCAGCGGCTCCTGCGCGTCGAGCTTCCGCTCGCCCTGCCGGTCATCATCGCCGGCGTACGGACCTCGACGGTATGGACCGTGGGGATGGCGACGCTCTCCACGCCGGTTGGGGCGACGAGCCTGGGGAACTACATTTTCGGCGGCCTGCAAACCCGCAACCTGAACGCCGTGCTCGTCGGCTGTGTCGCGGCGGCGGCGTTTGCGCTGTCGCTAGACGGTCTCATACGCTTGGTGGTCATGGGTTTGCAACAGCGTCGCCGGGCCGTCCTGAGCGTAGCCCTGGGCGCGCTCGCGCTCTTGTATCTGTACGCGGGGGTCGCGATGGGACGGGATCTCCTGAAGCCAGATCGTGAACGCATCATCATCGGCGCCAAGACCTTTACCGAACAGTACATCCTCAGCGAAATCCTCGCCGGACAGGTAACGCGCTGGACCGGCTGGGCGACGAATACGGCGCCGTCCTTGGGTTCAACGGTGGCGTTCGACGCGTTGCGCTCGAATGAGATCGACGCCTACGTCGACTACTCGGGAACCATTTGGGCCACGATCATGCGTCGCGAAAGCAGCTTGGCGAATCGGTCAGAAATACTGGAGGAAGTGGCGCGATATCTCGGGAACGAGTATGGGATCCTGGTGGTCGGAGCTTTGGGATTCGAGAACGCCTACGCCCTCGCCATGAGTCGCGAGAAAGCGGAGCGATTGGGGATCCGGAGGATCAGCGACCTGGCTTCGCACGCCGGCCGGTTCACGATCGGAGGAGATTACGAATTTTTTGGCCGGGCGGAGTGGCGCGCGATTCAGAAAACGTACGGGCTTACGTTTGAGGGGACGCGAACCATGGACTCCTCGCTCATGTATCAGGCCGTTGCTCAGGGCCGTGTGGACGTGATCAGTGCGTATTCCACCGATGGGCGCATCGCGGCCCTGGATCTCCTGGTGCTGGAGGATGATCGCCGCGCGATTCCCCCCTATGACGCGATCATCCTGGCGAGCGCGCGCCTGCAACGGCGCTGTCCGGAAGCGATCCATGCGCTTCGCGCCCTGATCGGGCAGGTCGACGGCGACCGGATGCGGCGAATGAACCAAGCCGTTGATGAAGAGGGTCAAAGCCCGCCGCGAGTCGCCCACACATTCTTGGACGATTTCCAAGAGACCGTCGGTCGTTGAGCGGATGTGAGGCGAAGTATGCTGTAGGGGTTCTTCGTCTCCTGCCAAACACGTCGCGCCGTACGCTCTAACCCAACGCCGCCACCGCTTTGTGGATCTTCGATCAGCTCGTCGGCTCCGCGACGGACCCGCAACTTCGGCGATCTTTCATCCTCAACGAGGATTTGGTCCATCCAGAACTCAGCCCGCGAACGCGCGGTCGCTCTGGGGCGCCTCGGCGCTTTCTTGCGCGGCTTTCACGGCCTCAACAACGGTTTCCCGGATCGCCTTCCTCGTGCCTTTCATTTGGGCGAATCCGCCGCGGTAGATGAGCTTGCCGGTCTTGTCCAGGACGAAGGTGTGGTTGACTTGCTTCGCCCCGAAGTGGTCCCGGCCCTTCCGGCCCGTGTCGAACACGCAGGCGTACTCCAGCTCGTGCTTGTTGATGTATTTCTCGACGATCTTGCTGGAGTCCCACTTATCGGTGAAGACGGCGATGAACTTCACCCCCGACTTCGGATCGTTCCAAGGTTCGGCGATCTTCTTGACGAGTTTGGGGTTTATGGCGACGGGGCAAGCCCTCGATTGGAAATAGACGACGACGACTTGGCCCTCGATCTTCTTGTCCTTGTCCTCGCGGAAGTCCGAGAGTTTGAATTCCTTTCCCTCTTGATCCTTGAACGTGATGTCGGGCACCACCTCGCCCAGCTTGAGATCGTTCCGAAAAGCGGGAGCCAGAGCGAGCGCTCCCAGCGCCATTGCCATCATCCTCATAGGTTCTCCTTCGATTGGGTATGGCTGTCCATGTCCGTAGAAGAAGCTGGACAGCAATAGCTTAAATAATCACTTGGCGCGACAGGTTCTCGTATCACGGACAGATTTGCAATACTTACAACGCCGAACAAGGCTCCATTTAATAAAAGAGCCACAGAGAACGAGAATGGCCCAAAAATCGGGAAGCCTTCCGTAGAAGCCTCTGGATATTAGTACGCCAAACCCATGCCAAGTTCACTGAAAAACGTCGCGCTTTGTCAGACGCGAGGGCGCAGAGCGTGGCCATCGCTTAGCGCAGCGTCCCGCAATCTTGTGACCGGATGGGACCGGGCGCGGAATCGCGAGTCGCGTTCTCCGTGGGCGCCTATCCGACTCGGGACTGTCGACTCGAGACTCGGGACACCGCCGCTCACCATCTGATCACTCTCCTGCGGGCGGCGGTACTTGGCACAGCACGACGCGAAGGCCGAAGTTGTGGCCGCGCGTCGAGGGCCGGTTCTCATTGCGGGACGCCGATCGCGTTTCGTGGGCGGAGTAGTTTGAGCTTCCGCCGCGCAGGCAACGGAACTCACCATTCGTGGGGCCCGTCGGATCCGTGATCGTTTCGGAAGGATAGGGGCCGTACCAGTCTTCGCACCACTCGTACGCGTTCCCATGCATATCGAAGAGTCCCCACGCGTTCGCCTTCTTCTTGCCGACCGGATGCATCAGCCTTCCCGAATTCTTGTCGTACCACGAGTGTTCGCCCAGCAACATCTGGTCATCCCCGAAGCACCATCTTCCCGGCTCTCCCGCCCGGCAGGCGTACTCCCATTGCGCTTCCGTCGGCATCCCCGCTGTTTTCCCATCGAGCTGATCCGCGATCTTGTCGTTCAGCCTCTTGATGAACTCCCGGCAATCCACCCAGGAAACGCCCGTTACCGGCAAATCGGCGCTTCTGCGGGTTGAAGGATTGGATCCCATGACCGCGGTCCACTGGGCCTGCGTCGTCTCCGTCGTCTGTATCCAGTAGTCTTTGGAGATCGTGACTTCGTGAGGCGCTGCGTCCCTGATCTCCTTGGCGCCCATCGTGAACGTTCCCGCCTTGATTTTTACGAACTCCATCTTCAGCTCTTTGCCGTCGTCGCCGAGATCGAGGACGATCTTTCCGTCTCCCTCATTCTCCTGCTCATCCTGCGCCCATGCCATCGCCTGGGCGTGGCGGTGGCCCGCATGGTGAGTCGTGTTGACATGCTCCAGCGCAAACAAGGCCGGTGGCGTCAACAAAAGAGCGATCGCGATGCAGATTCTGAATGTTCGCTTCATAATCCCAAGGCTCCCACGCTTACGCCAATAACGAAACACAGGAACAGCATTAAATATGCGCTACCCTCATACACCGCTTCCCCAAGCTCTGGCCGCCTGGGTTGAGGCTGCCGCTGTCGCCTTGGCGATCAGCTCCAATAACTGTTACGTACTGGAGCCCGAGATCGAGCAACCAAAGATTATGGGGATGTTGTCGCTCTATGCCGGCGCCAAGAAGCCGGCGCAAAAAGTATGGGTAGCTCGCTTTCATAGGCCCGTGCGGGATTTCGGCAGGCACGGACTCGGTCGGAGGCCGCTGGCGGCAGGGGGTTACGAAGTTCCCCGGGATGAGAAGAAGCCACCTTCTTGCGGGGCCGTGTACTTATGGGTACATTGTCCGCGACAGAGGATGTCCCCTGTCTTGGCGCGGCCCGATGTGGCTGTCCCTCGAAATCGCCGGGGATCGTTGCGGACGAAACCTCCAGGAAAGGAACGAACGAGACCGAGGCTGGGGCGCCACTGGAGAAACGGAGGTACCGCGAATGAGAATCGTCACGCGAACGTGCCTGAAATGCGGGGAGACTCTGATCGCGGGATTTCGAACGTGTCAAAAATGCGGCTGGCACAAGGCGGCGCCCCCGCCCAACAAACAACCCAGGATCCTCCGACGCGGTGGAACCGTTCTTGGCATTGGGTTGGCGGGCGCGATCTCGTCCGGCGTCTTGTGCCTTATCGCTTGGTATTTGGAAATTTCTCTCATCGCGTATTTCGGTTTGCTGTTCAGCCTGCTGTGCCCGGTTGCGTGGTATCTAGGAACCGTCTATGAGAAGGAGTGCGTTCTTCTTGATCGTGAACCCGATCGCACGGGCATAGCCGGGAAAAGGCTTGGAATCGCGGCGACCATCATCCTGGTCCTCGCCGTTTTGTCCTATGTCGCCAGCCGGTTGTTTGTCGGCATCTCCGGGTCCATGTAGTAAGGATTTGTGAATAAATAACTGATGCGATTTCTTGGGGAAAACTTGAACCGCCAAAGCGGCTAAAACGCCAAAAAGACCGCCAAAAGAGATTCCGCTGGCGCTTTGGCGTTTATGCGGTTTATTCGGAAATAGAGCTCTTATCTTGTCACGAGCCCTAACGCTCGCACCGCCCGTCCATCGAACTCTTCTGAAGAACGGGCGGGGGCGATCCGCGGCTCATTCCCAAGTCCAGGTCTGTTCGCTCTTCACCTCGAGGCTGCCCGTGAATTTCGCCCCGCTGTTCGCATCATCTCCGGATATCTCCACGTGTCCTTCCACCGCGATGGAAAGCAACCTACCTGTGGCCAGCTCCAGGCGAGCGGTCGCCTTGGCTTTACCTTTCATGGTCGCCGACTCGCCCATTTTGCCCGAGATTTCGATGTCGTAAACGATGATCGCGATCTTCGCCGCGTTCGAACCGGAGACCTCGGAAAGTTTTGCTTTTACTTTAGCCGCCGTCCATTCGACTCCCTGGGCCTCGGCCGAGAGTTCGTCCAGCATATCTCGCTCCGGGGTATCCCACGTCGCGCCCACGGCGACCGCCTCCTTTGGGAGTCCCTTGACGAATGCCGGAAGCTGGAGGCGATGCTTCTTCAACTCGTCGCCGCCGGCTCCATCGCCGCCTTCGACGACGGTCTGCTCGCCCTTCTTCTTCAGGGTCACCGACTTTCCTTCGAGAGTCATCTTGGTGCGAACCGGCTCTTCGGCGAACGGATTTTTCTCTTCGCGCCAGCCCTCGAGAATTTTTCTCTCCAGGGCGGCGGGTTCGCGTCCCGTCACCTCCAGAACCTCGTCCTTCACCTTCAGGAGCGATTTCTGAAGGAGGGACAGTTCCTGCTTCTCTTCGCCGACCTGCCCGTTGATCTTGCCCGACACGGAGGACGTTGAAACGTAAGTGTATTTGTCCCCCTTCTTCACATGGACTTCGAGCTTCACGCTCTCCTGTCCGAAGGCCGAAGAAGCCAGAAAGATCAAAACGAAGATGGTCTTCATGCGCGGACCCCTTTCATGCGAGATCCAAGATTCTAGTGGCGCGGTCAAGCCGTTGTCAAAAGGTGGGTAGGAAGGGGAGCGGCGGCGCAGGCGCGTTTCAGCGGTTCATCCGAGAAATTGAACCCTTATTATGGTTTGTCAAAGGTGATCAACCCGGTAGCCTCCTTCATGACATTGCGTCATAAATCGCTTCAGACTTCCGGGGCGGCCCGTGACTTCGATGTCCAATATCGCGTTTGTGGTGGTGACGCGGCCTCGGATGATGCTGACGCGGATTCCCGGCACGCGATCGGCCCGAGGGATCGGTTCGCTGGCCGGATTGTGGCGTTCCAGATGAAGGTAAACCGTATTGTTCGCCATAGCTCACCTCAGCCGATTAAGATCCTGTGGCGTTCCCGCGCAGACTGGGTGAAATCGTCTGCCCATCGAGCCCATTGCTCGACACGTGACGCTCTCCCCACATATGGCAAATACTGGCTCCGCCATTTCCATTTTGGACGTATTTCCACCGCCTCGATTTGTATAACCTACTGGGCGGTATGGAGATGTAAAATCTGCACAAATTTTCACCAGGCCACCATGGATCCGGACTGGACGGATGCCGAAATCGCAACGTCCGTTCAGCAGCCTGGGTACTTCCCGACACAATGCCATGGCGCTGACCACACGCCGCATCGTGCATGTGGACAAGGACGCGTTTTACGCATCCGTCGAACAGCGAGAAGATCTGTGCGCGCACCGTGACGATCAAGGTGCGCACCTCCAACTTCGAAGCGGTCACTCGCTCCACGCCGGAAATCGCCGCACGGGCCGCGGCGCTGCTCGACCGCACCGAAGCCGGCTGCCGCCCGGTGCGCCTGTTCGGCGTGACACTCCATGGGATTATCCCCAGCCCGAGGGAAAGCGGAAGGATCCTCATCTCTATCTTCCCTTCCCATAACTCGCAACGGCGTGCCCTGGTCCGCCCGGGATTTCAAAACCGGCACTTCACGGCATGATTAACCAAGTTATTGGACCTTATGGGCTTGCATGTGGCGCCGGCGCAGGGATCTGGAGTCGTTTTATTAGGGGTACGACTCTTGCAAGGCCCGGACGTCAATCTAGCGGTGTGGATCAATCCGAACCTTGTAAAGGAACCATCACAATGAGGTTTATCACCACTAGTTTGGTCATTTGTGCGCTCGACGTCAGCGCGCCCATCGCGGCGGCCCAGCAGGGCGTTACGCTCACCTCGACGGCTGATTTCGATAAAGGCAATAACGAGGGCCTGATTTCCACGGCGCAGAATCAGGCGTCACGCGACCGAATCACGGCCGGCACCGTAGGAGCATGGTCCGCCGCCACGGTGCTTCCCTCCGCACGCGAGGGTAACTCCGTTGTCGCTTACAACGGCTTCCTTGTATTCCATCGGGGGCTTTGTCGGCGGCGGTGTGGGGCGTACCAGCGAAGTCCTGGTAGCGCCGCTGAATGCGGATGGATCCCTCGGCGCGTGGTCCAACACCACGGCGCTTCCCTTCGTAAGCGTCTTTCACTCCTCCGCCGCTTATAATGGCTTTGTCTATGCCATTGGAGGCGACGACGGCCCCAACTGGTTGGCCGATGTCGTGTTTGCGCCGATCAACTCGGATGGTTCTGTCGGCGCATGGATCGCGACGTCTTCGCTTCCATCCCCCCGGTCCGGCCAGCAGTCCTTCGCCTACAACGGTTTCGTTTACGCGGTCGCGGGAGGGGCAGGCTCCCCCATCAGCGAAGTCCTTGTCGCGCCGATCAAAGCGGACGGCTCCCTGGGCGCGTGGTCTGCCACCACCTCGCTTCCTTCGGAACGATTCACGCATTCCTCCGTCGCCTACAACGGGTTTGTTTACACCATCGGAGGTCAGGCCTCGGGCACCCGTTTCAGCGATGTCCTGGTCGCGCCGCTGAATGCGGATGGATCCGTCGGCGCGTGGTCCACCACGACCGCGCTTCCGTCCGGCCGCAGCAATCACTCCTCCGTTGCGTATAACGGCTTCGTTTACGTCATCGCGGGCATCGACTCCAATCCGGCGCCTTACACGATTTCGAATACTGTCCTGGTCGCGCCGCTGAATGCGGATGGATCCGTCGGCGCGTGGTCCGCCACGACCGGGCTTCCCTCCGCGCGCTGGGTTCAATCCTCCGTCGCCTATAAAGACTTCGTTTATACTCTGGGGGGAGAGGCTGGCGGGAGCGTCATAAACGATGTGGTGGTGGCGCCCATCGACGCCACCGTCGGAAACGTCAATCAAACGCCCGCCCTTCTTCGCGGCTCTTATTCTTACCTCGTGGATATGCAAAGCGACACAACCTCACGGTCCATCATCCTCAACGGTCAGACCTCGCCTGGAGGCCGCGTTCGCTTGCAGATCCGCCTCGCGCCGGACGACACCAAGAGTTTCGGGGAGGAAGAGGTCTTCGATCCCGCTCCGCTGGGAAGCGCCATCCAAGTCTCCGGCACAGCGCGCTACGTCTGGATCCGCGCGACGTTGGACGATACGCTGAGCACGGACGCTTCTCAACCCACGACCATTTTGGATGTCACCGTTTCGCCAATGGCGCCTCCCTCCGCGGGTGTCGTGCATGACGGGTTGGGCGCGGACATCGATACGCAGACGTCGACGACGACGATCCAGGCGAACTGGAGCGGGTTCAGCGCTTCGGGCGAGGACGCCATCGCCTCCTACGAATGGTCGATCGGGAGCGCGTTCGGGCTGACGGACATCCAGGGCTGGACGGATGTGGGGCTGGCGACCAACGCGACCCATTCGTCGCTGTCGCTGACAGTGGGGACCACCTACTACGTTCAAGTCCGGGCCGTCAGCGATCTCGGCTTGGTGTCGCCAGTCTCTTCCAGCGACGGCGTCGAGGTTGTGACGCCGCCGAGCGACGGCGGAGATGGCAGCGACAGTGACAGTTCCAGCGGCGGCTGCGGCTCCAGCATCGCCACGAGCGGACCCGCCGTCAGCGGCGTCGGGTTCGTCCTGCTGGTCCTCTTCGCCATGGCCGCTCGCTGGAAGCCACGCCGTCAATAAGGCGGACGTTCGGCGCGGGATCGATTGTAGATGAATAAGATGGACGTGATGAAGCCGTGAACGACGGCGATCGTCACCATCACCTGAGGGATCAAAAAGGGCAGATGAACGCTCTCGTCCTCGCGGATCGTGAGCGCCAAGGACCCGAACCCGATCGCCGCTCCCATCCATCCCAGGAAGATTCCCAGAGTCACCATCCATAACCACGAAGGCCGTGACGGCATGTCACGGCTCGAATCGGGATTGATCCGCGTCGCCGGCCTCTTGCGACGCCTCTTCCGCGGCGGGAAAAGGGGAAGGGCCGGCCGGGCGTACGCCCTCGCCCTTGCCGAGCGGATGTGAAGAACGCGTCTGGGCATGCCGTGCACTCCCTCTTTTGATTATGATCAGCCAGGCGGGAAGGCGTTACTGGCTTTCAAGGCCGGTCGCCGATTTCTTCCGAAACTTCTCAAAATCCGGTTAAACTCAGGACCCCGGCTTCATCCAGGAAGTCAGATGAAAGAAGCAGATGAAGTCCTCGATGCCTACCGCCGGCGGCCGGGGCAAGAAACCCTTCGCGACCTCCTGCTGGCGTGGGACCAGTTGAGCTTGGTCAACGAGCACCTCCGCAATTCTGAAATCCGTATCGAGGGGAGTTACGGTCCGGAGGGGATCTACTATCTCATCAGCGGAGTCGGCAAGCCCCCGCAATGATCCACTTCCTTCCGAGCGCTCGGATTCGTCCACCCATTCCGGATGGCGTGAGTTCAAATTTTACTTTCAATTCATCTACAACCCGAATAAAGTGAACGCTCCAACGTAAGGCCGGATGTTCGCATGGGTGTGCAAGCAATTGGTGGCACCATGACCGCAACATTCCCTCGCACGACGTCCCTGACCCTCGGGGGTTCTTCTCATTTCGAACATTCGCCGCCGCCCGAACGGCGGTCGCCCGCGGTTCTGGAGCAGACGTGGCATGGCCTCGTCTTGACCGCGAGGAAGGCTCCGCGCGCCTGCATCGGGCGGGCGCAACTCGACGTCCCCCTGCGTCCGGCGGCGCCGAGCGCGCGAGCATCGATGGAACGTGAACGTATTTGTGCCGTGACCATGGAATTGAAAGACCCGACCACGGGCGAAACCTATACCGGTCGCGGGGAGCTCCGGTTTTTGGGATTGAAGGAGGGCGCGAAGCTCGCCTTGCCCGCCGCGCCGCCCGACCTTCCCACGGCTACGTTCGTCCCGATCCGGTTGGACGGCACCGCTTCGGCGCCGGCCGCGCCGCGCGCCGCCAAGCCGGCGGCGGAGCCCACGGCCGAGCTATCGACGGCGCCGCTCGCTTCGGACCGGCGGACGGAATCGTCCGAGCGCCGCGCTTTCAATTGCCGCCGGCGCGCCGAGCGTTTTCAAATCTACGATTATTCGGTCATCGCGCATGCGAACGGACGGCTGCTGAGCCTGAGCCGGACCCGCAACATCGCGCAGCGGGTGGTCGATCTGAGCAGCACCGGCATCCAGCTCGAATGCGCGCAGAATCCCAAGATCGGATCCCAACTCTTCATCACCATCCACCTGAACCGCTTCTCCGACACCATCGCCGCCAGAGCCCGGGTCTTGTGGACCAGCGAATCCCCTTTGCTCGATGGAAAAATCTTCGCGACGGGGCTGGTGTTCGATGAAATGCATCCCGCGCAACGCCGGCAATTGGAGTACATGGAGCGCTGGTTCAATTCCGCGCAGGCCAGGATGCGGATGAGCCGGATCGACGGACGCTAAGAGGTTTTCAACTCAGGGTTGCCCTGTCGGTCGAGGACGTCGATGGAAGCCGCGCCGTCCGGGCCGACCGTCAAGCCGATGCGCGCCTTTCCCTCGCGGTCCGTCAGGGCCAGATACAGACCTCCATTGCGAAGGGCGCCTACGGTCAGGTGAGAACTCATCTCCCGCCCCTGGAAGGAGAGGCGCGTCAGACCGGTCTGAAGCACTTCGAAGGCGAGACGTTGCTGGCCGTCCTTGTCGGTGAAGGCGATCCCGGCTTCCCCCGTATCGCTCACGAAAAGTCCGACGCTGGGCCGGCCGGAGGGATCCTTCAGGAAGAGCGATGGGGTGCCGTTGGGGGCGAGCGTCAGCGCGGCCCGGTTCTTTCCGGACGCGTCGAAGAGGTTCAGCGCCGGAATGCCGTTTCGGTCGATATCCATCTGGACGCGCGTGTGGCCCTGGCGATCGGTCACGATGAAGCCGGGCTCATCTCCGTTCACGTCCAGCCCGATGGACGCTTTCCGATCCCGATCGACGAGGAGCAGGCTCGGGTTCCCTTCGGGTGACACCGAGAGCAGCAGGCGCACGTGGCCGTGCGGGTCGACCAACTCGATGCGCTCCGCCTGAAGGACCCGCGTGGACATGCGGTCCGTGGGGAGCGAGCTTCCTGTCGAAGGATCTTCTTTCGTCATTTCCGCAAGCGGGAAAGCTTGATTGTGACATGCTCCCTGGACGAAGCCGAGAAAAACCGCAGGCCCAGCGCCACGATCGTCAGCAGCGCCGCCAGTCCCGCGAAACCCCCATGCCCATGAAACGGAGGCGCGCCGGCGCCGCATACCTTCTTCGAATCGCCGCCGCCGTGGTCCGTCCGGTCGTCGAAAACCAGGCGGAAACCGGCGATGTTGCTCCATTCGCTCACGTTTCCCACGTGGTCCGTGCCGCGGACGCGCCAGTACTTCAGCGACGGCGACACGGTCAGGTTGAAGCTGGTCGAGATCGTGGTGCTTGAACTTTCGGAGCGGAACTTTCCTCCCGTGTTTCCTCGGCTCGGGACGATCGAGGCGGCCGAAGGAGAATGGATCGAGGTTCCGTTGGAGGTGCTCGACGTCGATGGAGACAATCTTCTTTTTGCCTCCTCCAACCTGCCGGAAGGGGCGGAACTGGATGTCTATAGCGGCGTCCTGCGCTGGAAGCCGGGGTCCCGCCAGGCGGGGTCGTATCCCGGGATCATCGTGGAAGTGTTTGACGGGCGTTTCCTCGTGAAGGGGACGATCGATCTGAGCGTCCGAGACGGCCGCGACGCCGGCGATGCGGATGTCTCGCTCCTGCTTCGTTCGGACGACGCGTACCGGCGTCTCGGCGGCTTGAAGCAATGGGGGTCGCATCCTTTTTCCCACCGCCTGCTGGAGGCGGTTCGGTTGCTACGTGACCGGGACCGGGAGGTTCGGGGAGAAGCCCTGAAACTTCTTCAAGCGCTGGCGGTTTCATCGGCTCCTTCCTACGTGAGCATGATATTGAAAGACGTGACCCCTCACGCCTGGCATTTCACGGATGCTCCGGAGGTCCTGAAGTGGCTCGAAACGTTCCTGGACCGAGGCGAAGAGGCGGGACCGTTGAAGCAATCGCTGAGCCTCATCAACCGCTACAACAAACTCCGGGAGGGGAACCGGTCAGTCAAGTCTGTCAAGGGAAGCGCTACTTTTGATCTTGTCTCAGCGCTTCGGTCTGGATGGCGCCCAAGTCTCCGAGCATGAATCCCAACTTCGCGCCCTGCTGCCCCGAAGGTCGCCGCTTCAACTGCTCTCCTTGAGGGGCGTTGACACCCGGAAATGGAACGGCGTTGCCGGGCTTGGACGCGCCCTGAGCGGGAATGGTCCCTGGGGGCGCCCCGAGGGAGGCCGGGCTCGCTCCGGCCGCCGCCAGGGCCTGGTCGGTGATCGAACCGCCGGGTCCGGACCACGGCGGGTTTCCCATTTTCAAGATCGCCTCCGACGGTCCTTTTCGGAACACGGCGCCGCCCGAAGTCAGTTGCGCGAGCTTCCAGCCGGCCAGCTCCGGGATTTCCTCCCCCGTCGCGCTGTCGCGGATGGTTTCTCCTAGATACGCGTTGACCTGAACTTTGCGCGAGGGGAGATAAAGATAGGCGGTCGCCGAACTCAAGTCTCCCTTCACCTGATCGAATCCGTGAAGCAGGGCGATTTCTGAAAGGTCGGAGCGCCCCGAACGTTTCGAGGCGTTCGATCCGTTCGGCGTCGCCAGGCGCAGCGGATTGGGCAGGTCGCGGAGCATTTCCGTTCCGCCGGCCTCTCGTTTCTTGGGAATCGGGATCTGAGGCAGGGGTTCCGGGGGCGTCACGTCGGCCGCGAGGGTGGTTTCGTTGGTCGTCGAGGCCATGTGAAGGCCGACGGCAAATATTCCCAGAAGAAGCAGCGCGTTCATCGCCCACCAGCACGCCAGGAACGTCTTTCGGATCATGGATCCTCCCGGCCGCGGCCCAGAAGAGACGGGTGGTCCTTCTTCCGGAGCGCGGAGTTCTAACAAAGATACGAAAACGGCGATGCGGCGTTGGGAACCGAGTGCCCAGCGCGGCGAAGCCGCAACTCAATCTTTCCCAAGCGGTTTCTCGCCGCGCTGGGAGCCGCCTTCGCCATCCGACTTCGCCAAGGCTTCGTCGGACAGGAGGCTCGCCGTAGCTTTCTTGCCCGCCGAAGCTTTAGCGAAGGTGGGAGCGGAGGCGGGTCCATAGGAACCGTGAAGAAATAAACGCTTTATCTATGTGATGAACCGCCAAAACGCAAAAGCGCCATTGGAAGTTATTACGGGAGCTTTTATTGCGTTTTGGCGCTTTAGCGGTTTATCCAGGAAATAGAGCACTTATTTTTTCACGAATCCATAGTCCAGAGTCCGAAGTCAGGTCTTCGGTTCGTGGGACTCTGGACCCTGGACTATGGACTGTGGACTTCGCGGGAACTTTCCCCATCTTGCGGGCGACAGAAGAATCAGAGCGCACGGAGAAAGAAGAAGACCAACCATAGAGGCACGGAGACACGGAGAAGATTTATTGAGGAGATCGGGAGATGCGGGGAGATGGGGTGATGTCGACCGATGCGGCAATTCGGATTCGGACTTTATCTCCCCATCGCGACATATCTGCCTATCTCCAAGGAGATCTGGAGATGGGGGGAGATAAGGAGATATTTTCTTGGGGAGCGTTGGCTCCGTCGAACACTCCTTTCGATCTCCATATCTCCAGCAATCTCCACATCCCCCAGATTTTTCTCCGTGTCTCCGTGACTCCGTGGTTATTCTTCTCCGTGCGCTCCGTCTCCTCTGTGACCTCCCGGCCTCATCGCCGCAGCGCCATTCGTGCCAGGTGGGCCGCGTAATTCTCGGCGCATTCTTCCAGGTACGTCTTCAGGGCCGCCGTGACCGCCTCGCTACGGGGCATTTCCATCAGGAGCAGCACGGCGCGGACGCGGCCGAGATCGGTCTCTTTCCGCAGCGCATTCAATGTCTCTCGCAACGCGGCCTGAAGGTGCGTCGAGTGACCCGCGCCGCCTTCAAGCTGCTGGGTGATCCACGCCTGGATCGCGTCGCGTTCCCGACCCAGGGCAAGCAATTCTTCCTGGGCCTGTCCCCGCGCGGCCGGATCGTCGCCATCCATCGCGTCGGCGATTTTTTTCAACCGATGTCGCGTCTCCGGAGTGAGTTCATCCGCGGGCGCCGGTCGCGGGGGATGTGCCTTCAGCAAATCCGGCAGCACCACCTCCCCCAGCGCCACAAGCCGTTCCTGGGCTTCGCAGTAACGCTCGTAATCGGGTGCCCTCAAATCGCGCAGAACCTTGCGCAAGGATTCATGGTCTTCTTTCGCTTTCCAGGAGGACGCCCATTCAGCCGCCTTTCGCCGATAGAGAAGGCCCGGATGCCATACCAGCACCGTCGTGTCGCTGGAGCCGGATATGAAGCGCCGTCCCCCGGCGCTGAACGCGACCGACCATACCGTGTTTTGATGTCCGTCAAACGTGCGCAGGCGCCGGCCCGTTTCCAGCTCCCACAGCATCACGGTATAATCCTCGCTTCCCGACAAGGCGTATTTTCCGTCGGGACTGAAGGCGATGGACCTCACCCACCCCTGATGCCCTTCGAAGGTGCTCCGGCGCCGGCCCGTCTGGACGTCCCACAGCGTCAAGGCGTAGTCCTCGCTACCCGCCATGGCGTGCTTGCCGTCGGGACTGAACGCGATGGATTTCACCCATCCTTGATAGCCTTCGAGATCGCGCCGGTGTCGGCCCGTTTGGACGTCCCATAACGTCAGGATCCCATCTTCGCTTCCAGAAAGGGCAAGCTTTCCATCGGGGCTGAAGGCGACCGAGCTGACGAAGTGTTGATGTCCCTCGAACGCGCGCCGGAGCCGCCCGGTTTCGACATCCCACAGCGCGACGGTGGTGTCGAAGCTTCCCGACAGGGCGAGGCTCCCGTCGGGACTGAAGGCGACGGAACTCACGTAGTCTTTATGTCCTTCGAACGCGCGCAGTCGCCGGCCGCTCTCCACCTCCCACAGCGCCAGGGTACGGTCTCCGCTTCCCGACAGAGCGCGCCTGCCGTCAGGACTGAACGCGACCGAGCTGACGAAATCCTGATGTCCCTCGAACGTGCGTAGTCGACGGCCCGTCTCGGCGTCCCATAGCGCCACGGTATGGTCCTCGCTTCCCGACAGGGCGAGCTTCCCGTCGGGGCTGAGCGCGACGGACTTCACGTAGTCCTGATGCGCCTCGAACTCGGTCCGTCGCCGGCCCGTTTCGACGTCCCACAACGCCAGGGTGTTGTCCTCGCTTCCCGACAGAGCGAGCTTGCCGTCGGGGCTGAAAGCGACCGATCTCACGTGGTCTTTATGTCCTTCAAGCACGCGCAAGCGCCGGCCGCTCTGCACCTCCCACAGCGCCAAGGTCTTGTCATGGCTTCCCGACAGAGCGAGCTTGCCGTCGGGGCTGAAGGCAACCGACCTCGCGTGGTCTTTATGTCCTTCAAACAGCCGCAAGCGCCGCCCGCTTTGCACCTCCCACAGGGTCACCGTATGGTCGGCGCTGCCCGACAGAGCCAACTTCCCGTCGGGGCTGAAGGCGACAGACCACACCGTGCCTTGGTGTCCCTTGAAAGCGCTCCGTCGTTGGCCCGTCTCCACATCCCACAGCGCCAGCGTGTGGTCCGTGCCTCCCGACAAGGCGAGCGTTCCGTCGGGACTGAAAGCGACGGACATCACCCAGCCTGGGCGGGACTCGAAGGTGCGCAGGCGGCGGCCGGTCGCGACATCCCATAGGGCCAGGGTACCATCCTCGCTTCCGGACAAGGCGCGCCTCCCGTCCGGGCTGAAATCGACGGACCACACCGTGCCTCGATGTCCCTCGAACGCGCGTACGCGTCGGCCCGATTCCACTTCCCACAGGAGGAGGGTCTTGTCGTAGCTTCCCGACAAGGCATGCTTCCCATCCGGGCCGAACGTGAGGGAGGAGACGCCGTCGGCATGTCCCCGGAACGTGCGCAGGCGCCGGCCGGTCCCCACATCCCAGAGCGCCATGGTGTTCAGTTCGCTTCCCGACAGCGCGTGAGTTCCGTCCGGGCTGAACGCCACGTTGGGAATGCCCCCCATGGGCCTCCAGCGAACGGTTCCCAGTCGAGCCGTGGCTCCGTCCGGCAGAGGATCTCCGTGGCGATCCGTGCGTTCTTCCTGTTTCGCGCCGCTCGCGAGAAGAGGAGGAACCAGGACCGTGATCACCGATGCCAAAACAACGTTCGCGTGCAGCACGAGTTTTCGCTCCTGAGCCATGCCCCCCGCCGCCATGGCCTTCGACCGGCTTCGAGCGTGCGGAGGAGCCGGGAGTTCACGGAGAAAGAACTTACCACCCAGTCACGGAGCCACGGAGAAGATTATGAGGGGGAGTGCCACGACGGCCTAGGAGATTGTCGGGATAGTGGAGATATGGAGATGTGCCGTACCACACATTGGGGTCTTATCACCTGCATCCCCTATATCTCGACATCCCCTTGAATATCTCGACACGCTCCTAGCGTCTCGGTCTTTTGCAGAAGATCTTGCTCCCGTGCCGGGCAGCGTTCTGGTCGCTCCGCCGCCGGAGGTCGTGGTGACCTTGAGCAACGTGGCCGATTCGATTACCGTGGGAAGCATATCGGTAATCCTGAGCCGGGCGGGCCTGGACGGAATGATCGGCACCGGGGATGACGTGATCGTCATCCCGGCCTCGGTCACCCTCACGGGTTCGAACACCATTCGCGTGGATTTGACCGGCATCGTCTTGCCCGACGACGTCTATCAGATTCGTGTTCGAGGCGACGAAGTAGCGATTCCCGGGCGGATTTCGTACTGGAAGCTGGACGAAGGCACGGGCTCGACGACGGCCGACTCCTCGGACGGCGGCTACCCCGGCACGATCGTCGGCGCGAGCTGGACCACCGGCCGACTCGGCAACGCGCTCAGCTTCAACGGCGTCGACAACCACGTGACGACGGGCGCTTCGAGCGTTTCCGTGCCTTGGACCGCCGCCCTGTGGGTGTCTCGCGAGGATTCATCGTGGGTGGACTCCCGCTTGTTGGATGGGGACACGTACTCCGCGGAAAGCACGTCGCTGCGCCTGGAGCAGTACAACAATACGAACAAGGTCGGCTTCACGCAGTATACCGTAGGCGATTACGAGTTCGACTACACGGCGCCGATCGGCGAATGGACTCATTTGACGTTCGTCGGGCAAGCGAGCGGGACATCGCTCCATGTCAACGGCCTTCCGGTGGGCAACCATTCCGCCAGCATCAGCCTTTCCCGATACCATCTCGGAAACCAAACGTTTAAAGGGATTCTCGACGATGTGCGCCTCTACGACCGGGTCCTGACCAGTACGGAAATCCTGGCGCTGGCGCGTCTGGGAGGGGCCGTTCGCGACACGGCCGGCGCTTTGTTGGACGGCGAATTTGACGGCGCGTTTCCCTCCGGAGACGGCGTTCCCGGCGGCGATTTCGTGGCGACGTTTATGATCAACGCGAACGCGCCGCCGGCCCCGACCAACCTCGTCGCCGTGCCGCTCGACGGCCGGCAGATTGCGCTCGCCTGGCAAGACAACGCGAACAATGAAGAGGGTTACAAGATTGAACGCGGAGCGGACGATTCGAGTTTCGTCGAAATCGGCGCGACCGGTCCCGATGTCACGGCCTTCACCGACGCGGATATTTTAAGCGTCTCTGCCTATTTCTACAGAGTGCGGGCCTATAACGCGGCGGGTAACAGCGGTTACAGCAATATCGCCAGCGCGAGTCCCCTTCGGATCGGGAGCGGCGGACGTTGCGGTTCGGTGGGGCTCGAGGGGCTGCTTCCCTTCGCCGCGCTTTGGCTCTTCCGCCGGCGGATCGAAAGGCGCGCGCGCCGCCAAGGAGCGCGTCATTTCAAGCGATAGACGGTTACCGTGGTGTTGATGTTGCCTACCAGGACGGTCTCGCCGCAAATCGCCACGCTGCTCGGACCGCCGTCGGCGAGGATGGAGTCGAGCTCCCGCCCCGTGGCGACCTCCCACAGTCTGAGCGTGGCGTCGCCGCCGGCCGATACGGCGCGCTTGCCGTCGGAACTGATGCCCACGGAAAAGACCGCGTCGCCGTGACCGGTCCACGTGGCGATCTCTTTGCCGGTCGCGACGTCCCAGAGCTTGAGCGTCGCGTCCTGACTTCCCGAAAGGGCGCGCTTGCCGTCGGGACTGAAGGTGACGGAGGTCACCGCGCCCTTATGCCCTCTCCACGTGGCGACCTCCTTGCCCGTGGAGACGTCCCAGAGCTTGAGCGTCCGGTCCTGGCTCCCCGAGAGGGCGCGCTTGCCGTCGGGACTGAAGACGACGGAGCTCACCGCGCCGCTGTGGCCCTTCCATGTCGCGATTTCCTTGCCCGTGCCGGTCTCCCACAATTTGATCGTCGCGTCCCAACTCCCGGTGAGCGCGCGGGAGCCGTCGGGACTGAAGGCGACGGAGTACACCGACAGTTGATGGCCCTTCCACGTGGCGATTTCCCGGCCGGTCGCCACGTCCCAGTACTTCACGCTGGCGTCGCCGCTCCCCGAGAGGCCGTGCGTTCCGTCCGGACTGAGGGCCACGGCGTACACCGAAAGATCGTGCCCTCTCCACGTGGCGACCTCCTTGCCGGTCGCCACCTCCCAGAATTTCAGCGTCGCGTCCCCGCTGCCCGAGAGGGCGCGCCGCCCGTCGGGACTGAACGCGACGCTGAAGACAAAATGGTCATGACCCTTCCAGACGGCGATCTCCTTGCCGGTCGCGACGTCCCAGAGCTTGAGCGTCTGGTCGCGGCTCCCCGAGAGGACGTGCTTGCCGTCGGGACCGAAGGCGACGCAGGAAACCGCCGCCCCATGACCTTTCCACGTGGCGACCTCCTTGCCCGTGGCGACGTCCCACAACTTGATGGTCTTGTCCAGGCTGCCCGAAAGCGCGCGCGTGCCGTCGGGACTGAACGCGACGCAATAAACCGAGAGGCCGTGCCCCGTCCACGTGGCGATCTCCTTGCCGGTCGCGACGGTCCAGAGCTTCAGCGTCGTGTCGCCGCTTCCCGAGAGCGCGCGCGATCCGTCCGGACTGAAGGCGACGGAGGTCACGGCGGCCTCGTGTCCTTTCCAGGTGGCGATTTCGGTGCCAGTGGAAACGTCCCACAGCTTGAGGGTGGTGTCCTGACTGCCCGAAAGCGCGCGCTTGCCGTCCGGACTGAACGCGACGGCATACACCGCGTCGCTGTGGCCCTTCCACGTCGCGATCTCCTCGCCCGTGGAAAGGTCCCAGAGTTTCAACGTCGCGTCCTGGCTTCCGGAGAGGACGCGGCGACCGTCGGGACTGAACGCGACGGCGTAGACCGAGAGACTATGTCCTTTCCAGGTAGCCGTCTCCTTGCCGCTGGTGACGTCCCAGAGTTTGAGGGAGGCGTCTTCGCTGCCGGAGAGGGCGTGCCGGCCGTCGGGACTGAACGCGATCGAAGAGACGACGCCGCGATGCCCTCTCCACGTGGCGATTTCCTTTCCCGTGGCGGTTTGTTCGCTCGCGGCGACCTCCCAGAATTTGAGCGTCATGTCGCCGCTTCCCGACAAGGCGCGCGTGCCGTCCGGATTCGAGGCGACGGAATAGACCGCAAGGCTATGTCCCTTCCATGCGGTGATCTCCTTGCCGGTCGCGACGTCCCAGTGCTTGAGCGTCGCATCCTGACTTCCCGACAACGCGGTCTTGCCGTCGGGACCGAAGGCGACGGAATAGACCGAGAGGCCGTGCCCCTTCCAGGTGGCGACCTCCTTGCCCGTGGCGGCGTCCCAGAGCTTGAGGGTCTTGTCCTGGCTCCCCGAAAGGGCATATGTGCCGGTCGCATTGAACGTGACGGAACAGACCGAGAGAACGTGTCCCTCCCAGGTGGCGAGCTCCTTGCCGGCGGCGACGTCCCAGAGTTTGAGCGTCCGGTCTTGACTCCCTGATAGGGCGCGCTTTCCGTCGGGACTGAAGGCGACGGACATGACCGGATCATTGTGGCCCTTCCACGTGGCGATTTCCTTGCCGCCGGCGACGTCCCACAGCTTCAGCGTGGCGTCTTGACTTCCCGATAGGGCGCGCTTTCCGTCGGGGCTGAAGGCGACCGACGAGACCGCGCCGCCGTGGCCCTTCCATGTCGCGATTTCCTTGCCGGCGGCGACGTCCCAGAGTCGGAGGGTGGTGTCCTGGCTTCCGGAGAGGGCGCGCTTGCCATCCGGGCTGATAGCCAGCGAAAGCACGGGCCCCTCATGGCCCTTCCAGGTGGCAACTTCCTTGTTGGTGGCGACATCCCACAGCTTGAGCGTCATGTCGTGGCTTCCCGAGAGGGCGTGCTTTCCGTCGCGGCTGAAGGCGACGGATGAAACGGCATCGGAGTGCCCCCTCCAGGTCGCGATTTCCCGGCCTCTGGCGACTTCCCAGAGTTTGATCGTCATGTCCTGGCTTCCGGACAGGGCGCGCTTGCCGTCGGCGCTCCAGGCGACGCTGTTCACCTCGCGCATATGCCTGAAGCGCCGCGTCCCCAGGATATTGACCAGTTCGAGATGGCCTTTTTTCGACCGCGCGATCGCTTCCGGAACGGGGCCGGCGAAGTTCTCCTTCCTCCAGTCCGAATCCTGGACCGTCGCCGGCCGGTCCGCCAGAGCGATGGGAATGAACGCGGCGAGGAGGAAAGGTCGCATGCGGAGTCTCCCTTCATGCCGCGCCCCGGAACGGAAATAGACCTCCGGTTATTCCGGGGCGCGGAGTCCACCCATATGTATACGGGTCCCACATCTTTGACGCTTGGGGAGGCCCGACCGTTGAATCAATTCGGCGCTGTCGCTAGTGGCGGGGACGACTTATTACGTTCAAGTTCGGGCGATCAGCGGACTCGGTTTAACGTCGCCGGCCTCTTCCAGCGACTGGGTCAAGGTGGTGGCGCCGCCGACGGATGGCGGCGGTGGGGGCGGGGGCTCCGGCGTGGTGAGCGGACCGTCCGTCACCGGCGCTTGGTTCGGGATGCTGGCCCTCTTGGCCTTGGCGGCGGGCCGGCGGACGATGCGGCGGTAGCCCGCCGATTCATCGGGGCTACGGCCTGTTTCCTAACTCCGCCAGCTTCGACACCGCGTAGTGGAGAAAAGGCCTGATCCGCATGTTGTCCGGCGCCAGCCGCAGCGCGGCGAGCAGATCCTCCAACGCCTTCTCGTACTCTCCCGTGACGCAGTAGAGGACGCCTCGTTCGAACCGCGCGTCCCCGCTCGACGGATTCGCCTCGATCGCCTGCGTGTATTTCTCGAGCGCCTGGGCGAGGTTGCCCGATTTCTCGTGCGTCCGTCCTTCGCTCAGATGGCGCGACTCCGGGGCGGCCGCGACGTCCGTGGCCGCGGCATCCGGTACGTTCCGGCCCACGGCGGACGGCAAATAGCCCAGGGCCAATCCGATCATGGCGGCCGACGCGATGGCCAGGGGAATCCTCCATCCCGCGATTCGCTTCCCGGCTCGCGGGTCCGCCCACAGAATTTTTTCGAGCGAATCGGCGAATTCCTCGCAGTCGCGGGATCGTTTCGCGGGATCGCGGCTCATCTCCTTCCGGACGATCGCGTCGACGGCGGGGGGAATCGACGGGCTCAACCTCGCCAGCGCCGGCGGGTCTTCCGCCGCGGCGCGCGCGATGACCTCCGAGGTTTGACCCGATCCGAAGGGTGGAGCGCCCGCGAGCAGCGTGTACAGCGTCGCCCCCAGCGAATAGAGGTCGCAGCGATGGTCGATCGCCGGGCCTCCGGCCCGGAGCAACTCGGGCGCCATGTAAGCCGGAGTCCCGACGCACGCTCCCTCCGCCAGCCGTTCGTTCAGCTCGACCAGACCCTGGGAGATGCCGAAGTCGACGACCGTGACGCGGATGCCGCGGGGCGCGGCGGGATCGCGCCGGAGCAGGATGTTGCCGGGTTTCAGGTCCCCGTGAAGCACGTGATGGGCATGGGCGTGATGGACGGCGCGCGCCGCCTGCTGGACCGCCTCGAGGGCTTCCTCGAGCGTCAGCCCCGCCTCTTCGAGCGGCACGCCGTCGATGAACGCCATGACGATGTAGTTCGGGCCGATCTCGTGGACCGGCACGATGCCGGGATGGTCGAAGCGCGCCAGGATGAGCGCTTCGTCGAGAAACTTCGCCAAATGCTCCTTCTTCGGGAACTTGATCGCGACGTAGCGGGAGAGTTCGAGGTCATACGCCAGCCACACCTCGCCCAGCCCGCCGCGGCCGAGCCTTCGGATCCGGACGAAGTGATCGGTTCGATTGGCCGGATCCGCCTGCGCACGCCGGACCTCCTCGGGAATCCGCCCGCCGGGGATCACGTCGGGATCCTCGTGAAGCTCGGCGAGTTTCTCGCGGGTGATGAAGCCCTCATCGACGAGAATTTCCCCCAGCGGCCTTCCCGGGGAGAATCCGCGCAGGATCCGCGCTTCCTCGATCTGCTCGCGCGTCACGTAGCCCTTGGCCACGGCGACATTCCACAGGCGGGTCACGGGAAGAGGTCCTCAAGCTCCCGGCGCGCCGCTTCCGCGCCGCCGGCGTACTCGGCGATCAGTTCGAGAACGATCTCGCGCATCTTCGCGCGCGCCCATTTCAGGTAATTGCCCACATCATGGTACGGGATCGCGAGCCGCTCCGCGATCTGGGGATAGGGGAGCGCTTCCTCGGGTCGATCAGGCGGATAGTGCAATTGGAACGCCTCAAAATGCTTCCTGCGATCTGAGGCGGCGCAGAATTCGCGCAGTCGATCCACGGCCGCCTTCAGGAGGCAGCGGGCCCAGTCTCGATCGAATCCTTCGACTCCCTGTTCCGCGGCAACCTCGGCGACCGCGGGATCGTCGATGGACACGACCCGCGCACCGCCTCCTCGCTTGAGGCGGCGCTCATCGCGGCGGCGATTCAGCAGGAAGTGCTTGAGCGCTGCCTTGATGAAATGACGGAAGCGTCCCTTGTCGGGCGCGAGGTCTTTGGAAAAGTCGCGTTCCAGCAGGCTGAGAAAGAATTCCTGCGTCAGGTCGTCCGCTTCCTCCGGATCGCGCGTCCATTGCCGAAAGATGACGCCGCGCACCACCGGCCAGTAAATCGAAAAAAGAACCTGGACCTGCTCCCGCGAACGAGCGGTCCCGGATTCCCGGATCTGGAGCAATCGGGTCCAGCGGGTCGTCGGGAAGCCTCCGCCGGTTGTCGAAAAAATAGTCTCCTTACCCACCGCTTTCGCTCACTTGAACCGCACTCGATGGTTCTTTATATAGATACGTGACAACGTTAGATTTGAACAGGCGGTCGTCCTCGAAAGGCACCAGATGACAAAATGGCAGTTGATGCCGCTCATGCTCGGTGTCGTGACGTTTGCGGCGCTCGCGGGTTACTTGATCGTTAAGCGTTCGAATCGGGCCGCCATTCCGGCGACCGCGCCGTCCCAGCCGGCGCCGAAGGAGCTGGCTGAGGAGAAGCCCGACAAACCTGAAGCGGAGCCCAGCCCGGTTCCGGCCCCGAAGCGCCGGCCGCCGCCCAAACCTCCGGTGAAGGCCCCGGACAATCAGGCTCCCAAGCCGCAGTCCGCCTTGCCGCCGGCGTTGGCCAACGTGCTCAAGCTCGACGCGTCGCAGGAAGCCGAAGTGGCCAAAGTGATGGCGGAATGGCGGACCAAGCTTGAAGAGCTCAACAAGAAGACCTCGGAAGCCCTGAGGACCGCGACGAAGGAGGAATCGAGCTTCCATCGCGACGCCTGGCGCCAGCAGTTCACGGTGCTCAAGAACAGTCGCACGATGCAGCTTAACAAGATTTTCACGCCGGAACAGGAGACATCGTATCGCGAGTATCGCGACACTCAATATCAAGCGTGGCTGGATCGGAAGGTCTCGCACTACACGACGCTGGCCAGTCATACGCTCAAGCTGAACGAAGGGCAGCTCAGCCAGATCAAGCCCCTGGTGCGGCGGGCGTTCGATGATGCGACGTCGGGGGGCACGTTCGTGCCGCCGGAAAGCCAGCGTACCTTGGCGAAGCAGCTCTTGCAGCAGCAGGTGATGTCGTTTCTCACGGCCGAACAGGCGGAGAAGTTCATCCAAAACGAACGTGCCTTCGATCTTCATCTTTGGTAGATGTCGAGAACGTGAACTTTAAGGAGGAGCGTCATGAAACGGATCTGCGTCGCGGCGACGGTCGCTGCGCTTTTCGCGGCCGTGCTGCCTCTCGGCGCGCAGGAGACCCAGGAAGAGGCCGGCCCGACGTTTGAATTCGTCGTCGGCGGACAGGAGGGCGACGATCTGTCCGAAGCACTCGATGGAGTGGATTTGGGCCAACTTTTCGGGGAAGCGATAAAAATTGGGCAAATCCAGGGCCAGGACGGCGAGGGCGGATTCGGAATCACCGTCGCCGTGGGCACGTCGATGACCATGGACAAGTTGGCCTTCGATGAGCTTGCCTCGGGGCATGAATCCGGCTTGCTTGATTCCGGACTATTCGGCGGCGGAGGCGGATTTGGGGGCCTGAAGTCCAAAGAATAAGCGTCACTTAAGATTCCACGGAACCCCGGCGGCGACCCCGCCGGGGTTTTCATTTGGGTGGAATCCGCCGTCCCCTGCCGCTATGTTTCTCACTTTTCACGGACTCCGATCGGATCACGACATGGCAGATTCGCGCATTCGGAACATCGGCATCATCGCGCACATCGACTCGGGAAAGACCTCCACGAGCGAGCGCATTCTCTACTTCACGGGGCGGATCCACCGCATCGGGGAAGTCCACGAGGGCGCGGCGACGCTCGACTGGATGGAGCAGGAGCGCGAGCGGGGCATTACCATCACGGCGGCCGCGACGACGGTGGAGTGGCGCGACCACCGGATCAACCTGATCGACACGCCCGGCCACGTCGACTTCACCGTGGAGGTCGAGCGGTCGCTGCGGGTGCTGGACGGCGCCGTGGCGCTCTTCTGCGGCGTGGGCGGCGTGGAGCCCCAATCGGCGAGCGTCTGGCGTCAGGCGGAGAAGTACGACGTTCCCGTGATCGCGTTCGTGAACAAGATGGACCGCGTCGGGGCGGATTTCCCGCGCGTGGTGCGCATGATCCAGGAGGAACTGGGGGGCAACGCCGTGCCCGTCATGCTTCCCGTCGGAGAAGGGGATGCCTTCCGCGGCCTCCTCGATCTTGTGGCCATGAAGGAAGTGGTCTTCACGGAGCGCGGGGGGAAGATCCACATCGAGAATCAGCCGATCCCGGCGGAGCTGTCGGAAGAGGCGGGGCGCGGGCGCCGGTTTCTGGTCGAGAAGGCGAGCGAGCTGGACGAGGGGCTCCTGGCGAAATACGTCGAAGGCGTCGAGCCGGCGGAAGCGGAATTGCGCGAGGCGATCCGCAAGGCGACGATCGCGCGCAAGATCGTGCCCGTCCTCTGCGGTTCCGCGTCGCGCAATATCGGCATCCAGCGGCTCCTGGACGCCGTCGTCGACTACCTTCCGGAGCCGGAGGTGAAGGGGGGGCCGCTCGCCGCGCTCGCGTTCAAGGTGGTCAGCGATCGCCACGCGAAACTCGTGTACGTGCGCGTATACCAAGGCGAGTTGCGGGCCGGGACGTATGTGCTGAACTCCCGCCGCGAGCGCCGCGAGCGCGTGGGGCGCGTGCTGGAGATGCACGGCCATCGCGCGGAGAACCGCGACGCGTTGCGCGCGGGCGAGATCGGAGCGGTCATCGGGCTGGAGCACACCCTGACGGGCGACACGTTGTGCGACGAGGAGCATCCCGTGGTGCTCGAGGCGATGGAGTTCCCGTCGCCGGTGCTGGCCGTGAGCATCCGGCCGGAATCGCGGGCGGACCGGGACCGGCTGTCCTACGCGCTCGCGAAGCTGGCGGAGGAGGATCCCACGTTCGTCGTGTCGGTCGATCCCGAGACGTCGGAGACGCTCATCTCGGGGATGGGGGAGCTGCACCTCGAAGTGCTCGTCGATCGCATCAAGCGCGAGTACGGCGTGACCGCCACGGTGGGGCGTCCGCAGGTGGCGTACCGCGAAACGGCGACGGCGGTCGCGGAGGTGGACCAGAAGCTCGTGAAGCAGACGGGCGGAAGGGGCGATTTCGCGCGGGTGTCGCTGAGGCTGGAGCCGTTACCGGCGGGATCGGGATTCGACTTCGTGAACGACGTGAAGGGCGGAAACGTTCCCAAGGAATACGTGCCCGCGGTGGAGAAGGGCGTGATCGACGCGATGCAGAAGGGCGCGTTCGCGGGTTACCCGGTGGTGGACCTGCGCGTCACGCTCTTCGACGGAGACTATCACGAGGTGGACTCGAACGAGCGCGCTTTCCGGGTGTGCGCGTCGATGGGATTCAAGGAAGCGCTGCGGAAGGCGGGGCCGGCGCTCCTGGAGCCGGTCATGGAGGTGAGCGTGATCATATCCTCCGAGTATCTGGGGCCGGTGAACGGAGACCTGGCCGCGCGGCGGGGACGGATCGAGGGCATCGAGGCGCGAGGGAACACGCACGAGATCCAGACGCGCGTGCCCTTGGCCGAGATGTTCGGATACGCGACCGATCTGCGGACGCTGACGCGGGGAACCGCGTCGTTCACGATGCACTTCGATCGCTACGAGCCGGTGCCGCCCTCGCGGGCGGAAGAGGTGGCGGCCGCGCGCAAAAAGTAGCTCGTAGCTCGTAGCTTGAAGCAGCTACCGGCTATAAGCTACAAGCTACCAGCTACTTTTTCGCCTTCACGTCGTAGCAGAGTAAAACGCTCTGGTCGCGGATGTAGAGCTTGCCGCCGAAGACGGTCGGATGCGCGAACGCTCCCTGGTTACGCGCCTCCGGCGGATCGAAACGTCCCTTCTCCTTGTAACCTTCCGGGGTGGCTTCCACCAGGGCGACCTTCCCTCGCTCCCCCCAGGCGAAGAAGTGTCCGTCCGCGTACGTGATCGACCCCTTGCCCACGCTGCGTTCCCGCCACACTTCGTTGCCGGTCTTCAGCTCGATGCACTTCAGCCCCTGGCGGTCGTCCAACCCATACACGTGGTTGCCCACGCGGATGACGCCGCCATGATGGATCTGTAGCTGCTTCCCGGAATAGACCTCTTCGACCGTGAACGCTCCGTCCGAGGCGGAGACCTTGAAACCGTTGCATCCGACCCCGTAGCCGGACGACACGAAGACGAAGCCGTCATGGATGATCGGCGTGGCGGCGACGGCCGTCCGGCCGGCGCGGCGGGCCTTCCAGAGCAGCTTGCCGCTCTTGGCTTCGACGCCGGCGACCCTCCGGTCCGTCAACACGATGTATTGGCGCACTCCGCCGATCTCCGCCGGGACGAGCGAGGCGTACGAAGCCGGATCCCTGAAATCTTCGCTCCGCCACACCGGCTCGCCGTCTTCCTTCTTCAGCGCGAGCACGGTCCCCTTCGATCCTCCCGGCGTGCAGATGAGATGATCGCCGTCCAGGAGCGGGGACTCGGCGTATCCCCATCCCGACATCACTTTCCCGCCGAAGTCCTGCTGGAGATGTTTTCGCCAGCGCTCCTTGCCGCTTCCGACCTCGACGCAGATCAGGTCGCCGAACTGGCCCAGCGCGAACACCAGCTTGCCGTCCGTGGCGGGCGTGCAGCGTGGGCCCGGATAGCCGCCGCCTCCCCCCGGCTCGCCGACCTTGGCCGTCCACAGCGTCTTGCCGTCGGCCGGGTCCAAGGCGATGAGGGCGCAGCCGTCCTCCACGTCTCCCATCGTGAAGATCCGATCCTTCACGAACGAAACGCTGGAATAGCCGGCGCCGATTTTCGTCGTCTTCCACGCGAGCGGCGGCCCCTCTTCCGGCCACTCTTTGAGAAGCCCCGTGTCGGGCGAATGGCCGTCCCGATTGGGCCCGCGCCATTGGTTCCATTCCGGATCTTTCGCAAACGAGGCCTCCTGACCCGCGCCCATCGAGAACAGAATGAGGACGGCCAAGTTTTTCATCGTGTTCCTTCCGCTATCCATATTGATGAGTTACGCGCTATGACGGGGCAGCGTTGGAATCGACGACCGCTTTGATCGCGCGTCCCGCTTGGACATCCGCCAGGGCTTCGTTCATTTCTTCGAGTCCGTAACGCCGGCTGATCATTCGCTCCCATGGCACCCGGTCGCCGTGGCGGGCCAGGATCTCGACGGCGCGGTGGAAGTGGCTGTAGTCGCTGCCCCAGCAGCCGCGAATCTCCAAGTGCTTGCGGTTCAGATCGGCGTGGGGATTGAAGGCGGCCTCGCCGGCGTTCGTGTATTGGCCCACGACCACCAGCCGTCCCGCGTCGCGCGTCATGCGCATGCCTTCGCGCACCGCCCCCGGAACGCCGGTCGCTTCGATGGTCACGTCGGCGCCCCTCCCGCCGGTCAGCTCCTGGACGCGCGCGATGCGTTCCTCGGGCGAGGTCGCTTCGAGGGCAATGACGTCGTCCGCTCCGAAGGCGACGGCGGCGTCGAGGCGATTTCGCGGCGCCCCGATGGCGATGACGCGGCCCGCGCCGGAGAGGCGCGCCAAGATAACCAAGTTGAGTCCGACCGGGCCGACCCCTTGGATCGCGATGCGATCTCCCAGCCGCAGGCTCGCGCGATCGATCGCATGGAGCGCGGTGGGCAAGCCGCAGCCGCCGCCGATCATGCGCTCGGGAGGAACGGACGCGGGCAGCCGGATGATCTTCGTGCCGGCCTTGAGATGCATCCGCTCGCTCCAGCCGCCGGTCAGTCCGTCCGCCAGGCCGTAGGTGATGCCGTACACCTTGCGCGATGGGCAGCGGGTCGAGGCTTTGGCCACCAGGCAATACCAACAACTATGGCAAGTGCGGTGAACGTCGAGAAACGTGACGATTTCCCCCTCGCGAAGCGGGGGGCCTTCGACGGGCGCGACCGTCCCGGCGATTCGCCGCACGCGGCCCACCGTGACGTGACCGGGAATGATCGGGTAGGGGACGCCGGCCAGCCGGCCGTGCTGGAGATGAAGGTCCGTCCCGCACACTTCGCTGTAGATGGTGTCGAGCAGGACGTCTCCTTCGCCGAGCTCGGGCTCGGGCACGTCGCGCACTTCGATGGGCGCGTCCGGCTTCACCATGACCGCAACTCTTACCATAGCGCTTTCCCTTGCGTTGCGACGGGTCATTCCTAGCTTATGGCGTGCGCTCGTACAATCATTAAACCGGAGGATCCGTGAGATCGATCTGGCTTATTCTGCTGGCCGCCTGCTCCGCCCCGCCCGTTCCTCAAGAAAGCCAGATGATCGATCGGGGCGAATGCGATTGGCCGATGTGGGGCGGCCGGCCGGACCGCAACATGGTTTCCGCGGAGAAAGGCCTGCGCGTCGCGTGGGATGCCGAACAAGGCGTCCGGTGGGCGGCGGACCTGGGCACGATCACGTATGGCAACCCGGTCGTCAGCGGCGGGCGGGTCTTCATCGGAACCAACAACGAGCGCCCGCGCGACCCCTCCGCGACGGGAGACCGCGGCGTGCTCATGTGCTTCGCGGCGTTGGACGGGAAGTTCCTATGGCAGGCGGTCCACGACAAGCTCGCCGAAGCGGAAGACTGGCCCAAGATCGGCATCTGCTCCACGCCCTGCGTCGCCGGCGATCGCGTCTATTACGTGAGCAACCGCGGCGAGCTCGTGTGCGCCGACGCGCTCGGATTCGCCGATGACGAGAACGACGATCCCATCCGCGATGAAAAGCGCGCCGGAAGGCACGACGCCGATTTCGTGTGGATCCTCGACATGCCCCGGGAACTCGGCGTGACGCCCTACCAGGCGTCGGCCTCGTCGCCGCTGGTCGCGGGCGATCTGGTGTTCGTCCTGACCGGGCACGGCATCGACGACAAGACCCGCGAGGTGAAGGATCCCAAGGCGCCGAGCTTCGTCGCCGTGGACCGCGCGTCGGGCAAGGTGGTTTGGCGGGACGCGTCGCCGGGGGACCGCATTCTCGCGGGACAGTGGGGATCGCCCGCTTATGGCGTCGTGGATGGCCGCCCGCAGGTCGCGTTTCCCGGCGGGGACGGATGGCTATATGCGTTCGAGGCTAAGACCGGGGAGCTTCTCTGGAAATTCGACTGCACGGCGCACGAGGAGCGCTCCAAGGAGGGCAAACGCGAGACCAACAACTATCTCGTCGCCACGCCGGTCTACGTCGGGGATCGGGTTCTCATCGCGGCGGGACAGGATCCCGAGGCGGGAGAGGGGCCGGGATGCCTTCGCGCCATCAACGCGCGCAAGCGGGGGGACGTGACCAAGACCGCCGAGCTGTGGCGCGCGGCGGGCGACGATTTCGGCGCCAGCATCTCCACCGTGGCGGTCCATGATGGACTGGTCTACGCTCCCGAACTTGGGGGCCACCTGCACTGCTTCGACCTGGCCACGGGAGGCCGGATCTGGCGTCACGATCTGCTGGCCCACGTGTGGGGTTCGCCTCTGGTCGCGGACGGGAAGGTCTATATTCGAAACAGCGACGGGGATGTCGTCGTCTTGCAGGCCGGTCGTGAAAAGAAAGTCCTCGCGACCAACAGCAGCCTTCCTGGACTCTCTCACGGCACGGTGGTGGCTGCGGGCGGCGTGCTCTACGTGGCGGGCGAGTCGAAGCTGTATGCGATCGGGCCGTGAAATTCGAAAAGAAATAGTGGCTCTATTTCTGGATGAACCGCCAAAACGCAAAAGCGCCATCGGAAGTTTTTGGGGCATCCTTTTGGCGATTCGGCCATTTTGGCGGGTCAAGGGTTCCAACCGATCTCGGGGTGAATGGGGTTGCTTCAGGGGATACTCCACCGCGTCAGCTTTTTCTCATCCTTGATGAAGATCGTGCGGCCCGAGACGACCGGATGGGCCCACGTCGGCGTCTCGGCGACCTTGTAGCGGGCGCGCTCGGCGTATGCCTTGTCTCCGGTATCGAAGACGACCAGCTCCGAGGACGTGAGCAAAGCTAGGATCACGCCCCCCGCGTCAAGGATGGAGGCGTTTTCTCCCTGGCGCCCCTCCGAAACCCAGAGCGTCTTGCCGGTGTCGACGTCGAGGCAGAAAAACTGGCCGCGGCGCTTCTCGCTGAAGCCGAACAAACGTTTTCCCTTGAGCACCGCCGTGCTCATGTACATCGAAATGTCGTGAGCGTCCCACGCCTTTAGAGGCTCCTCGCCGTCCAGCCGATACGCGGTCGTGCCCTTGTGATACCCGGAGAGGATGACCTTGTCGCCATGCACCACGGGCGTGACCGAGTTCTGGTCGAAGTTCGTTTTGTATTCCAGCTTCCACAAGAGCTTCCCATCCGTGACGTCGAGTCCGACGGCGTGAAATTGGGTTTGAGTGATTAGCTGGCGGCGGCCGCCGATCGTCGCCACGATCGGGGACGCGTATCCGGGCCCGTCGCCGTCCCAGCTCCAGCGCGGCTTTCCGGTAGCTGCATCTAATGCGATGATCGCGCCCTTTCCCGGACTGCCGGCATGGACTACGCACATGCCGTCGAACATGAGCGGCGACATGGCCGTGCCGTACTGGGGACAGGCCGGATCGAAGCGGTCTTTGAAATCGTTACGCCACACGACGCGGCCTGTCTTCGCATCCAAGCATGAGAGGACCCCCTTGATGCCGAACGCGAACACGCGGCCGCCGGCGACGGCCGGAGACGATTTCGGTCCCTTCCCGTGCTGGGTGGCGGTCGGGTCCATCTCATACGGGGCCGAATAGCGATCGCGCCAAAGCTCCTTACCCGTAGCGGCCTTGATGCAGAGGATCACTTCGTCTTCGCCTTGTCGGGCATGGACGTACAGCCGTCCATCGACCAGAGCCGGAGTGGAGTGCCCGGTGCCTACCTCGACGTGCCATCCACGTTCGAGCTTTTCCGGCCAAGTGGCGGGGGCTTGAAAGCCGGTGAGCTTTCCGTCTCGCGCGGATCCGCGCCAGCCGGGCCAGTCCTGCTTTCCGCGCCCAGTCTGCTCGCGGCGCGGAGTCCCAAGTCCAGAGTCCAGAGTCCAGAGTCGGGCCAGCGTTGACACAACGATCCAACCGACAACGGCGCGAGTCATCATCAAGCTGTCCCCCTAGGGCAACAAATTCAGTTCCCGACAGTGATGCTCAAAAAGTGCAAGGCCCTGCCGCTCTCGGAGGCCGAACGAGAAAACGATGTTGTCGGTCAGGTAGGCGCGACACGCGTTCCGGCTCAAGCCGACCCGAACGTGCTCGCGGTCGACCACGTCGTCGAGATGCATCAGTCCTTCGCGCGCCGCGCGCTGGAGCCGCCGCGCGAGTCCGGCGTCCTGGCGCCGCAACGCCCACAGTGCATAGACGAAGGGAACCCCCGCGAATTCCTTCCATTCCTGTCCGAGGTCTCGCGCCGGCCATTCCGCGCGCCGGAACGAGAGATCGCCGATCGTGACGGCGGCGTCCACCCGTGAATCGTGGTGGAACAATCCATTGAAGGGATCGCCCGTCACGTATCTGGGTTTCAATCCGAATCGGCGCTCCAGGAGGATTCGCGCCAGGGCGTTGGTGGTCCGGGAATTCCGATCGAGCGCGACCGCGCGGATCTCTCGGAACGGAACGCGGTGATGCAGCAAGACGCTGCGGGCGGGTCCGTTTGAAGCGACGGCCAATCCCGGAACAACCTCGAAACCGCGCCGCAGAATCTCGATGGAAGGGATCAGCGCCGCATCGAGCTTCTCCCGGACGAAGTGGGGCGTCAAGCGCGCGGATGGCCGGAGCGTCAGACGGACCTCGGGATCCACGTCCAAGCCCCAGATCAGAGGTTTGGAGTTGAGGTACGGGACGCTGCCGATGCGGTAAGTCATGGAAGTCCTACGTCCAAAATCCGAAGTCCGAAGTCCGGAAAGCTCGTGAGGAAAATCCGATTGTCGCCTGTGAGTTCCCGCAAAAGGTCGCCATAGCCTTCTTGTCCACCGGATGGAAGATGCTTTTTACAGCAGCCTCGAACGCCGTCATGAAAAAGTCTTCGCACCGGAAGCGCGGGGCGGTGCGGGAAAACGTATTCCCTAAAAGAGATACCGCTCGATCTCAAGCGCCCCGTGGAAGACTCCGAGAATATCGATGCTCTCGCCGCCCTTGACGAGATACGCGATTCGATAGTGGCCATAAAGGAAATTGCGCACGTCACGGCCGCCTTGATGTTCGTAGCGGTGACCCGCCTCGGGAAATCGCTTCAGCACTTGCGCTTTCCTCTGAATGCGGAGCACCGTTTTTTGAGCGGGCGAGGGGTGTCGTGCGCGATGTAGTCGTGGATGTCGCGGAGCCATCGTTCGGCTTCCGCCGTCCAGCTTATTTCGCCCAGGAGCGGATCCGACGCTCCATCTCCTTGTCGCTGATGGACCGAGCGGCATCGGAATCGGCAAGTCCCTTCTCCACCATGTGGGCGAAAGCGAGTTCTCTCAAGATCTCGTCGTAGGAAGAATCTTCCGGAAGCTCCTTCAGAATCTCGTCGATTTTCTCTTTTGCCTGGGACATTTTCCTCGTCTCCCTCCTACTCTTACGTTAAAGGATTATACCTCCGTCCGCCTGGCTGAATCCATGTCCATGGCCTCTCGGGTGCATGACCCCTTCCCGGAGCTGGGTCGATCCGCGTCACACGTTGCGGCTCAAGCCGACCCGAGCGTGCTCGCCCTCGACCACGTCGTCGAGATTCATCAGTCCTTCGCGCGCCGCGCGCTGAAGCCTGCGCGCGAGACCGGCGTTCGGCCGCCGCAGCGCCCAGAGCGCATAGACGAAGGGAACCCCGACGAATTCCTTCCATTCTTGATGCAAGGAGGATGGGCCTATTGACGTTAGCTGCGGGTCGTTGCTCGCAGCGCCTTCACGGACTCGACCACGCTCGCCACGACGATGCCGATCTCCGCCGCCGTCGTGAACCGGCCCAGCGAAAAGCGCACGCTTCCCCGAATCCGCTCCTCGTCGCACCCGAGGGCGCCCAAAACATAGCTCGGCTGCAGCGCGGCGCTCGTGCACGCGGAACTTGACGAGACGGCGATGCCGGGCATCCGCTTCATCAGGTCGTCGCCGTCCACGCCCGCGAAGCTCAGGTTCGTCGTGTTGGCCAGTCGGCGCTCCGGATGGCCGTTCACGTGCACGCCGTCCAGAGCGGAACAGATGCCACGCTCAAGACGATTCCGGAGCCGCCGGATCCGAGCTTGCTCCGCTGCCATTTCCTGGCTGCAGAGGGTTGCGGCGGCGCCCATGCCGACAATCCCCGGCACGTTCAATGTGCCCGAGCGCAGCCCCCTCTCATGCCCGCCTCCATGAAGGAGCGGCTCGCAGCGCACGTGCGGATCGCGGCGGCGGAGGTACAGGAAGCCCACGCCCTTGGGGCCGTAAATCTTGTGCGCGCTCGCGCTGAGCAAGTCGATTCCGAATGAGCCCACGTCGATCGGCTCCTTCCCGAAGGATTGGGTTCCGTCGGTGTGAAAGAGGACGCCTCGCTCCTTGCAGATCGCGCCGATTTCCCGAAGGGGGTGGAGCACGCCGATCTCGTTGTTGGCGTGCATGACCGAAACCAGAATCGTCTGATCGGTGATGGCATCTGCTAAATGTTGAAGATTCAAGCATCCCTGGGAATCGACGCCGAGCCAGGTCACCTGATAGCCCTTGCGCTCCAAATGCTCGCAGGGATCCAGAACGGACCGGTGTTCCGTCGCGACTGTTATGATGTGATTTCCTTTTGAGGCATACATCGGGGCGCCGGCGACTCCGAGGATAGCCAAATTGTTGGACTCCGTCGCCCCGCTGGTAAAGACGATCTCGCGCGGATCGGCGCCGATCACCGAGGCGACCTGTCCTCTCACGGCCTCGACGGCCTCGGCGGCGTCGCACCCGTAAGCATGATGGCGGCTCGACGCGTTGCCGAAGCGGTTCGAGAAGAACGGCATCATGGCGTCGAGGACGCGCGGGTCCACGGGGGTCGTCGCGTTGTAGTCCAGGTAGATCGTGCTCATGGCGTAGCTGATAGCTCGTAGCTGGTCGCTTGTAGCCGCTTCCAGCCACGAGCTACCAGCTATTAGCTACCCACTCTCCGCAGCGCGCGCCGGAGCGCCGAGACGCAAAAGATCACGGGATATAGCTTCTCCCAATACCAGAGCTTCGCGAAATAAAAACCGATCGGCGCTGGCGGGAACCGCGTTCCTTCCTCCGTCTCCGTGACGAGCCAGCGGCAGCCCCGGGTCAGGGCCTCCGTCACGTCGCCCTCGTGCCCGGCCAGCGCGTCCACGGCGAGCGCGGTTTCCTCGATCGTCGGCGGAAGGTCGGGGCCGCCGCGGAATCCGCCGTCCGCGTGCTGCGCCGACAGCAACCATGCGGCCGCGCGATCCCGCGCCCTTCTCCATTCAGGTCGGGTAGAGGAACACAGCATCACTCTTGAGGTGCCGTATACCGGGTTCGTTTCGTCCGCGGCTCCGTGATTTCCAAACCACAAGGGAATCCAAGCGCCTTCGGCGCGCTGAGTGCGAACGAGATAGTCGAAGGCGCGATTCATCGCGCCGTCCATTTCGATGGCGAGGGGACCCTCAAGCTCCGGCCGCCACGCGCTCCACGCCCGGAGCGCGTGAGCCGTCAAATCCGGACAGCTCCGGTCGAACGGTAGCTTGCCCCATCCGCGGCAAAACGTGGGGATCCCGCCGTCCCCATTCTGAACATCCAGGAGCCACCGAATGCCGGCGCGCGCCGCACGCCTCGCCTCGGGATCGTCTCCGTCGCGGAGCAGGAACAACGCCAGCAATGCGCCGGCCGTATCGTCCGCGTCGGGGACGCCGCCGCTCAGATCGGTCCAGGCCCATCCTCCGGGCGCCGATTGCGTGTAGGGATGCACAACACGCGTCTGCTGGCCGAGGAGCCAGGCCCGAAGAGACGTTCGATCATCGAGGGCGCCGGTGAGCGCCTGCACCGAAAGCGTCGTCACCCATGTGGAGAGGTTCGTGTCGATGGACCAGCTCCCGTCTTCTCGCGCCGACGCCTTCAGAAACGCCGCACCCTTCCGGTTCACGGCATGTTCCACCTGGCCGCTGGCGGCAAGGCTCATCGTCACGAAGCTCGTCAGCGGCGTCGCTTCGAGAAATCCTCCCGAGTCAGGCTGGATGGACTCGAGGAGCCGCAACGTCTTGTTTCGCGCCAGCCATCGCGGGAGACGGGCGAACGGATTTCGTGTCGGGCGGTGAACATGTCGCGCCTGCCCGATCGCGATGAGCGCGGGAAGGGCGTAGCTCACCACCTGAAGGTTCAGCCAACGGAACAGAAAACGGGGAAGGGCGGCCAGCTCGAAGGGCAGGGAGGGGATGGATTCCCACGCCCGGCGGCCCTCTCCGAACCTTCCCGCCAGAGCGCACATCGTCAGGATCGGGACTGAAAAGGTTCGGTCCTCTCCATAGCGTCGGGCGATGGCTTCCGCCAGCGAAGGAGCCGTGAGATCTCCGACGTTTTTCTTTAACCACGCCTCGGCGCGCGAGAAGGCGGCCTCGTACTCTCGGTTCATTCCCAGGGATGCCCAGCAGAGCGCCGTCGTGCTGATGTTGCTCGGACTGGCGGGCGTATCGCCGAAGCCGCCATCCTCGTTTTGATGATCGGCGAGCCATCGAAGGCCTGCGCGGACGAGTGCGCTCAGGTCCTCGCCGCCGTTCCGCCGGACCAGATCGAGCGCGCAGGTCGCCGTGGCCGTGGAAAGCGCGCTCGAGGAAAGCGTTCCTTCCCAGTGGCCCGCCGGAACGCGACAGGCGAGAAGCCTCTCGCGCGCGGCCGACAGAGTCCGCTTGATCGCGCCCAAGTCGGAATCGATCGCGCCTCGTTTCATGCCAAGCTCAGATGCCCCAGCGACAGCAGGGCGTAGTAGGTGTATTCGCAGTCCGGAACGTCATCCGCCCAGCTCCCGCAGAAGCTTCGGCCCGTCCAGAGCGTGTCGAGGAAATCGAGGGATTCGTCCTTGAGATGGCCGAAGGGGACGTGCATCCCCGCCAGCGCGTGCAGCGCCGTCGCCGTGGAAAGGAGGTCCGGCAGCGGCGCCTGCTCGGTGGCGATGAATCCTCCCTTCGGATGGGCTCGCCGCAGGAGCCATTCGCCCGCGGCAGGCGGAATCGGCGCGTTCAGATTGCGCAGCAGCGTCACGGCGGCCGCCGTCGTGGGCGTCGAACCCGCCCGAATTCCGCGTTCGTTCGCGAAGGCGCCGCCTTCCAGTTGGAGGGATAGGACCGAACGGGCCAGCGCTTCGGGATTCGGGATCTCGATGCCCATGTCTTGAAGAGCGCCGAACGCCAGGAACGTATGGTAGACCGTGCCGTCCGAAGCACGCGGCTGCGGAGCATATCCTCCATCTTGAGCTCGGTATGCTTCGATTCGACTCGCCAGCCGCCGGGCCGTGTCGGGATTGAGCGATCCGCGAGGCAAAGCGGCCCAGCATCGAGCCAGACACGCGAGGTGGACGGCGTCGAGGCCGTCGCCGTCTCCGAATCGCTGAAGATAGAGGCGCACGTTCGGGACCGGCGGGTCCTGCCTCATGGCGATCAGACCTTCCAGGGCGAAGACCGTGTAGTACAGATCCGTTCGGCCGGCCCGATCCCGCGCTCCTCCTTCCTCGGTGAACTGGTCGTGGAGAAACCGAATCACGCGCTCACCGGCCTCCGACAGCAGGTCCGGCGCCAGCCGCGCGACTTGCAGCATTTCGAGCCTCAAACTCACGGCAGTACCCTTCGATGAGCCGTTCGCCGAAGATCTTTCCCACGACACGGCGCAGCAATCCTTTCAACGTCGGATGGGACAGGAACCGCAGGGAACGGACCGCTTCCTCTTTGTAGGCTTCGAGAAGCTCTTCGGCCTTCTCGATCACGCCGCGCTCGTTCAGGATCCGCCGCACGTCCTCGTCCGAAGGCCGCGGCTCGGAGCGGAAGAATGACTCGATGAGCCGCTTCTCCGCTCCCTCGTGAGCCCGCTTGTGGGCGATGGCCAGAATGACCGACGGGCGCAGAGCTTGTAAATCGTCCGAATCGCTCTCCCCGTTGTAGTCCTGGAGATCGTCCCGGATCTGATATGCGATTCCCAGCGATTCGCTGTAGTTCCGCAGCACCTCGTGGATCGACGCGTCCGCATTCCCCAGAAAGGCTCCGAGGCGCAGCGTGACCTCGAACGCCGGAGCGGTTTTTTGCCGGAAGATCTCCAGCACCTGAAGGGAGGAGAGCGGTTCGGGGTGCCGCGTCCACCATAGTTCGCGCCCTTGTCCCCGGCTCAGCGTCAGGTGGCCCGCGGCGGCCGTGCGAAGCATGTCGACGCGAACGCGCGGATCGATCGAAAGTTCCGAGATCAGGCGATACCCTTCGCCCAGAAGGAAATCCCCCACGTTGAGGGCGGCGGGCATGCCGATATCGGCGTGAAGGGTCTTCTCGCCGTATCGAACGTCGTCGCCGTCTTCGATGTCGTCGTGAATCAAGGAAGCTTTGTGAAAGCATTCGATGGCGGCGGCCAGTTTCTTCAGGTCCGGCGACGCGGCGGGGGGCTGGCCGGCGCCGTCGCACTGGAGCGCCATCGTGGCGCAGGCGGCCAGATAGGGCCGCCATCTCTTGCCCGCCTTCGCCAGCCAGCGCTGCGCGATCCGGGAAGTCTCGTCTTCCGGCGCTCCCATGATGGCGGCGAGCGAGGCCGGCTCGAACCATCCCTGGACCTCGTTCTTCAGAGCGTCGAGATCGAGGCGGTACGTCTTGTCGTCCGCGGTGAGATGGATGACATCCCATACCCAGTCGAGATCCACCGTCGTATTGACACAGTCGTCCTGAAGGAGCGGGATGGCGATCCCCGGAATCGCCACGGCCTCCATGTGCGGGAAGCTCTTTTCCAACACGTTGATGCAGCTCACGCCGACGATCGCCTCGATCTTGCCGGTCTCGATCAGCCGGCGCACGATGGCCGACCCTTCGGCGACGAGGACCGCATAGCCCAGGCGCTCCGCCTCGACGGTGAGATCCTGGATCGAGCACAGGCCGCACTCCTTGCACAGGAGCCCGAACTCGTCGAACGGCGCCGGGCATTTGTCCTCCACGCGCAGGCACTTGGGGAGCAGCAGCAGCCGGCGGTCAAATGGGATGCGGGCGAGCGTATCTCTCCATGCGGCGTTGCTGATGAGGATGGCGGTGTAATCCGCGTACTTGGGGTCGATTCCGGCCCGCGTCAGGAGCGCGGCTGAATGCTCCCTGAGCTCCGGAAGCGTCAGCGGCGGCACGAGGCCCGCTTGGCGGACGTGCTTCGCGGCTTTGTTCATGAGCAGCGCGCGCGCGCGCTTGTCGTCGGGGATGTTCGATTGGGTGGGTCGATAGCGCTGCTTGGGGACCATGCGAGGCAGCGAGATCGCGTCCCGCTTCCCAGGCATTCCCAGGAACACGGTTCCGGTCACGCCTGTGGGTTCGTTACTCATGACGTCGCGACCTTAAAAGCTAGTTCATAACCTGGAGCATGGGAGGTCTCGGAGGAGGCGGAGTACACGGAGAAAATAAACCACGGAGGCGCGGAGACACGGAGAAGATTTTTTAAGGAGATCCGGAGATGGGGGGAGATAAGGAGATATTTTTTTGGGGAGCGTTGGCTCCGTCGAACACTCCTTTCGATCTCAATATCTCCAGCAAAGGGCTATTTACTTGACTCAACTAGGCCCTACATGTTGGGGGGTAGCGGGGTAATGAGCTTGGCGAACGGCGTGGGCTGAACGGCCGCAGCCTGCTC
>JACQVR010000042.1 GCA_016209705.1 Planctomycetota bacterium
CCGCAGGCCCTCGAAGGGATGCCACACATCGAGTGACGACGCCGGTTCGGCTGTCTTTCCCTCGGTTTTTACGGGCAGCTTGGTTGCAGTTTCAGCCATTTTCAGATACCTCCTGTCGGGTTGATGTTAACAATAAAAATTTTGGACCAATCGCGGCGACCTCATGTTGATCTGGGTCAACTTTCCTGACGCGTCCGCTGGAACAGACGCGCCTCCCAGTAACCTCTGCGGCGCGCGGAGCCACTCACACGACCGGGGTTCTGGCCGTGCGGAGCGGGCCGGAAAAGCCGCGTCACCTCGACTCACCGGGAAGTCGAAGCAGGTGTTGGGCCGCCGAGCAGGGCGTTGACTTGGATCAAGATGGCGGCCGGCCCCGGCGTTACCATCACGCGGAAACATCTCGACGATGTTGGAGGGCGCGACGTGCGCCACGCGGTCTTGCCGGGGCGTCGTCTTACAGATGCCCGCCGGTGACTGGCAATGAAGACCGCCGCTGCCGTTGAACCCATGGAGCAAAAGCGCCGTGAAGGTCGGAGTAGCAAAAGAGATCAAGGACCGCGAATTCCGCGTCGCCATCACACCGGAGGGCGTCGCGGCACTGGTCCACTCCGGGCATGGCCTAGTAGTGGAGTCGGGGGCCGGCGAGGGATCGGGATTCAGTGACGCCGAATACGTGGCGGCGGGCGCGCAGCTCGTGACGGCGGAGGAAGTCTGGCGGGCAGACCTCATTGTCAAGGTTAAGGAACCGCTATCCACGGAGTACCCGGATCTGCGCGGACAGATCCTGTTTACCTATCTTCACCTTGCCGGAGTGACGCCGGAACTGACCCAGCGGCTCCTGGACACGAAGACGACGGCCATCGCCTACGAGACGGTGGAGGACAGGCAGGGCGGCCTTCCGCTTCTTGCGCCCATGAGCGCCGTGGCAGGAAACATGGCAGTCACCATCGGGAACTATTACCTGGCCAGGTTCAACGAAGGCAGGGGCGTGCTGCTCGGAAGGGTTTTAGGTCGTTCCCATGGAAAGATCCTCATCATCGGCGACGGCGTGGTCGGCCGCCATGCGGCGAGGGCCGCGGCCGCGATGGGGGCGCAGGTGAGCCTCGCGGGACGGCACCCGCAGCGGGTTCCCGACCTGATGCGCGAAATCGGTGGCGACTTCCGGTTTGTCAGCTCCGAGGCCGTGAACATCGCCGCCGCCGCAGCCGGCAGCGATGTCGTGATCGGCGCCGTGCTTCACCGCGGCGCGCGCCCCCTGCGTGCTGACGGCGGCCATGGTGTCGGCCATGCAGCCGGGCTCGGTCATTGTCGATGTGAGTATAGATCAGGGGGGATGCATCGAGACTTCCCGCGCTACCTCCCATTCCAGTCCGGTCTACAGCCTGCACGGCGTCACGCATTACTGCGTTCCCAACATGCCCGGCGCCTATCCACGGACCTCGACACTGGCCCTGACAAGCGCCACGCTTCCCTACGTGCAACGGCTCGCCGGTGGCGGAATCGAGGCGGTTCGTGCGGACCCCGGTTTCGCCAAAGGGGTCAACAGCTACCGCGGCCATATCACCTGCAAGGCCGTCGCCGATGCTCTGGGTCGAACCGCGGACTACCGGGATCTGGCGGCGCTGTGAAGGCAAACCGCAAAAAGGCGTCAGGTTCATTTTCGAGGCAAATAAACCGGACGTTTTCTCCAGGGAGGCGTATTGGCACTCGCGATCATCCGGAGGGGCACCATTGACGAGCAACAGTGATGTGATCCTGTTCAGCCTGGAGCCGGAATTCGGCCGGGGCGTGGCCGCCGCACTGGGCGTGCCGCTGGCCGCCCACGAGGAACGGGACTTCGAAGACGGCGAACACAAGATGCGCCCGCTCGAAAACGTCCGCGGGCGCGACGTGTACGTCATCTGTACCCTGTACGGCGATGCCCGTCACAGCGTCAATGACAAGCTGGTGCGCCTGCTGTTTTTTCTGGGCGCCCTGCGCGATGCCTCCGCCGGCAGGCTGACCGCGGTGGTCCCCTACCTGTGCTACGCGCGCAAGGACAGAAAGACAAAAGCCCGGGATCCGGTCGCGACGCGCTATGTCGCGGGTCTGTTTGAATCCGTGGGCACCGATCGCGTGCTCACGCTGGACGTCCACAATCCGGCCGCCTACGAGA
>JACQVR010000044.1 GCA_016209705.1 Planctomycetota bacterium
CTCCATGGTTGGGATGCTTTGCTAGAGCAATCCCTAACATCGGAGGCTTTTTCTTTGGACTTGAGTGATTATCCGCTGTCATCGCTTTTAACTTGCTGGCCTGAAACAGGTTCCTGTTAGCTTGACACGTATGTCTGCGCTTCGTACTCTCCATAGATCGCGTGGAAGTGAGCTGGCGGATGCTCCCGCGGGAACCAGTGCATCTGGATGACGATTCCAAAGAACCGGCTGATCGTCGGCATCGCCAGAAATTCTAATAAGTCTCGCAGAATAACGGGAGCCCCGGAAGATTCGCTCGACGGCACTCCGGTGGACGCCGCGCCGAAAGCTATTCTGAAAGCAATTCCACCGTCCGAAGGAATTGGGGTAATTTTCCCGTTGGCCGGGGGGACGCGGCGGGCATGAGCCGCAGCGTGGCTACCGATACTCGTTCGTCCACCCTTCCTTCGCGGGATCCCGGGGGAAGGCCTCGATCATTTCTCCCTGAAGATCCTTCGCCCAGAGGGTGTTGTCCTCATTGATGATCAACGTGATCACGCCCGTCACACCGTACTCCAGCGGGTAAGCGACGAACCCGAATCGGTCGTTGTTTCTTCCGGCGCCTGTGTCGTACGGCCGCACGGCGCCCGTCGCGTCCACGTACGACTTCAGCGCCGCGAAGAGATAGCCGCTCCTCGGCTCCGGTTCCTTCAGGTCGCCAACGATCGGATAGGCCCGCCGCCCCGCCGTCGCGTCCGCCTTCGCCGTCGAGGATTCGATGAGTTTGATCGCGTTCACCGGATCCTTCGCCGGCCGCGCGTCCTCCTTGCCGGTCCCGGGCTCGAGTCCAAACATCCCCGCCACGTCCTTTACCCAAAAGTCGTTCATGCCGTTGTTGTCGCGATCATTCGAGCGGAAATCCTCGTCAGGCATCTCGACATCGTACTGGAGCTTCGAAATTGCCTCCGTGACGACGGCGCCCCCGTCGCTGAACTCGCGCTTCAGGATGACAAGCTTCTCCTCGTTCACCCAGGCCTTGACGCGGATCGACTGGCGCGGGCCGGCGCCGAACCGGGACGACACGACCGCGGCATCGACGCCGCCGACTTTTTCCCGGCCCTCCCATGCGAATTCATCGGTCATCGGTTCCGGGGCCTTGCCCTCCGGCCCCCTGGCGGTCATGAGCAGCGCCATCAGAGAATGACTTACGCACCGCCGGATGAACGGCGCGATCTCCTCCGGCTTCACGTCGATACGCCCTGAGCGGCCCATGCCGGTCGCGACCACCTTGCGGCCGTCGCTTTTGATCGAGAACTCCTTCTTCTGGCCACAGTCAACGAACTCCACCCGGTAGATGAACGCGCCATTTCCCTTCATCTTCAAATAACCCTGCGCGGGGACCAGCATTGCGGCCGACTCTATCTTGAACTCGACGAGCATCGATTTTGCGGCCGCGCACCGGTCGGCGATTTTTTCGATCAACTCTTCGGCTTTCTTCGCGCCGGCCGCGTCCTGCGGCTTCTTCTCCTCCTGGAAAGCCGTCAGTTTCAGCGCGAAGAGGACGAGGCCGATTCGGATCGCGATGTTCATGGGGGAGCCTCCTTTCAAGGGACGGAGGAACGGCGTGGAAACGTGTCCGATTCTCCGCGATTCCGGCGGGTCATACAAGATCCGTAGTCTGTTACCTGCACGTAACAAGGTTACCCCAAAGGGACACACCCTTCGGCATATAAGTCCATCGGGGGCGCAAGGAGAAGCTCGGTGTGTCGGCATGGAATTTGCCCTACGCGGAATCATGAAGAACATCGCAATGCTCCCGGCCGTCGCGGTGCTTTGGGTTTTGCCCGGCGCCCGCGCGCAGGAAAAAGACGTTCCGCAATACGCGTTCACCCAGGGCGAGGTCCAGCGCTACTCCGTCGATCTCGACGTGAACGTGAGCCTGGAGGGGAGCGACCCCGCGTTCATCTCCAAGCTGAGCAAGAAGCCTTTTATGCTCGCGCTCGATGCCGTCGTCGAGAACGCCGTCCTGGCCGTGCGGGAAGCGGACGGAACCGCGCTCTTCGAACGCCGCTTCGCGACGATGAACGCGAAGGGCCAGCTCAACGATCAGAGTTTTGAATTCCAGTACGAGCGCGAGAAGAACGAGAAAGAGAACCTGAGTCTGCCGATGATGGAAGCTTACTTTCAGATGTGGTGTTTCGACCTCCTGAAATTCTCCGTCGCGTCCGATGGGGAATACGCCGTGACCGAGGACAGGCAGAAAAAAGATTTCACCCGCCTCATGACGCGCGCGGGCGCGCTCTACTGGCCCATCCCGGCCGATGCCAACACGTGGACCACGGAGCTGGAGTTCGCCGTTCCCGCGCTGCACGATCACCTATGGCTCGAGATCCTCAACAAGAAGCTCAAAGTAATCACTGGCAAGAACCTGCTCGTGATCGAAGGCGACATCCGGCTCAAGAAGAAAGTGCCTCCGCAGTTCGAGCAAGTTGAAAAAGACGTTCCCCTGTCCGAACGGCAGCAGCCTCCGTCCATGGACATCACGTACGACGTGAAAGGGAAGTCGAAGGTGGAGTTCGACCTGAAGAACCGGCGCCTCCATTCGGTGCATCTCCAGATCGACGTCACGATGGACGGCAAGGGGGACGCGGGCGTGAAAATGGCGTCGATCAAAGGTAAAGTCCAATACGAAGAGAAGCAGGTTTGGAAAGACTGATACGATAAAGCATTACGAATACGAACCGCCAAAGCGCTAAACCGCCAAACGAGTTTTAACAAAGGAGCCCGATGGCGTTTTGGCGCTTTGGCGGTTTTTGATTCGCTTCACGCCAGCAACAGCTCCAAGTCGTTCCGCGTCAAATCGCGCAGGAAGCCGCGGTCCTCCAAGAGGATCGCCTCCGCCAGCGCGCGCTTCGATTGCTGGAGCTCCAACACCTTCTCCTCCACCGTGTCGCGCGCCACCAGCCGCACCGCGAACACCTTCTTGTCCTGCCCGATCCGGTGCGTCCGGTCGATCGCCTGCGCCTCCACCGCGGGATTCCACCACGGGTCAAGCAGGAACACGTACTCCGCCGCCGTGAGATTCAACCCCAACCCGCCCGCCTTGAGGCTGATGAGAAAGAGCCGGCATGCGGGATCGCCCTGGAACCGCCGCACCGGCGCGGCGCGATCCCGCGTCTGCCCGTCCAGGTATTCGTACTCCACTCCCGCCCGGTCCAGGTGGTCCTTCAAGATGGCGAGCAGGCTCGTGAACTGCGAAAAGACGAGCGCCTTGTGGCCCTCGTCCAGCACCTCGCGGATCCGCTCCAGCGCCACTTCCAGCTTCGAACTCAAATCCGCCTTCAGCGACGGATCGATCAAGCCTGGATGGCACGCCGCCTGGCGCAGCCGCAAAAGCGCCTCCAGCACGTGGAACTTCGCACGGTTCAGGTCCCCGCGCCCCAGCAGCGTTTGCCGATAGTGTTCCTTCAATTCGTCGTACCGCCGGCGCTCCGTCTTGTCGAGGTCGACGTACACTGTCTGCTCCGTTTTCGCCGGCAGCTCCGGAGCCACTTGCTCCTTCGTGCGGCGCAGGATGAACGGCTTGAGCGCCCGCGCGAGCAGGCCGCGAGATGCCTCATCCATGTCCCGGCCGGCGCCCACCATTTTCTGAAAGATCCCGGCGCTGCCGAGGAGCCCGGGATTCAAGAACTCCATCAAGCTCCACAGCTCGCCCAGGTGATTCTCGATCGGCGTGCCGCTCATCGCCAGTCGATGCCGCGCCTTCAACAGGCGCGCCGCCTTCGCCGTGGCGCTGCCCGCGTTCTTGATCGCTTGCGCTTCGTCGAGGATCACATAATCAAACGGAGCGTCTTTCAGGAACGGCGCGTCTCGCCGCAGCGTGCCGTACGTGGTCAAGACCACGTCGGCATCGCCAAATCCGTCGCCGTTTCGGGACCGACCCCCGCCCAGGTGCTCCACGACCCTCAAACCCGGCGCAAACTTCGCCGCCTCCGCCTTCCAGTTGAAAATCAGCGAACGTGGAACCACCACCAGCGACGCTTTCCGCTCCGCGCGCCGCGATACCAGGAGCGCCAGCGCCTGCACCGTCTTGCCCAGTCCCATGTCGTCCGCCAGGCAGCCGCCCCAGCCGAACCGCTGGAGAAATTTCGTCCAACCCAATCCGACTTTCTGATACGGGCGCAGCTCGCCGCGGAACTCCGCGGGAGGATCGTCGGGCTGGACACCTTCGAATGAGCGCAGCTCGCGCCGCACGCGCTCGAAGCCGGGATCGATGACGGCTTTCTCTTCCGCCGCGAGCAACGCGTCCAGCAGCATCGCTTGGGAAGGGCGAAAGCGGAGCACGCCGTCCTGGCCGTCCGCGGCCGCCAGGATTAGGCCGCGCCGCTTGAGCCATTCCTCGGGCAGGATCCCGAGCTTTCCGTCGCCCAGCTTGACGAAGCGCTCTCCGCCGCGGACCGCCTTGAGAAGCTGCGGAAACGGAACGACCTGCCCGTCGTATTCGACGCCGCCTTCGAGATCGAACCAGTCCACGCCGGACGTGACGGAAATCTTGATCGCGCCGGGCGCGCGATAGATCGAGCCTTCCGCCTCGACGTGCCATCCGCGGGCGAGAAGCTCCGGCACGACGCGCGGCAGCCGCGCGGAGTCGATCTCGAAATCGACGCCTTCCTCGGCCCGGTAGGCGGGCGGGATTTTGAAGCCCATTCCTGGCAACGCGGATCGGAGCGTTGCCTCCGCCTCGCGGTCGCGGAGGATCGCTTGGCGCTTTTTCGGAAGCGCCAGGCGCTGGCGGGGATCGGAGGCGGCGAAAATCGCCCCGTCATAATCGAACTGGATCGAGGCGACCAGACATCCCTTGGGTCGATTGTAGGTGATTTTGGAGGCGAAGATCCGAAGCCGCGGCGTGGGCTCGGGGCGAAGTTCTTCAAATCGCAGAGCCGCCGGCAGCTCGATCGAAACGGGTCCGGGGAGCTGATAAAGCGCTTCGGCAAATGCTTCCCGATCCTCCGAGGGAATCTTCAAAGCTCCCGCGCGGCGCAGTCCGAGAATCCACGCGAAGTCGCCGTCGAATCGATACGGCGCGGCTTTGCCCTGGGCGATCAGAAAACCGTGGGGAAAGATCAGCGCCGGCTCGGAGAGATCCATGGATTCGCCCGCACGCTCGAACCGGCCCCACACTTTTCCCTCGTCCCCGGGTTCGAGGCGCAGTTTCAAGTCCCACGGTCCGGCGTCGTCCCAGGCGCACGGAGCGCCGGGCGCGGGTTCGGATCCGGCGCGCACGAAGAAACGTTCCGTGCGGCCGAGGCGGGGAAGCAGCGTCTCCGCGAACGTCGAATCCAGCTCGAATTCGGCCCGGGAATAGGAATAATAAGGATAAAGACTGTGATCCGCGCCGTACAGGAGCGTCAAGATGGCGCGATCATCCGTGTTGGGCAATCGCGCGCCTTCCTCACGGTTGAATTTTCGGGGCCGGGGCGCGTCCCATCCGCCGGATCGCCGCGGACGCCGGACGCCGACATGGAGCAGGAATCCCTTTCCGCTTTTTGCTTCATCCGCGTCGATCCAGTAGACGACCTGATGGTCCGCCCGCACGGGAACGTGTCGCGGAGCGCCGCCGGCCGATTCCGAGCGGTGCAGTTCCTTGATGAGGGTTTTCCATTTCAAGTTCTCCGGCGCGCCTTCCTCGGCCTCGCCGAACTCCTTCGGGTCGCAGTCGTCTACGATCTCATATATGGGCATGGAGCGGGCTTTCTTCAGATAGCTGGAATGCTCGCCGGCGACCAGGGCCGCCCACAGATGGCCGCAATGCAGCCCTCTGGCGAATAAAGGGCAGCTACACGCCATATAAAACGTGTTTTCGCGCAGCGCGAAGGCGACATCGTACGGATGATCGTCGATGACGGTGGCGGAAAGGCGGGCGGCGTCTCCGGCGTTGATCAGGACGCGGCCCGCGGCCGCGGCGTTGATGCCGTCGCGACGCGCCGCGATATCGAAAAAATCGAGAAGCTGTTGGGTAAGCCCGGATCGCATTTGTGAATATGGGTGCACGCTTGGCCTCTCTCTCCTCGAACCGGAATCGACACACTTTATCGAAATCGAGGACGCGCTGAAAGGCCCGCCCGCGGCTGATGCATTTTCTATGAACTTTGTCGGGTCGGCGTCTGTATAAATCATGGGGGCCGGCGCCGCCGCAAAATTTTTTCAAGTGAAGCCTCCTAATTTCGATCGACCCGGGATTTGATTGGGTGGAGGGACCTCATATGAAGGCCCTGACTCGGTTCATGCTGAGCACGCACGACGACGCATCGACGCCGGACGCGGGCCGCGCGCCCGACGCGGGCGAGCGGGTCGCGGCGCTGCTGATGAAACATCGGACGCAGTTGCTCGCCTACCTGCTCTCGACGGTGCGCCATCCGCACGACGCGGAGGATCTGCTCCAGGAGATCAGTCTCATCGCCATCCAGCGGCGGGAGCAGTATCGCGAAGGGACCAACTTCCTGGCGTGGATCCACAAGATCCTCCGCTACCGCCTCATGAAGTACGCGGCCCGATCGCAGCGCAGCGCCGCGGTGCTGCCGCCGGAGACGCTGGATCGGCTCGCGGCGGCGGAGGAGGCTCCGGCCGATCGCAACGACCTGCTGGCCCAGCGGCGCAACGCGATGCGCGAGTGCTTGAAGGCATTGCGCGGCCAGGCGCGGAAGGTGCTGGAACTGCGCTACGACGGCGGCCTGGGCGTGCCGCAGATCGCGCGGGTGTAACGCATAATTTGAGATTCTTCTCAAGGCCCTCAAGTTTCCTGCCGATACCCCGATAAGGAGGGAGCATGTCGGGGGAGGGGGAATGAACTTCACGCAGACGGGCATGGCCCAGCTTGAGGAAGAGGCCATCGAATTCGGGCACGAGCAGGCACGCCGAAAACTCCACTGCGCGTTGATATCGTGGGCGCGATCTCAATCGTGGCCTCGCGAACTTCCGGACCCCAATGGAGGTACACCCTTTCGGTTGGCGCGGTGGGTGCAGTTGAAGATTCTCAGCGTGGTGGGACCTGTCGAAATTACGGTTCCGTCGTACGAGAAGCGCGGCCGGAAGAGTCTGCGTCCTGTAGAAGCCATGCTGGGCTTGAGACACTCGATTTCTCCGATGGTCCAGAAACTCTGCGGATCGATCGGTGTGGAATTGCCCTTTCAGCCTGCAGAACGCGAACTCAAGGAGATGGCTCGCATTCAGGTTTCTCGGAGCACCATCAATCGCGTATGCCTGGAGTTGGGACGCGAGGCCCAAGAGTTTCAGAAAGAGCTTCACCTTCCGGAAAACTTCGGCGAGCCCCAGAAGGTGGTTATCGAGATGGATGGGGGCCGGGTCAACACCGATCAGGGCTGGAGGGAACCACGGCTGGCGCGGATCGAGGCTTCCAACAAGAACGGTCGCAAGGCGGTCTTCGTGCTCACCGCCATCATTGGAGCCGAAGAGTTCTGGACGAAACTGGTGGCCGCTTTGAAACAGCTGGGCTTGGACGCCTGTACCCAGATGGCTTTCATTGGCGATGGGGCCAAGTGGATCCTGATCGAAGCGGCCAAGCGTTTTCCCCAGGCGCTGTAGATTCTCGACTTCTATCATGCCGCGGAGCATATCCACGAGGCCGCTCAAGCCATCTTTGGAGAGGGCACGGTCCAAGCGGAGGCGTGGGCGCGACGATATCGAAAGTGGCTTCGAAAGGGGAGGATCGATGCCGTCCTGGCGGCATGGAGGCGTGCGGCCGGACCCTTGAGTGCGCGCGGGGCCGCGGCACGCGATGCCATCAATGGGCTTCTGGAATACTTCAGTACGAGAATGGGCCAAGTGCGCTACCTCCGCTTCCGCCGCCGGGGGTTTCCTATAGGCAGCGGCCGAATCGAAGCAGCCGTCAAGCAGGTGCTGAATTTGCGCCTAAAACGTAACGGAGCCTGGTGGTCAGTGCCCAATGCCGAAGCGATCCTGGCGCTGCGGGCGGCCAAGCTGTACGGAGCTTTCGACGAAGTCTGGCAGCGTCGGCTATTCAAGCGTTGCGCGGGAATTCCTGCCGCCCTCCGCACCTTTGTCGCAACCATCTCCGAGCCCAAATTCAGAGCTGCGTGAGAACCTATGCGACATTTGAGTTGCACCCAATCTGAACACGCCTCCGTTCGCTGGCGTGGTTGGCCAATATAGGGTGGACGGAGCAACAGCGATCCCGGTCAATGAGAAAGTGGATCAGGCGCAGATCATGTTTGTCGCGCAAGCGGATGATGCGCAGAGCGATGCGTGGAGCCTGGAGGTAGAGTTGGCGGAAGTGGGTACCCCATTTGCCAACATAAGCAATATGGCCAGCGAATATCGTGCTTCCGCAAACACAGTCTACTTGCATACGGCCGAATTACGCGTCCAGTCGCGCTGCCATTGGCAATATAGGCTGGTGGATGAGCGGGGAGGGCGGACAGCTTGGACGCCATTTGGCGGGAATGGGGAAGACGAAGCCGATTTCGAAATTGCCGTCGCAGAAAACCAAGGAACCGGGTCGGGAGCGGGAAGCGAGGGCGAGAGTTCCAACGCGGCTGGAGCGCCCGGCGGGGGGCATCAGCCGGACCAGTTCCTCAAAACGGCCGGGCCGCTTCTCGTCGGCGTTTCGGATCATAGGCACGGCGACTCACTTCGTCATAGCGCTTCGGGCACTTCAGTCGAGTCCCAATTCTAGGAAGAGTCGATATCTTGCGAGCGCAATCGAGTTGTTGACGTTGTATATACGATGTCCTATACTTCTTCATGCGGTTTGAGTGGGACGAAAGGAAAGACAGCATGAGAAATGAATATGACCTCCGAAAGCTCAAAAGGCGTCCTGGAAAAGTACGGGTCGATGGATCAGCGGCGAAGATTCCCGTCAGCCTCCGCTTGGACGGCTCGGATCTCGCCCTGCTGAAGTCGGAAGCCGAGAAACGCGGGATCCCCTATCAGACGCTCGTGGGAAGCGTTCTTCACCAGTATCTCAATGGGGAATTGGTTGAACGAAGGACTCTCGAAGCGTTAAAGAAACTGAAGGTATCTTGAAAAATTCATGTTCGACCGCCTCGACCGGATCCCGCTCGAATCGAAGTATGCCGTGGAGGAGGAGTTCCAGAAGGATCCTCATCCACGCAAGTTCAATCTGCACACCGGCGTTTATAAAAATGACCAAGGAGAATGCGCGATCTTGTCGTGCGTGCGGCGGGCGGAAGAGCGGGTGCTGCGCGCGCAGGCGACCAAGAACTACCTCGATATCGCGGGCGCGGCGGAGTTCCGGAACGTGACGCAGGAATTGCTTTTGGGCCGTGTTACGCACGCGGCAACGGTCCAGACGCCCGGCGGAACGGCGGCGCTGCGCGTGGCGGGGGAATTTGTTCGGGCCGCGTACCCGAACGCACGCATGTGGCTTCCCGAACCCACGTGGACCAACCATCATGCCGTGTTCGCCGCGGCGGGGCTTCAGGTTCGAACCTATCCCCACGCGCGCGAAGATGAGCATGCGCTCGCGTTCGAGGCGATGATCGGCGCATTGGAAGCGGTGCCGGAGGGGGATGTCGTACTCTTCTAGGCCTGCGGCCACAATCCCACCGGGCTCGATCCGACGCTCGATCAATGGCGGCACTTGGCCGGCGTCGCGGCTCGGCGGCGATTTCTGCCGCTCTTCGACATCGCGTTCCTGGGATTGGGGGATGGGATCGCGGAAGACCTGGCCGGCCTGCGATTGTTTTGCGGTTCCGGCCGGGAGCTGCTGATCGCGACGTCTTTCTCCAAGGCATTCATCTGGTACAACGAACGATGCGGCGCGCTCACCGCGGTGGCGGCGACCGACGACGCGGCGCAGGCGGTTTTGAGCCACCTGCGGGCCCGCATCCGCCCGAACTACTCCAACCCGCCCGCGCACGGCGCCGCGATCGTGGCGGCGATCCTGAACGTTCCCGAGCTGCGCATCGAGTGGGAAAGAGAACTCGCCTCGATGCGCGAGCGCATCCGGCGCATGAGGCGGTTGCTGGGGGATGGTTTGCGACGCCACGGCGCGCCGCGGGACTATTCGTTCGTCTTGGGAGAGAAGGGAATCTTCACGAAACTCGGCCTGACGCCCGAGCAAGTCGAGCGCCTACGCGAAAGGCACTCCATCTACATGGCCTCCAGCTCGCGCATCAATGTCGTCAGCGTGACGGAGGCGTAGATGGATGTCTTGTGCGAGGCCATGGCGCGCACCCTTCGGCTTGGTTGATGCAACTACCAGCGGCTTTGCCAGTGGGATGGGGACATGGCTTGATGCAAGACCGCGAGCACAACGACGGTTCGTTTCTCAACAAGATAGAAAACGCCGTATGGAAATCGCCGCGTGAGCGCTCGGCGGATGCTTTTAGGTACGCGGGGATATCGGTTGGGATTCTCGAGGATCGACAGGAGGGTTCGATTCACGCGATCGACCAATTCCTCTCCCAGCCCTTTGGAACACGCTTCGTACTAACCCCGGGCGGAGCACAGATCCGCTTCGGGGCGGATCCGGAGCCGGCGGGTCATTCGCCTCCCGAAAGCCTCCGCTTGACCTCACGCCAGGAGGAAACCGCCTGAGGATCCTTGTGATGTGTTTTCAATCGCCGATCGAGCTCCGTTCGGTCTGCATCGGAAAGGGGAACCGATTCCGGCGCCTCGGCGATGCTGTCCCAGATCGCCTGGGCGAGGCGGATCCGCTCGGGGACGCTCATACCCAAGATCTCGGCGCGCGTAACCTTCTTCTTGACAAGATTATGCCCTTGCAAGCTCATCGCATCCAGATAGGGAACGCTTGACCAAAAGCCGTTGCGATAGGTAGTTTCCTGCACCCATGATAATCGGGATTCCCAAGGAGACCGCCTCCGGCGAGAAGCGCGTCGCCCTCGTGCCGGAAACGGTCGCCAAGTTCGTCAGGCGAGGCCTCGAAGTCGCGTTCGAACCGGCCTGCGGCGACGCGTCGTGGTATCCCGACAAGGAATACGAAACCGCGGGCGCCAAGCCCGCGTCTTCCGCGTTCGACGCCGACCTCGTATTGAAAGTTCAAAAGCCGACCCGCGAAGAAGCCGGCAAGCTGCGCGAAGGGGCGACGCTTGTCTCGTTCCTCTATCCCCTCGTCAACGCCGAGCTCGTGCGCGCCGTCTCGGAGCGGAAGGCGAGCGCGATCGCGGTGGACATGATCCCGCGCACCACGCTGGCGCAGTCGATGGACGCGCTCTCCTCGCAAGCTAACTTAGCCGGCTACAAGGCCGTGCTCATCGCGGCGGAACGGCTCTCCAAATTTTTCCCCATGCTCATGACCGCCGCCGGAACGATCACCCCTGCGCGCGTGCTCATCATGGGCGCCGGAGTCGCGGGCCTTCAAGCGATCGGCACCGCGAAACGCCTGGGCGCCGTGGTCGAAGCCACCGACGTGCGGCCCGAGACCAAAGAACAGGTCGAAAGCCTCGGCGGGAAATTTCTGGAAGTGAAGGGCGTCGAGGTCAAGGCCGGTGCGGGAGGCTACGCCGCCGAGCAATCCGAGGAGTACAAGCGAAAGCAGGCGGAGCTCATCGCGGAACACATCGCCAAAGCCGACGTCGTCATCACCACCGCGCTCATCCCCGGCCGACGCGCGCCGATCCTCGTGACCGATTCCCATGTGCGCAGCATGCGTCCCGGCTCGGTCGTCGTGGACCTCGCCGCGGAGCAGGGCGGAAACGTCGAAGGAACAGAATCGGGGAAGGAAGTCGTCAAGCAAGGCGTCCTGATCGTGGGCCATCCCAATCTGCCCAGCACGATGGCGACGCACGCCAGCCAACTCTACTCGCGCAACCTCGAGAAGTTGCTCTTCCACCTCCTCGGAAAGGACAACGCGTTCAAGTGGGACTTCAATGAAGAGATTACGAAGGGCTGCGTGATCGTACACGGCGGGCAGGTCGTCCATCCGAAAGTGAAGGAGGTGGCGGGTGTCGCCTGAGGGCTATTGGCTGCTCGTCTTTTACGTCTTCATGCTGGCCGTGGCAGTCGGCGTCGAGTTGATCTCGAAGGTCCCGCCGCTCCTGCACACGCCGCTCATGTCCGGCTCCAACGCGATCTCCGGCATCACGCTCGTGGGCGCGATCGGCGCCGCGGTCTTTTCGGGCTGGGACGCGAACGGCGTCCTGGCGTTCCTGGCCGTGACGTTCGGAACGATCAACGTCGTCGGCGGCTACGGCGTGACGCATCGAATGCTTCAGATGTTCAAGAAACAGAAATGAGCCTACCCACCGAACTTTGCTACTTCGTCGCGGCGATCCTCTTCATGCTGAGCCTGAAATGGCTCGCGTCGCCGAAGACGGCGCGCCGGTCGGTTCCGATCTCGATTCTCGCCATGGGGCTGGCCGTCGTGCCCACGTTCATCCAACGCATCGGCGAGCCCGGCGGCGCGGGGATCGGCAACACGCTGGCCATCGTGCTGGGCGGCCTCGTGCTGGGTTCGGCCATCGGATTCGTATCGGCCACAAAGGTCAAGATGACGGCGATGCCGCAGATGGTGGGCCTGTACAACGGATTCGGCGGCGCGGCGTCGCTGCTCGTGGCGGCGGTGGAATTTCTCTACAAGACCGGCCACAACCCGCAAGGCGAAATCGGGCACATGTCGGTAGGCGACTCCATCCCGGTACATCTTTCGATTCTCATCGGCGGCATTTGCTTCACGGGATCGATGGCCGCGTTCGCGAAGCTCCAGGAGCTGATCTCCGGCCGGCCGGTCCAATTCAAAGGGCAGCACTATCTGAACCTGGTTCTGTTGCTGGCGGGCATCGGCCTCGCCATCGCGCTGACGCTCAATCCGCTCGCGTCATGGCACCTCGCCGCGTTCCTCGGACTGGTCGCAATCGCGCTGGTGCTCGGCTGGCTCGTCGTGATCCCGATCGGCGGCGCGGACATGCCGGTCGTGATCTCGCTGATGAACTCGTACTCGGGCATGGCGGTGACGGCGACCGGCTTCGTGCTGCGCAACAACGTGCTCATCATCCTCGGCTCGCTGGTAGGCGCGTCGGGACTGATTCTGACGCGCATCATGTGCAAGGCGATGAACCGGTCGCTGGCGAACGTCATGTTCGGCGGCTTCGGCGCGGCGCCTATCGGCCCGGCGGCCGCGACGGGCGGCACCAAAGGCACGGTGAAAGAAGCGAGCGTCGAAGAAGCAGCCATGGTCCTTCAAAGCTCCGGATCGCTCATCGTGGTTCCCGGCTACGGGATGGCGGTCGCGCAGGCGCAGCACGCGGTGCGCGAGCTTGCGGCGCAGCTCGAGAAGAACGGCACGCGCGTGCGGTACGCGATCCACCCCGTCGCGGGCCGCATGCCCGGCCACATGAACGTGCTTTTGGCGGAAGCGAACGTGCCGTACGATCAGCTCTACGACCTCGATCAGATCAACGACGACTTCGCGAACACGGACGTGGTGCTGGTGGTGGGCGCCAACGACGTGGTCAATCCCGCCGCGAAGAACACGCCCGGCAGCCCCATCTACGGGATGCCCGTCTTCAACTGCGAGCAGGCGAAATCCGTCATCGTGCTCAAGCGCAGCATGAACCCCGGTTTCGCGGGGATCGAGAACGAGCTCTTCGTGCACCCCAAGACGATGATGGTGTTCGGCGACGCGCGGCAGACGTTGACGGGCATGACGGCGGCGCTCAAAGAAGCCGCCTGAAGCCAGAAGTCAGGAAGCCTGAAGCCAGGAATCAGAATAAGGAATGCGCTGCGCGCAGTCTTATTTTCTGAGCGCTCTCCGCCGCCTTTCGATCTCGCGCTTGAGCTCCTTGGCCCGGCGGCGCATTCCCGCGTCCCCGCTGCTCTCGAGCACGAACTCGATGTCCTGGGACGCATCCTCCCACCGCAGCAGCTCGATTCGTGAATAGGCCCGATGGAGATGGGCTTCGACCATCAAGTCGCCGGACCCCTTCCGTGACGCTTCGATGGCGGCGGTGAAGTCCGAGGCGGCGGGATCGTGCCGGCGCAGGCGCTGATGGAACAGGCCTCGCTGGTAGTGACAAAGCGGCTTGAGATCGGGCGCCGCGACGTAGACGGCCGACGCGTAGTATTTTTCCGCCTCGCCCAGCCGTCCGGTCTTGTCGCACAGGCGCGCGCGGCCGAGGTAGGCCTGGGCCAGCGTCGGCTCGATATCGATCGCCAGCCGATACATCGCGAGCGCGCGCTCGACGTCCCCTTGCCGCTCGGAGGCCTCCGCTTCGGCGAGCCGGGCCAGGGCTTCGTCCTGATAATTCGGGCTCTCGAACGCCCTGGCGGACCCGCACGCGAACCCTCCGCAGAGGATCACTCCCAGGAGGCCGAAGCGCACAAGAAAGGAAAGTCGCGTCATGGTTCTCGCGCCGTCCGCTTGAGGCGTGCCTCTTCGAGCTCCCGCTCCAGGGCGGCCCGGTCGCCCGGATCGGAGCAAATCTTGAGCGCGTCCTCGTAGTACGAGACGGCGAGATCCCAGTTTTTCCGGTCGCGTTCGAGTCGCGCGACGTCGGCGACCACGTCCGGCGTCGCGAGCAGGCCCAAGGCGACGCGGAAGTCGTCCGTCGCGCCCGCGTACTCCCCGCGGGATCTCCGGAGGCGCCCGCGGGCGACGTAGGCGTCGCGCAACTCGGGATCCAACGCGAGCGCGGCGTCGTAATCCAGCGCCGCCGATTCGGGCCGGCCCAACCGTTCGAGGACGAGTCCCCGGCGGACGTGCAGGATGGCGCTGGGCGCGAGGCGGATGGCGCGGTCGTACTCGGCGAGCGCTTCACGAAAGCGTTCGGCGGCGCGCAGCAATTCGGCCCGCGCATGCGGAATCGCCGGATCGTCGGGGCGGACGCGCGCCGCGCGGGCGAGGTCGTCGAGGGCCGCATCGGGATCGCCGGAGCGGGCGCGGATCTGAGCCAAGCCGAGATGCGCCTCCGCGAGGTCGGGAGACAGGAGCAGCGCCAGCTCGAAATTCCGTTCCGCGTCGGTCCATCGCTCTTCGCGAGCGGCGGCCGCGGCGGCGTTATAGTAGCGTTCCCAGAGCGAACCGGCTCGGGCCCGGGCTTCCGCCCGATCGCGCGCCGCTTCGGAAAAGCGTCCCCGCTTGCGGTACAGCCACGCGCGCAGGAGATATCCGTCGGGCGCCTCGGGGGAGCCTTCGACGATCGTCGAAAAATCGCGCTCGGCTTCGGAGAAGCGCTGAAGATCGAACAGGAGCATTCCGCGCGCGCTCAGGGCGTAGGGATGTTTGGGCACCAACCGCAGCACCGCGTCGTAATCTTCGAGAGCCTCGTCGCGCCGTTCCTGAAGGCGGAGGAGGCCCGCGCGCGCCATGAGGGCGTCGGGGAAATCGGGTCGAATCCGGAGGGCTTCATTCAAGAGGGCGATGGTTTGAGCCGCGTTGCGGTTTTCGGCGTATCGCCGTTCCGCTTCGACGTAGCAGTCCCAGGCCGAGCGCGTGCCGCCGGACGCGCAACCCGCCAGGAAGGCGACCGCCAGCGTGGAGAAAGGCCGCATACGTGGCGGGCAGTCTACTCCGTGCCGCGTGAGGCAGGCAAATGGATCTCCCACCGCTTGCGGCGCTGCCAGAGTTTCTTGCGGCTGACGCCCAGGCGGCGCGCGATCTCGGCCAGCGTCAGGCGGCCTTCGTGCGCGAGCACGGCGCGCCGGATGTATTCTTCGATGGAGAGGATCGGACCCGCCGGCTCCGGGGCGGGAGGCGCGTGGAGGAAATCGAAGTCGGAAGGTTCCAGAAGATCGCCGCGGGCGAGGGAGGCGGCTTGCCAGACGGCATTCTGGAGCTGGCGGACGTTGCCCGGCCAATCATGCCGGCACAAAAGATGCATCGCGCCCGCCGAAAGTCGCGGCCGCGAGCGGCCCGTGTCCTTTGCGTATCGATCCAGGAAATGCTCCGCCAGCCGGGGGACGTCTTCGATGTGGTCGCGCAGCGCCGGGACGTCGAGGCGAAGCACGTTCAGTCGATAAAGGAGGTCGGCGCGGAAGCGTCCGGCTCCGACGAGCCGGTTCAGATCCTCATTGGAAGCGGAGACCAGCCGGACGGCGACCTGGCGGGAGGCGCGCGCTCCGATACGGCGCACTTCGCCGTCCTGGATCACGCGCAGGAGCTTCTCCTGGAGCGAGGCGGGCATCGCCTCGACCTCATCGAGGAAGAGCGTTCCGCCGTGGGCCTGCTCGAAGAGACCCGCCTGGTCCCGATCGGCGCCGGTGAACGCGCCGCGGGTGTGGCCGAAGCACACGCTTTCCGCGAGCGATTCGGGGATGGCGGCGCAGTTCGCGGCGACGAACGGCCCGGGCCCGGCGTGGAGGGCGCGGGCGATCAGTTCCTTGCCCGTGCCGCTTTCGCCGTGGATGAAGACGGGGTAAGGAACGCCGGACATCCGGCGCACGCGATCCAGCAGTCCGCGCATGGACCGGCTGCGGGCGATGATCCCGTCGAATGGGCCGCGCCGTCGGGAAAGTTCCCGCTCCTGCGACGTGACGCGCCTCGCCAGCTCCGCCGCTCGGCGAGATTCGCGAAGGGCCACGGCGGCCAGCGAACCGAGGGCCGATAGGACCTCCAGATCCGCGTTCGAGAAGAGGGCCGGGCGCTCCGTGTGATCCAGGCACAGCACGCCCAGGACTTCGCGCCCGTCGCGCAACGGCACGGCGCACACCGAGCGGACGCGCTGGGTCACGACGCTGTCCGACGTCGAGAATACCTCCTGGGCGTCGGCGACGCAGAAGGGGCGCGGGGAGCGCCACGCGACATCGAGCAGCGTCCGGCTCGGACCGGGGGCGTCGCCCGGAATCGCGTACGTCGCGTCGCCGGTGGAGATGAAACCGCGCTCCGCCGCCGTCAGTTCGAGGACGGTTTCCAGGATGCGCCCGAGCAGATGCGGGAGATCGAAGGGATCCGTCAGGGCGCGGGCGACGTCCAGCAGGCGGCGGGTGCAAGGGTCCGATAAGGGCGTCACGGGGCGATCCTCCGCAGGGCTTCGAGCAGCGCGCGCTCGCCTTCGCGCGCGAGCGCTTCGGCCCGATCGAGATCGGGCGCGTCCGAGTAGACGCGGATCAGCGGTTCCGTCGCCGAGGCGCGGATCATCAGCCAGGCGTGATCGGCGTAGATGCGCTTGAATCCGTCGAGACGCACGTCGCGCCCTCGATCGCCGGCCAGCGCGTGGGCCGCCTCCGACACCGCGGTCTCGAGGAGCGGCTCCGGGACGCGCACGGTCTTCTTGATCTGGTGGAAGCGGGGTACGCCGGCGGCCAGTTCGGCGAGGGAGAGCTCCCGGCGCCACATGATTTCCAGCAGCTTGGCGCCGGCGAAGAGGCCGTCGGTCCATACCCGCTGCCGGGGAAAGTAATATTTTCCCGACTCCTCATACGCGTAGGCGGCGCCGAGGTCGCGGATCGCCTGCGCGGTGTTCGGCTGGCCCACGCCGCAATACTCGAGGCGCGCGCCTCGTTGCGCGCACACGATCTCGATGGCGCCGCTCGACGTGATCGGAGTGACGCACGTATCGCCGGGGCCCAGTTCTGCCATGGCGAAGATCGCGCCAAGCGTATCTTCGGAGATCGGCCGTCCTTCATGGTCGATGAACAGCGCGCGGTCGGCGTCCACGTCCGTGCAAAGCCCCAGGTCGCAGCCGTGCCGGACGACCGCCGCGCAGGCTTCACCGACGTTAGGCGCGCGCGGCTCCGAAGGTCGGCCGGGGACGGGGGATGGATCGTAATGGATCAGCTCCACGGCGCATCCGAGCCATTGGAAGAACTCCTTGGCGACGTAGCTGGCGGGCCCGTTGGCCGGATCGACCAGGATGCGGAAGCCGCGCCGGCGGAGGGCCGGCGTGTCGACGCTCTTGACCATTTCGGAGACGTAGAGCTCGTAAGGATGGAACGCCTCCTCGATCCGGCCGAGGTCTTCGGGGCGCACGAGGCGTTCGCGCGAGGCGAGTTCCCGGTACCGGCGCTCCAGATCGTCGCTCACCGAATAGGGCGCATAGGAGCCGTCGGCGATCAGGAAGATGACGCCGTTGCGGTCAGGAGGGAGGTGGCTGCCGGTGATCAGGATTCCGCCGGCTTGATGGGTCCGTTCCAGGTTCAAGGCGAAGACGCCCGTGGGGACGCATCCGTAGAACTGCACGTCCACGCCGGCGGAGGCGAGGCCGGCGGCGGCGGAACGAGCGAGGAGTTCGGACCCGTAACGGGTGTCGTGGCCGACGGCCGCGGAGGGACGGCCGCGATAGCGTTCGGAGATCCAGTCCCCGGAGACCAGCGCGATCTTGAGAGCCAGCTCCGGCGTGATCTCCCGATTGGTGATGCCGCGGATGCCCGCGGTTCCGAACATGCGCTTGGGCATGTGGCGGGTCCAGTCTACCAACCGTTCGACGTTCATACCATGGTGTGCGCGGGGAGGCCGAAAAGCCGCAAAAAATCGTTCTGTTACAATATATTTTGAAAATTATTTGTAACAGCCGGTCGGGTCGCTGGGATTGTTACAAATAATTTTCAAATAATATCGTAACAGCTAATGTCGTAACAATGGCGCCCCGTGACGGAGATCTTGGGTTTGTTACGTTATATTCTCAAAATATATTGTAACGTTACAAAAAGTTTTCAAAATTTATTGTAACGGTGGCGGGGGAGGGCGGGTTCTGATACGGTACGAAGACCATGCCGGAAGCGCCGCTTTACTTTCAGAAAGGCTTCGGGCTCAAGAGTCTGGTGCGGGAGCCCCTCGAGCAGGACTACCGCAGCGCCTTCATCGACCGCGTTCGCGCGAACGGTCACGAACTGGCCGCGGAAGGCCTGACGATCCGGCTGGCCAAGGAGTTCGGCTTCTGCTACGGCGTCGAGCGCACCGTCGACTACGCGTATCAGGCGCTGCTCAAGTTCCCGGGGCGGCGGATCTTCATCACCGACGAGATCATCCACAATCCCTTCGTGAACGAGCGGCTCATCGAGCGGGGCGTCCGCTTTCTCTTCGGGCGCTACGCCTGCGGGGAGGAGATCGACCGCCTCGGTCCGGAAGACATCGTGATCCTGCCCGCGTTCGGCGTGACGGCGGCGATGATGGAGAAGCTGAAGTCCCTGCGGGCGGTTCTGGTGGACACGACGTGCGGCTCCGTCCTCAACGTCTGGAAGAACGTGGAGCGGTACGCACGGGACGGATTCACGGCCGTGGTTCACGGCAAATACGACCACGAGGAGACGCGCGCCACCGTCTCGCAGGCGCTGAAATACCCCAGCGGAAGATACGTCGTCGTCCGGGATCTGGCGGAGGCCGACCTCGTGTGCGACACCATCGTCCGCGGCGGCGATCGGGCGGCGTTCCTCCGACGCTTCGAGAAGGCCGTCAGCCCCGGCTTCGATCCGGACCGCGACCTCGAACGCGTGGCGCTGGCCAACCAGACGACGATGCTCATGAGCGAGTCACTGGAAATCGAGCGCCGCTTGCGGCGGGCGATCGCGACGCGCTACGGAGAGGAACACGTCGCCGCGCACCTGCGCGCGTTCGACACGATCTGCAGCGCGACACAAGATCGGCAGGACGCGGTGGCCGAGCTGCTCCGTGAGAAGCTCGATCTGATGATCGTCATCGGCGGCTACAACAGCTCCAACACCGGCCACCTCGCGGAGATGGCCGGCGAAAGAATCCCCACTTATCACATCCAGGGAGTGGAAGAACTCTTGAGCGCCGATCGCGTCCGCCATCGGGACCCTCATTCCGGGCGCATCGTGGAGACGCCGGGCTGGCTCCCCGCCAAGCCCCTGGTCCTCGGCCTCACGGCCGGCGCGTCGACGCCCAACTCGAAAGTGGGCGAGGTCATCGAGCGGATTCTGGAACTGCGCGGCCTGACGGTTCCGGCGTAAGCCTCCGGATGGCTTCGGTCGCCGCGCGGCGTCCGCTGAGCACGGCGGCCTCCATGGTCGATGGCCATTCACCTTCCGTCCACTCGCCTGCCAGGAAAAGATTCGGAATCGGCGTCACGCAGGGAAGCCGCCGGCCCTTGGCGCCCGGCGCGGGAACGAACGTCGCGTCCCGTTCCCGGACGATGACGCAGCGCTTCGGCGTCCGATCGCGGACCGCGGGCAGGACGCGTTTCAGCTCCTCGAAGAATTCGCGCTGGAGCTCCGCGTTCGGACGGTCCATCAGGTCGCGCGCGCCGCTCTGCGACAACGTCACCTGGGCGTCGCGGGCGAAGACCCAGTGGATTCGTCCCCCCACGCACGCGAAGAAGCGCGGCGCCTCGATGGGCGCGTCGAACAGAAAGTGCAGATTGACGATCGGCGACGTTTTCATGCCCGCCGCCCGCGAGAAAAACGGTCCCTCCACCTGATCGCGCGGCAGCAGATCCAGAAGGGCTCGCGCCGGCACGGCGCTGATCACCGGGCCCTCCGGCAGACGGTCGATCTTGCGATTGAACTCGACCACGCCCCCGAGCTGGCGGATCCTGGCGACGGCGCGATCGGCGATCTCGCCCAACGGGACATCGGGGACGCCCACGCGGGCGGCTTCCCGGCGCTCGAAGAAGCACGTACGGAAGGCGAAAAGTCCCTGCTCCGCCGAGACGCGATCCACGTCGTCGTTAAGGATCGTCATCGACGAGTGGTTCCAGAACAGCCGGATGGCGTCTTCGGACTGCCCGTGCCGGCGAAGCCAGGCGCCCAGCGACTCGCCGTCCGTGCCCCGGTCTTTGCGCATCGCGCGCCCCGCGCGCAACAGCAGGCGGCGGTCCCGCCACGAAAGCGGCTTATAAGCCAGCAGCGACGGCAGAAAGTGGAGCGGCGCGGGCAGCCACGATTCCTGGATCCACGTCGTCTCGCCGGTGCGGGCGTCGACGAACGGGATCAGCGTCCTCTGCTGCAACGGCACCCGGTCCGACGCGCCGATATCCTCCAGGAACGAGCGGTACGCGGCGCAACACTCCAGGATCACGTGCTGGCCGTTGTCCACGATCGCCCCCGACGGATCGCGGAAGGAGTAGGAACGCCCGCCCGGAAAGGGCCGCCGTTCGGCGAGGGTGATGCGCAGGCCCGCCTTGGCCAGCTCGAGCGCGGCCGACAATCCCGCCATGCCGGCGCCGATCACGAGCACGGGGGGCGTTGGGGGGTTCACGGAAGCGGTCGCGGGGTCAGCCGGTAGGATCGTCCGGCGAGCACCGTGTGCAGCGCGGTAGCCGCCAACACCAGCCCTCGCTGGCCGCGCGTCAGCCGGATGCGGTGCGTGAAGACGTCATATCCGCAGGCCTGGATCGAGTCGAGGATCTTTCGGTACGCGCACGCCATCGCGATGGGGCACGGGCGAATCCAGCGCGACAGACAGCGGAACAGACGTTCGCCGCGGTCGAAGTACTCCCGGGCGCGGGCCACTTCGAACTTCATGAGTTCAGCGAACCGGGCCGTGCGGCGCCCGTCCAGGATGTCGCGCTCGCTCACGCCGAACCTCTGAAGGTCTTCGGCGGGGAGGTAGATCCGGCCGCGCTCCGCGTCTTCGCGCAGGTCGCGAAGGATGTTCGTGAGCTGAAGCGCGATGCCCAGGTCCACCGCCGCTTCCGGCGCCGCGCGGTCGCGGAAGCCGAAGACGTGCACGCACGCCAGGCCCACGGACGAGGCGACGCGCCGGCAGTACGCGACCAGGGCTTCGAAGGTGGGATAGCGGCCGCGTTCGAGGTCCATCGCGACGCCGTCCAGGATCTCCTCGAAGCGACCGATCGGAATCTGAAAGCGCCGCGCCGCGTCGAGGAGCGCCACGAAGAGCGGGCCGTCGGGGTTTCCGGCGAACGCATCGCGAAGTTGCTCCCGAAAGCGCTCGATCGCTGCCGCGGCGTCGCGCGCCGCGCGCCCGGGAAGGTCGACCAGATCGTCGGCCATCCGGCAAAACGCGTAGATCGCCTGAAGGGCTTGCCGGCGCGGGCGCAGCACGAGCGACAAGGCCAGATCGAACGTGGACCCCGAGCGGCGCGTGACCGACTCACAATATGCGTACGCTTCCTGCAAGGCGGCGCTCATGGGCATGATCCGATCGACCGTTCATGGTAATGCGGGGACCCGCATGATTCCAGAAGATTGGGGGATGGGCGGCGCGCCCTCAACGCTTTGGCCGCGGCAAACCCCCCACGAGGCTCCGGAAGGCCAGCCACGCCTTGCCCCCCGTGGAGATCCGAGGTCGCTTGCGGAAAACGTCGTAGCCGTTGCGCTCGATCAAGTCCAGGACCCGCATTCCGCCGAGCGAGAAGAGGCGGACGTCGAAACGGGCCTTGGACGGGAGGCGGTCGAGCAACGCGAGGCCACGTCGAAAGAAGTCGCGGGTGCGGTCGCACTCGAACTTCATGAGCGATATGAAACGGTCATTGACGTCACCGCGGCCGAGCTCCGCTTCGGACACTCCAAAGCGGCGCAGGTCCTCCTGAGGAATGTAGACGCGCCCCTTGGTCCAATCGATGGCGATGTCCTGCCAGAAGTTGACGAGCTGGAGCGCGGTGCAGGTGAAGTCGGAAAGCCGCTGCGATTCCAGATCGCGCACGCCGAAGACAAACAGCACCAGCCGACCGCATGGGTTCGCCGAATGCTCGCAATACTGGAGCAGATCCTGGAACGTTTCGTAGCGCGTTCGGCGCTGGTCGATGCGGTTGGCTTCGATGAGGTTCAGGAACAGCTCGTCGGGGAGGTCGAACGTCGCGATCGTCTCGGCGAGGGCCGCGTGGATCGGATGTCGGGGATCGCCTTGGCGGATGCGCCGGAAGTCCTCCTCCCACGCGTCGAGGTTGGCTACGCGGTCGCCTTCACTTTCGTCGCCGATGTCATCTGTGGCGCGCGCGAAGGCATAGAGGGCGTGGACGTGCTTCTTGGCGCCGCGGGGCAAAAGGAAGGAGCCGACGGTGAAATTTTCGTAGTGGGTTCGGGCGATCTTTTCGCACGCGCGGAACGCGGCCTCGGCGTGGGCGGTCGTCATGTCTGGATTGTAGCGAAGGGCCCGTCCGAACCGGCGCGGAAATCGATGAGGCGCGCTGGATCGTCGCATCGTTGTTTCGTGCGCTTCACATCGGCTATCGTAAGCTCGATCCATGATCGAAGCGGACCGGCTCTGCAAGACGTTTCTCGTCCATCGCAAGCGGCCCGGGCTCTGGGGCTCCATCCGATCCCTCGTGCGGCGCGAGCGAATGGAGAAGCGGGCGGTGCGCGACGTGTCGTTCCGCGTCGAGGAAGGCGAGATCGTCGGACTGGTCGGCGCGAACGGCGCGGGGAAGACGACGATCGTCAAGATGCTCGCGGGCGTCATCCACCCCACCTCCGGGGAGGCGCGCGTCCTGGGGTTCAGGCCCTGGGAGCGCGACAACCGGTTCCGCCGTCAGATCGCGCTCATCATGGGACAGAAGGCGCAGCTCTGGTGGGATCTCCCCGCGGCGGATTGCTTTCTGTTGCTGAAGGAAATCTTCCGGATTCCCGAAGACCTTTATCGTGAACGCCTCGACTACCTGTCGGGCGTCCTGGACGTCCGCGAGGAGCTCCACATCCAGCTCCGCCGGCTCTCGCTCGGCGAGCGCATGAAGATGGAGCTGATCGCCGCCCTCTTGCACGGGCCGCGCGTGGTATACCTGGACGAACCCACGATCGGACTCGATCTGACGTCGCAGCGGGCCATCCGCGATTTCATCCTCGGGTATCGGGAGGAGCATCGCCCGGCGATGATCCTGACCAGCCATTACATGGAGGACATCGAGCGGCTGTGCCGCCGGATCCTCATCCTCCGTGAAGGCGAACTCGTCTTCGACGGCAGCCTCGCTCAGGTCGTCGAAAGATACGCCGATCACAAGATCGTCACCGCGCACCTCCGAGGGCAGAATGGGCCGGTCACGGCGGGGGAACTCGCGCCGTTCGGCCACGTGGACCACTGCGACGCCTCCATGATTCGACTGCGGGTGCCGCGCGGACGAGTCGCCGAGGCGGCCGCGGAATTGCTGCGCCGGTATCCCATCGCGGATCTGGCGATCGAGGAGGTCGAGGTCGGCGCGATCATCGAGCGCATCCAGCGCGCGAAGGGGGCGACGCGTGCGCCTTGAGCTTCTTTGGCACATCGTCAGCGTCGAGGCGCGCCGGCGGATGACCTACCGCGCCGACTTCTGGATTGGCTCGGTCGCGGGAATCGTCGTGAAATTCGCCGTCGCCGCGTTCATCGTCGGCGCGATCTTCCGGGAAAGCGGAGCGGGGCGAATCGGAGGGTTCACGTATCAGGAGATGCTCCTGTACTACGTGACCGTCGTCCTCATGGGCCTATTCGTGCAGACCTCCGAACGGGAGCAGAGCGTCTCCCAGGAAATCTACGAAGGCGGCCTGACGCGCCATCTGCTCTACCCGGTTTCCTACGGAACGATGAAGTACGCTCAGCAGATCGCGGCGGCGGTGCCGGCGCTGATCCAAGCGACCTTGTTGACCGTGTGGGTGCCTTGGGCGGTTGGAATTCCGGAAGGTCTCACCTGGGGATCCGCGGCGCGCGGTCTGGCCGCTCTCGCGGCGGCGAACATGCTCCACTTCCTGCTGACCTATCCGGTCCAGCTCGTGGCGTTCTGGGCGGATAACGTCTGGAGCCTTCTCGTCATGCACCGGTTCGCTTCGGCCCTCCTGGGAGGGATGCTCGTGCCGCTGGCGCTTTTTCCCGAGGGGGCGCGGCGTGTCTTGGAGCTGCTGCCGTTCCGGTATCTGTACGCGTTTCCCGTCGAGGCGTTTCTGGGACGAGTTCCGCCGCGGGACTGGGCGGCCGGAATGGTCCTGAGCGCGGCGTGGTGCGGCGTCTTCACGCTGATCGGGAGGGCGGTATGGAGACGGGGAATGCTGGAATACACGGGCGTGGGGATATGAAGAGGCCGGGAGCCAGAAGCCAGAATTAACAAGGAATGCGCTTCGCGCACATTCATTCTGGCTCCTGGCTTCTGACTTCTAGCTTCCTATGATCCGCTATCTGCGCCTTTACGGGTACTTCCTCCGCTTTTCCTTCAGCCGGGCGATGGAGTTCCGGCTCGATTTCTTTTTCCGCATCGTGATGGACGCCGTGTGGTATGTGGTCCAGTTCTCGTTTTTCTGGGTGCTCTATCGCCACACGGCGCTTCTCGGCGGATGGACGTTCGATCAGGTGATGGTTTTCATGGGAGGCGTCTTCGTCGTCGATGCCCTTCACATGACCGTCTTTTCGAACAACATGTGGTGGTTCCCGATCTACGTCAACAAAGGCGACCTGGATTATCATCTGGTGCGCCCGGTCTCGCCGCTGTTCGTGATGAGCGTGCGCGACTTTGCCGCCAACTCGTTCGTCAACCTGCTCATGGCGGTCGCCGTTCTGACGTGGACGCTGGCGCGTTATCCGGCCCCCTTGGGCGCGGGTCCCGTAGCCGTCTATGTCGTCTCGCTGCTTGTGGGTACCTTTCTTTATTACGTCCTGCACATGCTCTTCCTGATCCCGGCGTTCTGGATGCACACGTCGCACGGGCTGCGGGAGATCTATTTCGTGCTGGGCGAAACGATGACCCGTCCGGTGGGCATATTCACGGGGTGGGTCCGGAGCGTGCTGGTTTCGATTCTCCCGTTCGGCGTGATCGTGTCGTTTCCGGCGAAGTCGCTTTTCGAAGGAGCCTCGCCGGGTCCGCTGCTCCATATGGCAGCCGTGACGGCGGCCGCGTTCCTGGCCATGGTTGGAATGTGGCGGTGGGGACTCAGATCGTATGTCTCCGCCTCCTCGTAGGGGATGTCGAGAGTGGGGAGATAGGGAGATGCCGGCTGGGAACGGTGCGGATAGACGTCTTTTATCACCCTATCTCCACGCATTGCCCTATCTCCAAGGGGATATGGAGATGCGGGAGATCGGGAGATACGCACAGACAGATGGAGAAACGCCGATTTGGATTTATCTCCCTATCTGCACGCATCACCCCATCTCCAAGGGGATGGGTGAAACTTCGCACGGCATTGCGGATTTCTACCCAGCGGAAAGGCTCCATCCACGCGCCATCGCGTGTCCGGCGCGGCGTGGGATTTGCTTAGAGCCCCTCGTGAAAAGCGCGACCTCCCGACGACCTTGGATTTCGCACGGCATTGCCAGGCCGGCGTTCGTCTCTCGGAACCCCGCTTCCGCGTTCGCGAGCCGGAGAAGTTCCGTAGTGCCGTGGTTGCCGTAAGGGAGGCGCGCACGAGACCGGGGTTTTCGATGTGGCGAAGCATGACACGCGTGAGATGTACGCGCGAAGCAGGCGTTCCATGTTTCGGTCCGTGCGTCCTCCTTGCGGATTGAATCTCTCCGCGGCTTGCCGCGGAGAGATTCTTCCGCCATTTCCGAAGCGAGCGCTTGAAGGCCGCGACCTCCTTCTGCACCGGGACCCGACGTTGAGGCGAAGATGAGTTACAAGGCGGCGGAGCTTTACGAAGCATTTCGGAACGGGCGGGGTCCGCTGATCTTGGATGTGCGCAACGAGGCGGACTTTTCGAGCTGGCGCGTGGAGGCGCCGGGTCGGGTCGAGACGTTGAACGTCCCCTACTATGAATTCATCGAAGGCAAAGACGCTTCCGCCGCTCGGGTGGCGCAGTGGATGAAGCACCACGGCGACAAGGTCGCGGTCGTCTGCGCCCACGGGGGATCGTCGGATTTCGTCGCCGATCTCCTTCGGCGCCGCGGCCTGCCCGCCGAGAATCTTGAGGGCGGCATGAACGGGTGGGGCGATGCGACGATCTCCCGGCTTGTCACGGCGGCCGCCCCGGCGCGAGCCTGGCAGATCCAGAGAATCGGAAAGGGATGCCTGTCGTACGTGGTCGCGGGGGGGAGGGACGCGATCGTGGTCGATCCTCATCGCCATGTGGATGAGTATTCGCGGCTCCTTCGGAGCGAGGGGCTGACCCTCCGCGGCGTGTTCGACACCCACCTGCACGCGGACCACATTTCCGGGGGAGCGCCGCTGGCCGAAGCGTTTCACGTCCCTTATTTCGCGAACCCGCTCGATTTTCATGAGGCGAGCATCCCGGCGTACGAAGCGATCCAGGATCGCTCGCGCCTCCGACTGGGGGAGCTGGAAGTCTTCTCTGTCATGTTCCTGTATGCGCCCGGCCACACCCCGGGCAGCACGCTCTTGATGGCGGGAGATTCCCTTCTGTTGACCGGCGACACGCTGTTCGTGGAAGGGATCGGCCGGCCGGATCTCGGGGGCAAGGCGGCCGAGTGGGGCCGCGATCTGTACGAGACGCTGCGCAAGCGGATGGCGGGACTTCACGACGACCGCTGGGTGCTTCCGGCGCATGCCGCGGGTCCCCGCGAGCAGAATCCCGATGGAACCTTCTCCGCGCGGTTGGGGAGTCTGCGGCGGTCGGATCCGACGTTGGAGGAGGACGAGGAATCGTTTCTCCGGCGGATTGAGCGAGGCACGCGCCCGGCTCCGGACGACTACGCGCGGATCCGGCTCATCAACCTCGGTCAGGCCGAGGCGTCCGAAGAGGAGCGGGTACGGATGGAATTGGGCAAGAATGAATGCGCGCTGGCGCGGAGGTGAAGGATGAGCGAAGCGAAGGTGCTGGACGCTCGGGGTCTCAAGTGTCCCATGCCGATCATCCGGGCCAAGAAAGAGATCGATTCGATCCAACCCGACCAGACGCTCAAGGTGATCGCGACGGATCCGGGATCGGTGGCGGACTTTCAGGGATGGGTGAAGACCAACGCGTCGTACGAGCTGATCAAGCAAGAAGAGGGAACGGACGAGCAGGGACGCCGGACGTTCATTCACTACCTCCGGAAAAGGTAATGCTCGCCCCGTCCGTTTATCGGACTTTTCTGAAGAACGGGCGAGGCATGCCGGAAAGGAGGATTGGCGCCATGAAGGTCAAGGAACGCTCCGGCATCGATCCCGCGATCCAGGCGTACATCGACGCGCGACTGGAAGAAGCGAAGGGGGATCGACGGGAAAATCGGGTGACGATGGTGGTGTTCTCGGGCGACCTGGATCGCCAGCTTGCGTCTCTCGTGATCGCCACGGGAGCGGCCGCCATGGGCATGGACGTCTCCGTTTTTTACACGTTCTGGGGGTTGGGGGCGCTCAAGAAGCGGCGCCGGTTGAAGGGAAAGACGCTCAAGGAAAAGATGTTCGCCTTGATGACTCCGCGGAAGCTATCGTCCATGCCCGTGTCGAAGCTGAACTTCGGCGGCGTGGGGCGCGTCCTCCTGAAATCCATGATGAACGACAAACAGGTCACCTCCATCGATGAACTCTTCTCCATGGCCCGCGAGATGGGCATCAAGTTCGTCGCGTGCACGATGTCGATGGATGTCATGGGGATCACTCAAGAAGAGCTGATGGACGGCGTGACGCTGGGCGGCGTGGCCACCTTCCTCGGCGACGCCGCGTGCTCCCGGGTGTCGCTTTTTATCTGACGCTCGGCGGCGGAAAATCCCCCACTCGATTGGATTTTCCTCAATTCTGCAAAACTTTCCCCCGGATTGAACCTCCTGGCTTGTTTCTGGCTCCGTTTTCGAATGGCATCCCGATTGCTGTGCTTCCCGTGAGGAGCGAGTCATGTTTGAACGAATCCTGGTCCCGTTGGATGGAACGCCGGATGGGGAGTCCATCCTTCCCCACCTGCCGCGCCTTTCGATCTCCAAGGCCGACATCTTCCTGCTGCACGTGCTGCCGCACCTCCATCCCACGGACAGCGCCTCGATGCGACCGCTGTTCGACCTTCCCGAGTACGCGGAATCCTATCTCGAAAAAGTGGCGGACGGATTGAAGGATGTGCGGCCGTTCGTCTTCGTCGACTCGGGCGATCCCGCGGATCGGATTCTGCGGGTGGCGCAGGCTCTGGAGGTGGGACTGATCGCCATGGCCAGCCACGCTCGGAAGGGGATTCCCGGCCTGGTGTGGGGCAACGTGGCCCGCCGAGTGGTGCAAGGGAGTTCCATCCCGCTCCTTCTGGCGCGGCCCGATACTCCGGTGCCGTCGCGACCGCTGCGACACGTCCTCGTTCCGTTGGACGGCTCCGATCGGTCCCTGCGCATCCTGAAGGTCGTGGCGTCCGCGGCGACGCGGTTGAAATTCGAGGTGACGCTGCTCCACGTCCGGACGCCGGAGTCCGATCCGATGGCCGGCATGCTGCCGGACCGGACGTGGCGGATGCGCACTCAAGAGTGCCGGCAACGCTTCGAGAGAGCGGCCGAGCCGCTTCAGGATGCGGGACTCGAAACCCGCGTGCTCATCGTGTCGGGAGACGCGGGCAAGGAGATTCCCCGCCATGCGGAGGCATTGAAAGTCGACTTGATCGCCTTGGCGACCCACGGGCGAAGCGGCCTGGATCGGATGGTCGCCGGAAGCGTCGCGGAAGAGGTGTTGCGGAAGGCGGCCGTCCCGGTGCTGACGTTGCGGGCGGTCGGCGCCCCCGAGCCCCTCGCCAGCGAGCGCAACGGACGGTAACGGTGCCCGAGGCGCGCGGTTCAGGACACGATCTGGATCGAAGAAGCCTCGGGCACCGCCTGTTGAATGTGACGCGTCAGCTCGGATCGCAAGGCGGTCAGGTCTCCCCGCCCGCGGCGACGAAGGCGGGCGACCACGACGCCCCGCGGCGCGCTCACAAGGTGGACGGAGATCCGGGGATCGCCGCCGGCGGTCCGAAAATCGCGCACCCCCGCCAGGGCCCTTCGTTGGAAGAGTGAACCCGCCAGCCGCCGCCGCTCCGCCGCGGAAAAGGCGCTGAGAACGGCTTCGAGAGCGCGCTCCTCGTCGCGGATGTGCGCGGCCAGCGTCTCCCGGAGCCGGACGGCCGCCGCGGCGGCCTCCTCGGCCCGGTCGCGCGCGATCCAGGAGGCCAATTCGCGGGCCAGGGCGCGAAGGGTCTCGTGATCTTTTTCGACGTCGTCGATCGGTGCGGCCTTCTTTCGGCCGGCTCGCCGCACGGAATGGAAGATCACGAATTCCTCGTCCTCCAGGTGGCGCGCCAGAAGCGACACGAATTGAGCCGCGGTGCCTTGAACGGCGTCTTCCAATCGGTCGATCAGTCCCGCGTATTCACGCCCCCGGATGAAGTCGATCACTTCGGTCAGCGTTTGGAGCAGTTTCTTGTCCTGCCCGGAAGGATGGAGCCACGCCTTGACGGAACCCTCGCTCGGCGCCGGTCGGGCGCGGGAACGGGAAGGGGCGCGAACGCGGCCGGCGTTCGCGGCGGTCGATTTATCCCGCTCTTCGTTCATGACTTCGCTTTCGCCTTGGTCCGGGGTCCTTCGACCAAAGCGCCCAAGATGTCCATCGTGCTGACGATGCCCACCGGCTTTTCGTCCTTCGTGACGATGACGCGATGGATTTCGCGCTCCCACATCGCTCGGGCCACTTCCTGGAGAGGCTTGTGCTCCGGAACCGTGATGAGCTCGGCCGTCATGATCTCGGACACTTCGGTCTCCCGCAAGGGATCGGTCTCGACTTCCTCCCAGCGGCCCTCCCAATCGGCGCCGCCTTCCTTGAACTTCGGGAAGCCGTACCGATAGAAACTTCCGGGCTGCTCGAGAAGACGGTCCAGGCCCGCCAGGGCGGTGGCGATGTCGAACAAGGAGACGACGCCCGCGGGTTTGCCGTTGAAGTCCACGACAAGCGCGCCGCTGATCTTGTGATCGCTGAGATGGCGCGCCGCCTCGCGGATCGGGGTGTCCATCTCAACGGTATGGATCGGCGTGCTCATCACGTCGCCGGCCTTGGCCTCGGTCCAGGGTTTCATGGCGAAACCTCCCGCAAGGGTGCGTGAACTTCATCCTTTCCTCTGAAAGGAATGAGCAAACGGCGCGCCACCGCGATGGGCGCGGCGTTTGTCATGGACGACGCGAGAACCAGCGAATTTTTCGCACCCATGCGAAAAATCTGGCGCCGTTCGTTCAGATTTCGCAATAGGAATTCACGCGGTGGGGTTCGAAGGCCGCCGCGTCGAGGACGTTGCGGACGAAAGCGAGCATCGCGCGCCGGCTTTTCTCGGGAAGGTTCGGATACCACTTCGGACACGCCACCACCAGTCCCCGAAAGGCGAAGAAAGGGGGCGCGACGTTCAGGATCTCCGCGTCGCCCGTCTTCTCGATATATCGGTCCCAGAAGCTTCGGAAGAGGGCTTCGAAATCGCCCTCGAGACGGCCCGCGCGCTGGATCGAGAAAAACAGATAGTTCAGTGTGAGCGACGTGACGTCGTCGGCCGGTTCGCCCCACTCGCCCCGGGATCGATCCAGGACCGTGAAGTCCGTTCCTTGGCGAAACAGGATGTTCCACGGATGAAAGTCGCCGTGCACTTGCCGGAGCCGCTGAGCCTTCGGCTTCAGCTTCCATCGCCACGCCAGACAACGGTGCTCGATGTCCTCCAACTCCGAAGCTTGATCGGAGGGATACTGATCCGCGATTCCCATGATGCCTTCCCCGTGGCCCAGCAATTCACGGAGCCTCCGGAAATACAGGTTCCGATCGGGGGCGGCGACGGAGTGGATGTCGGCCAGATAGTCGCAGAGGACCTGGCTTCGAGCGCCGTCTTCGGCGGACATGCCAGGAACGCTCATCAGCCTCTGAAGGTCCTCCGCATAGGCGCGTCCTTCGACGAACTCGGTCAGCACGAAGAGCTCATCCACGTCTCCCAGGGACACCATCCGTCCGGAACGTTCGAACGCGCCCACGTCGATGGAGCGCACATGACGCGGAAGCCGGTTGTACGCGGCGTGGGCCCACAATTGCATCTGGGCCCGATCGGACATGTGCTCGTGGCCGAACGGTCCGGGCCGCACGGTCTCGAGGACGGCCGTGTGGGGCCGGCCGGAAAGCTCGAAGCGGATGCGCAGGGGAATGCCGTATCCATACGTTTTGAGGCTTTCCGCCCCGGGTTCTCCCAACCGATCCACGCCGAGGACGCGGACGGTCTCATGAAGCACCGATTCGAGGTACCGCTTCAGGCGGTCGGGGTCGAGGTTGAGCATCTCATTGGCCATGCAAACTCGATGCCGGAGTGCATCGCTTCTATCCTCGCGTGGGCAGGCCGAATTTCTCCATCCGGTAGCGGAGCTGATCGCGGGTAATTCCCAGAAGCTCGGCGGCGCGCGTCTGATTGCCGTCCGTGCGCTGGAGGGCTTGAAGCACCAGATTCTTTTCGACCTCTTCCAGCACCAAGCCGCGTTCCGGCAGCTTGAACGGAGCCGTTTCGTCGGTCGGAGGGGGGGCGGCGCCGCGGATGAGGAGATCCTCCGTCCCGATCTCGTCCGCGCCGGCCAGCAGGCAGGCCCGCTCGATCACGTTGCGGAGTTCGCGCACGTTGCCGGGCCAGGAATGTCGTTGGAGCTGATCCAGGGCCTCGGGCGTGAACCCGCGGAACGACCGTTTGAATTCGCGGCCGAACTGCTTGAGGAAAAGGGCGGCCAGCGGGGGGATGTCCTCGGGGCGGTCGCGCAGGGGCGGAAGCTCCATGGGGATGATGTTGAGCCGGTAGTAGAGATCCTCGCGGAACGCGCGCTCTTGAATCGCCCGTTCCAGGTTCCGGTTGGTAGCGGCGATGACGCGCACGTTCACGCGAATGTCCGACGTGCCGCCGACGCGGCGGAAGCACTTGTCCTCCAGGACCCGCAGCAATTTCGCCTGAAGGTTCGGGCTCATGTCGCCGATTTCGTCCAGATAGATCGTTCCTCCGTCGGTCAGTTCGAAGAGTCCTTTCTTCTGCGCCTTCGCGTCGGTGAAGGCGCCCTTTTCATGGCCGAACAGCTCGCTTTCGAGCAGCGTGTCCGGCAGCGCCGTACAGGTGATGTTCATGAAGGGAGCGGCAGCGCGGTTGGACTCGTAGTGGATGGCTCGGGCGATCAGGTCCTTTCCCGTGCCGCTCTCGCCGCGCAGCAGGATCGTGGACGCCTCGCTGCGGGCGATTTTTCGCACCATCGCGTCGATTTCGCGCATCTTGTGCGAGGCGCTCACCAGGTTCTGCAATCCATACCGCTCGCGAGCCTCGCGGAGGCGCTCGCTGGATTCGCGCTGGAGCGCCCGGACTTCGGCGGCGCGGCGGACGATGAGGGAGAGCTCGTCGAGATCGAACGGCTTCGTCAGGTAGTCGTACGCGCCCAGCTTCATCGCCTGGACGGCCGTGTCAACCGACGAGTGGGCGGTCATGATGATGACGGCGGCATCGGGGCTCTTTTCCTGAATCCGCTTCAGCAGGGTGAGGCCGTCGACGTCGGGAAGCACGAGGTCCACGAGGGCGATGTCGACCGGCGTTTGAGCGATCGCCGCCTCGGCGGAGGCATGGTCCACGGCTTCGCGCACTTCGAATCCGTCGTCGGTCAGCCTCTGGAAGATGGCCCATCGGATGAGCTTGTCGTCCTCGACGATCAGAACGTTTCGCGCCATCATGGACAGTTTAATATGCCGCCCCGCCATCACTTCAAGATTTGAGTCCCCGGAATAGTTCGAACCTGCCCCGCAGCGGATTTTCGTGCGGGGCGACCCTCCCTCGCGCTTCGCGCAGCGGAGCGTTGAGCCGCCTTCGCCATCCGATTTCGCCAAGGGTTCGTCGGACAGGAGGCTTCGGCGGGCTCAATTTTCCCCGCGACGTTCGGAGAAATTCCACGATTCGGTGCTTTTGGCATCCTGCTGTGCCATGGCATCGAATTTGCGTCTTATCCTTGGCTTTGATCAAGGTTCAGGAATTTCAATCTCCGGAACCCCGGGAGCGCGTGCTGCTGGCTCGCAAGGAGCATCTCCTGGTCCTGATGGTCGGCACGCGCCGCACGTACGCGTTTGACGCGATAGGGCGGCTCTTGTACGCGGCCGAAGACGGCCGGCTGTCGAGAAGAGGGTTGGACAATTCGCTCCTGCGGGTCGATGAGACGCCGCACAGGCTTCCGCCGCCGCAGGCCATGGCGTACGTTCAGGGGGTTTATCGCGACGTGGAGCGGCTCGCCCGCGACGCGCCCCCGTCCGTTCGGGAGGGTCTCGCGCCGATTCTTGACGAGGGCCTGGAACGGATCCGGAGGGACGCGCCGCGGTTCGCGGAAATCTACGGGAAAATCCCGGTGCTCCCCCCCGACCAATACAACGCCATCTACCTCCAGCCGGCGATCGGATGCGCCTACGGGCGGTGCACGTTTTGCTCGCTGTTTCAGGGAATCCCGTTCCGGGCCCGGAGCGCGGACGAATTCGGCCGGCATCTGCGCGACGTCCAGAACCTTCTGGGGTCCGACGCCGAGCGCCGGACGTCCATTTTCCTGGGCGATGCCGGGGCCTTGTGCATTCCCGCCGTGGATTTGGTCGTCATGATGCATCTGGCTCGCGCCGTGTTTCCGAAACGCGAGTTTCATGCCTTCGCGGACGCCACGCTTCACATCACCAAGTCCGTGGAGGATCTTCGCGAGTTGAAGGACCACGGATTAAGCCGCGTGACGGTGGGATTGGAGACGGGCCATGCCAAGCTGTACGAGAAATTGCGAAAGCCGGGGACCGTCGAGGGAGCGGCGAGGTCCTTACGCCTGCTCAAGGAGGCGGAGCTCAACATCGGCGTGACGCTTCTGGTCGGAGTGGGCGGCCGCGAATATTTTGATCGCCACCTCAAGGATACGGTGGAAATGCTCCAGTCTTTGGACCTCGGAGAGGGAGATTACGTGTATCTGTCTCCGCTCGTCTTGATCCCCCAGAGTGACTACCTGGCGTGGTCCGAGGTCTGGCCGGGGCGAATCCTGACCAAAGAGGAAACGGCGGCTCAATTGAGCGCGTTCCGCCAACTCTTGTCGACCTTCCTCCAGCCGGGCGGCGCCCGGATCGCCACCTACGACATTTCCCGTTTCGTGTATTGAGTTACAATAAATTCTCAAAACTTATCGTAACGTTACGAAATATTCTCAAAATTAATTGTAACGTTACAAATAATTTTCAAAATATATTGTAACACTAGAGGACCTTGCGGCGGCGCAGGTCGACCAGGATGACGGCGAGATAGACGGCCATCGCCGCGGCGAACGAACCCTGGCCCACCACCATGAACAAGGTGAACATCAGCGGGCTGGGCCAGGCCAGATGAAGCACCGTGACGGCCAAGCCCACCAGGGCCAGCACGCACGCGATGGTCAACGCCAGGATCGACCGCCGCGGTTCCGCGGGTGCCGGTTTCGCCTCGGGCGGCGAAGGGTCGCTCATCGATTCTTCCTCGGATGGGGCGAGGCGTGGCATTCGAAGCAGGACAGCTCGCCGCTCAGAATCTGAGGTTCCATTTCCGGATCCACGTGCTGCTCGATCTTCAAATAGCTGGCCGCCTGCGCGTGGCAGTGCAGGCAGGTCTTCACGGGCAGGGGACGCTTCATCTTGATCTCTTCGGGAACGCCGGCGACGTAGTAGTGCCAGACGTGTCGGAGGCCGGACCACTTGGCTTCGAGGTTTCCCGCCAGGCCGTATCCGGTGTGGCAGGTGTAGCACGGGTTCTCGTTGATCCACCGGTTCTGATAGTGCTTCGCCGCCAGGGTCGTGCTTTTGGGGTCGCGCAGGTCCGAAATCCACGGATCCATGACGTGGCATTCCGCGCACGAGGTCTTCACGCGGTGGAACCCGACGACGTTTCCCAGCAGCATGGTCGTGGAGGGAAGAAGAAAGAAGCCCACCAGGAGCAGCCACTTGGCGGGGGGTGTCATCCGCCAGCCGGGCCGGCGGGTCAGGAAGAACGCGATCAAGCCCGCGGAGATCAGGGCGAAAACGATCCCGGCGGTCGAAAGCCACCGCATGACGTTTTCCAGTTCTCCCGAAAAAAGGTCGTCGCCGTTCACGCTACTTTCCTTCCCGGTGGGGATGGTCGCATCCGTGGTCCGTCTTCAGCTTCAGGATTTCGTGCGTGTCCTTGCCGATCTTCTCGGCGAACTTGAACTCCACGTAGGTCGGGCTTTCCCGGTTGTGGCAGGCCGTGCAGGTCGCGTCGGTGGGGTGGATCGCCCCGAGCTTGGCGATGTCCGCCCATTTATAGTCCTTGTGTTCCTTCTTGTACGGAGAATACTCTTCGCCCGGGCCGTGGCAACTCTCGCAGCCGACCCCTTCCATGAGCGGGGCGCGCGACATTTCCTCGGCGCTCCATTCCCGGCCGGCGACGATTTCCGGATATCCTCCGGGCTTCCCGTAACCGGTCGTATGGCACTTCACGCACGCGGCCTCCTTCGTGTAATCCTTGGCGGGGTCGAGGGACGCCTTCTTCTTCGCCTCGACCGCTTCGCCCGGCTTGAGCGTCGAGAACGCTTTGGCCATGTCGGTCTTCTGCCACGTCTGGTATTCCTTGAAATGACATTTTTGACATGATTTCGATCCGAGGTATTTGGGTTCCTCCCAGCGAGGGCATTCGGCGGGCGGCGGCAAAGGACGCAGCGCGATCAGGATGGCGGGAACGCCCGCGACGAGCAACGGCAGCAAGATTCGGAACATGGTTCACATTCCGTTAGAAACGGCGAAACCCCGCAATCTGAGCAATTTCCAGGAGATTGTCGGGATATTGGAGATATGGAGATGTGCCATACCACCATGGGGGGTCTTACCCCTGCATCTCCTATGTCTCGACATCCCCTTGAATATCCCGACACGCTCCTAGGGAATGAGGGGCGCCAGCGCGCGGCCCACGCCGTACGCGACCGCCGCGGCCACCGAACCCACGCCCAGCATTTCCAGTCCACATTTCATCCATGGGTCCCGCACGACCAGACTGCGCAGGGCGCCGACGCCGAACAACGCTCCGGCCGTCAGTCCGCTGCTGACCAGAAACGGATGCGTCGTGGCTCCCGGAATCAGATAGGCGAGAAGCGGGATCGTCCCGATCAGTACGAACGAGAGGAACGTCGCGATGCCGTGCATCAGAGGCTCGCGAAATCCTCGATCGACGCCTTCAGCCCCGGACGAGGAGCGGATCGCCAGGAAATTGGAAGCGCCCATGGAAAAGCCGTCCGCTAACAGATTGACCAGTCCCAGGATCACCAGAATGGAGGGCGCCAGGCGCGCGCCGGTCACTCCGCTGACCACCGTAAAGGTGGTGACGAGCCCGTCATTCGCCCCGTACACGAGATCTCCCAGATAGTGGCGGAAGACGTCGACCGGGCGGTCGGATTCGGGTTCATGCCGAAGGATCATCCGGCGCTCCCGGGCGCGGCCGTGCGGACGACCAGAAGCGGCGCATCCGCGGCCCGCACGACTTTTTCCGTCACGCTGCCCAGGACCCACCGGGAAACTCCCGATCGGCCGTGCGTGGTCATCGCGATCAAATCGACGGCGCGCGCGGCGGCTTCGGCCAGGATCTCCGACGCGGGGTCTCCGACGCGAAGATGATATTCGGAGGGGATGCCCGCCTGAGCCAGCTCCCGCTCGGCTTGCTGAAGCGGCACATCGGAAGGCGGCCAATGGCCGGGTTCCGGCGCGGGCGGCTGAACGTGCAGCAGTTCGGCGCGGGCGTCCTGATGCCGCAGGAGCACCTTCAGCGGGCGGAGCACGCGGAGTGAATTTTCGCTGCCGTCCAGGGGGACGAGCGCCTTGCGCACGGCGGTCTCTCGGGGCGCGGACTCCGCGCCGTTCGAAAACGATCGCAGGAGGAGGAGGGGGACGGAGCTGGCCCGCAGGACCTTCTCGGCGATGCTTCCCAGAACGAACCGCGACAGGCCGGTGCGTCCGTGGGTGGACATGGCGATCCATCCGGCGCGTTCGCGCGCCGCGTGCTCCAGAATCGCATGCGCCGGGTGGCTTTCGTCCAGGATCCGCTTGGCCTTCATTCCGAGCGATTTCGCTTTTTCTTCCATGCTCCGAAGATAATTCTCCCCTTCTTGGCGGTTTCGGGCGGCCAAGGCGGCGTAATCGACCTGAACGGGAGGCACGCCGAAGGCATGTAGGAGAGAGAGCTCGACCTCCTCATGCCGGAAGATGCGCTGGACGAAATCCAGAATGCGCTCCGCCAATGGGGATCCGTCCAACGGAACCAGGATGCGCTCAACCATGGCGCCCTCCTTTCTGGAGATGAGGAGATGCAGGGAGATCGGGAGATACGGCCAGAGGGAGAAATGCGGATTCGGATCTTATCTCCCCATCTTCGCGCATCACCATATCTCCAAGGAGATGGTGAGATAACGGCTGCGGGACGGCGGCACGACGCAACATGCCCAGGTCTCCCCGATCTTGGGAACCCATCACGGGAACAGGACGAAGGCGGCGCCGATCAAAGATCCCGTCACCGCCTGGTACGACGCCTGCAAGAGGTTCACGGCATACCCCGTATTATGGATGCCGTGGCTCTTGTCGTGTTCCACGAAAAAGACATTGTAAGCGGCCTGATAAAGGGCGGTCCACTCGGCTCGCTCCGCTTCGCTCAGGTCAGCCCACGGTTTTTCGGGGTTGTCGCTGGTCGTGACGCTGGGGCCGGGAAACGTCCTCGTCATCGTGCCGTTGGTGTAGCCGATTCGCCCTCTCGTGGTGGTCAGGGAGTAACCGGAACCGACCAGCGCGGCGAGTCTGACGTTGATCGCGTCCTCGACGGCGGTCCGCAGCCCTTCGATCTCATCCTGGACGGCCTCGACCGATCCATCTCCGTCGTAATCGCCGCGCGCCGTGACCCGAAAATCCAGCGCCGTGGTATGGCACTGCGTGCAGGAGGCGACGTTGTATTTCACGACGCTCGTCAGCGTCCATACCCCGGCCGCGTTGCCCGTGAAATTCGCGGGCGCGTTCAGCGTGACTTGCCGGGCGCCGTCCACGCTGAGCACGGTGTAGCCGCCGGCGTCCGCTCCACTCGCGATCACGAGCGTATCGCCCGTGAAGACCTGCTTGAGGAACGACGAGCCGGAGCTCACGACGAATTTCTTCGTTCCGGCGACCGTGGCTCCTCCGGCGTGCGTCGCGTCGCCGGCGACGGCGGTTCCGGATCCCTGTTTCATGTTGAACGTGTGCCCGCCGAGCGCGTTGTAACCGATCATGCCTTTGGAAGGCTGGACGTCGTTGTGACAGCTCAGACAGTGGCGGGTTTCGGTTCTGCCCGGTGCCACGAACCGGCTCGGAATTCCATGGGGGGATACCGTATAGGACCAACCGGGGAAATGGATTCCGTTCGTTCCCGCGAGCATTTCGGCGGCGGTCGAATCGTGCGGGGCGCGCCGGACATTTATGTCGGTGGACCCGGCGCGCGTGTCGGTGCGGCTTTGGTGGCATAGGTAGCAGACCGCGGCTTCTCCCGCGTACGTCACCACGGCATTGCGGAATTCGACGTTGCCGAACGCGCGGAGCTGAGGCTCGGCGCCGCCGGCCGGTCGTTGCGCCGTCTTTTTGTGCGGATCGTGACAGGTCTGGCAGCTCGTGTTCCGCCGCTGATCGGACGGGATGACGGGACGCCGCAAGTCGCTGTTGGCAAACAGCGCGGGATGCGGATCGGCGCCCTCCTGGGCCCGCATCTCGACGACGAACCCTTGAGCGGTGTGGCAGTTGTTGCAGCTCGCGTTGCCGCTGGGGGAGGCGATGGGGGGCCTTCCGTGGCCGCTCGCCTCCCAAAGATCCTGCTTGCGGCTGTGGCAGCGACCGCATAGCGAGGCATCGAAACTCTTCCGGATGCCGGTCGTGTCCCCGGCATGTTCGCTGCCCGGCCCATGACAGCTCTCGCACTGGACGTTGGACATGCGCGCCGTCATCGGATGCTTGCGCTTCAGTTCCTCCCAGGAAGTGCCCTGGAACACATAACCCTCCTCCTCCGCACGTTGTGCCCATCCGTTGTGGGTTCCGGACGTGATCCGGCTGAAGCCCACCACGCGGGAATCGATCGAGTAATTGGACCCGAAATCAAAGGCGTCTTCCCAGTGTCCTTTGGATTGGGCGGCGTCGTAGTGCGGATCGGAAGGATCGAGAATCCGGGAGTACATGGAGGCGTGCCCGGTATCCAGCCAGGAGTCGGCGAAATTCGCCAGCCACGGAAGCTGCCCGGCATGACAGGCGGCGCATTCTCCCTTGAACGGATCTGGCGTGGTTCCGGTCAGGTTGCCGACGCCCGTGTACTTCCCGCAGGTGATGTCGATGACCTTCACCAGGCTTCCCGGATTCTGAGTCAGGATGATCTGGTAGGGACCGACCTGATCCGGCACGAAGTACACGAACCGCTGGCTTATCGATCCGGCCAGTGCCGCTTTGTTTTGCCTGAAGAAGCTGATGGAACTCCCATTCGGCTTGGTGCCGGACCAGGACCAGCTCGTGATCGCTCCCGAAGAAGTGGTCTCGCCGCCGTTCAGCAATACGGGTTCGCCGAAGGCGACATTCTCATGCGCCACGGCGGTGGCGAACGGGCCGACGCTGAAATTCACGATGTCCTCGTCCGTATCGCCGCTGGCGGTATCGGTCGCTTTGATCTTGAGCTGGAGCCGTCCCTGGGTGGTCTTCTCGATCACCGCCACTTCCGCCCGATCGGGGAAGTTCTGGAAATCGGCGAGGAGCGGTGCCGAGTAGGTCAGGGTGGCGGAAGCGGTTCCCGAGGCGGTGAGCCACGGCTCGATGCCGCTCCATTCAAAAGTAAGCGGTCCGGTCCCGCCGGTCACCGTCGCCGTCAGGCTGCCGCCGTTGCCGTAGCCCACGAACCAGGTGTCGGGCGCGGAAACGATGACCGACTTGACCGCCACGTCGATCGTGTCCGAGTCGCTTCCGTGGGTTCCGGTCACGGTCAGGCGGAACGTCAAGGTTTCCGGGCCGGAGGGGGCGTCGAACGTCGTCACGGCGGCCGTCGGCACGGAGAGGGTGACGCCGGTGCCGCTCACCTGCTCCCACAGGTATGTCAGCGACCCGCCCGCGGGGTCGAAGCTTTTGGAGCCATCCAGCGTGACCCCGGTGGCTCCCGTAACGGTCTTGAAATCGTCGCCGGCGATCGCGGCCGGCAGCGGCGGCGTGGACACCGGCCCTCCGAATCCGCCGTCCCCTCGGTCGCAGGAGACGAGTCCGAGCCACAACACGACGGCGCAGAGGTGTCTCATGCCCCTTTTCACAATCAAGGTTCAGAATCCCGTGTCGCCGTGAACGGAAGACCCGACTTTGGACATCGGACCGCATCGCGGCGCTCCGCCGCCCCGGCTCTTGATGATGCAAAGACTAGGCCGATTCGTCCAAATGAATTAACCTTCGTTTTTCGCCCGGATCCGCGGAGTATTTCTCGCCGATGGGGAAAACCCCGCTTCAAGGAAAAACACACATGGCGGCGTTGTTTCTCATCCTGTTCGGGATGCAAGAGCCGGCGGAAGGCGCGGTGGAGGCCGTTCCGACGCCGACCTGGCTGAACAAGTTTCACGGCCACGTTCAGATCCGGCAGCGGATGCGGTGGACGGGCCGTGATCGGGATTCCGACCTTTATCAATACTGGTCCGCGTTGTGGGGCGATCCTCAGCGGGATGACGTCACCGCGGTGGTCCATGCCCGTTTCGCGGAAGATCTGGACGGCCGCCGAAGAACGACCGGATTTTCGGCGTTCGATTCGATCGACGACACCTACCGGCGCGCCGCCGTGGGAAATCTATATACCGCTTACCTCGAGGTTCGTCGGCCGGAAGCCGGCGTGATGGCGCGCGCCGGACGGCAGACGCTCGAGGAGCTGCCGGAAGCGATCCCCATGGACGGCGGTTCGATTCGGATCGCCGCTTCACCGGCATTTCTTCTCGCCGCGTTTGGGGGGGTGCCCGTCAACTGGTTCGAATCTTCCCCGCAGGGCGACGCGATGCTGGGCGGATGGATGGAGTGGCGGCCCTGGGCGCTCGGCGCGGCCCGCGTGGAGTTCCTGCACCTGCGGGATGAGAATCTTTTCGGCCGGTTTCAAAACGATCTCGTCGGCGCGACGCTGGAGCATCGGGAAGGGCCGATGTTCGCGTCGGCTCGCGTCACATGGCTGGAGGGAGAGGAACGGGACGCGACGGTTCGCCTGGGAAGCTTCTTCGAGGACATCGGCCTCATGATGGACGTGCAGGCGCGCTCTCTCTTCGAGCGTCAAGGCGCGCTCTCGTTCCCGATCGATCCCACCTCGACGTTTCTTGTGGAGGTGGAGCCCTACGTCGAAGCGACCGCGCGCGTTTCGCAAACGCTGAGCGAGCGCTTCACGCTGGATGTCTCCATGATGCGGCGGCGGCTGGAGGATACGGATCGCGACTCGGCGTTCAACCGCGGATTTTCCCGCTGGGAAGTCCAACCGCGGCTTCACGACTGGCCGGCGGCGGGCTTCGCCTTTTCGGTCTTCGCCGACCTCTGGAAAGCCCGGGGAGATGATTTCTGGACGCTGGGGATGGACGCGGGATGGGAGATCGCTTCCTCGATCTCGATCAGCCTGGGCACCTCGTTCGCGCTCTATGAGATCGACGCGTTCACCGGCGAGGAGCGCCGTCGGGTGCGTTCCGTGTATGGAGCCGCGCGGATCAAGCTGGGCGGCGATACCCGCGCGGACGCGCGGATCAGCGTGGATCGCGACGACTTCGATTCGTTCGCGACGTTGAGTTTCGGGGTGCGGCGTGAATTCTAAGTGCAGTTTTCAGTTGTCAGCGCTGAAAAACTGACAACTGAAAACTGAATACTGAAAACTTCATGACTCGCCTTTACATCGGCTTTGCCTTGATGCTCTTGTCGCTGGTGGTTGTCGCCGCGTCGTGTCGCTTCGCATCGACGCTCCTTCCGTCGGCCGGCCCGGCGCCGCGCCCGTTCAACCACGCGGCGCACCTGGAGCGAGGGATCGACTGCATGACGTGCCACGAAGGGGCGGAGCGCGATGCGAAGGCCGGAATGCCCGCCGTCGACACGTGCATGATATGTCACGAGGAATTGGACCAGGATCCGAAGAAGCCGCCGGAGCAGAAGGTGGCGTGGTTTCTGGACGAGACCGGCCGTCCGCAGTGGTCCTGGTTCACGCGACAATCGGAGGAGATCCGTTTTTCACACCAGGCGCACGCGGCCGCCAAGGTGGCGTGCCTGGTCTGTCATGAGGGGATCGACAAGAACACGGGATTAGTTCCGGGGATGCTCCAGCGCATGGATTCCTGCGTCGCCTGCCATGCGGCGACCGCCCGTGGAAAGAATGAATGTTCCACCTGCCACACCGTGATCGATCGAGACCGTCCCCCTCCGAATCATCTGCGGATGTGGGACAAGCTTCATGGCCGATGCGCGCGCGAAGGGAGCATCCGGGCCACGGCGAACGATTGCGCCATGTGCCATCAACCCGACGCCTGCACGCTGTGCCATCAGACTCGCATGCCGGCCGATCATCACGGCGCATGGCGCCATCATCCTCACGGCTTCGCCGCCCGCCTGGATCGCGCCCGCTGCGGGACGTGTCACGCGAGCGACTATTGCGTCCGATGCCATCATGAAACGGCGCCCCGCTCGCACACCGCCGGCTGGAACGCGCCCGCGAGCCGCCATTGCTTTTCTTGCCATCTACCGCTTCAGACCAGCGGAAGCTGTTTCGTGTGCCACAAGACGACGCCCGGTCATGACCTCGCCCCGTTGATGCCGGGATGGCACAACCCCGGCATGAATTGCCGCTCCTGCCACGGAACGTCGCTGAAGCACCCGGACAACGGAGATCGATGCACGGCGTGCCATAGATAAAACAGAAGCCAGGAGCCAGGAGCCAGGAGCCAGAAGTTAGAAGCCAGGAGCCGCGACTGGAAGTCAGGAACGCGCGGGCAGAAACCCACGAAGCACCAGCGCTTCCACCACGCGATCCGCCGCGGTTTCAGGATCCTCCTGATCGCTTCGGAAGCGCACGTCGGGATGCTCCGGAGTTTCGAACTCGACTTGAACTCCGGGCACAGTCGTCGCCTCCCCCGTGCGGGCCATCCGGTAGATGCCCTTGGGATCCCGCGCGGAACAGACCTCGATGGGGCAGTCGACGAATACCTCGAGATATCGCGGGATATGGTCACGAGCAAGGTCCCGGTAGGCGCGGCGATGCGCGGTGGCATCGAAGATCACCGGCACCCCGCGATCCGCGAAAAGGCGGCCGAGGAACACCATCCCCTCATAGAAGTGTCGGCGTTCCTCTTCGGAATAGGCCGGTCGGGGGATGAAATACCTCCGAAGCTCGTCCGATTCCAGCACGACGGGATTCGTTCCTCGGGTCCTCAGTTTACGTGCCAGTGCCTGAGCAAGGGTGGACTTTCCCGAGGCGGGGGGTCCGGTGATCCAAATGGCGAACATCGGTTTTTCTATCTGACTTATAGCAAAGCTGATGCCAATAAGGATTAGTTTTCGCGAAATTTTCCGCGGTCGGTGCGCGAATTTACGCCTTTCCTGCCGGTTTTCAGCTTTTACCTCAATGGTACGCCACTTGCTCTATAAAGTGGCCGTTCCGAGTATCTGTTGGAGACTGCGCGATGAACATCCTGGTTGTCGATGATGAGAAGCTTATCAGGTGGTCGCTTCACGAGCGGTTGAAGCGCGAAGGGTATACGGTCACCGAAGCGCAGGACGGTCGATCGGCGACCGCCGCCTTGGATGCCGCGTCGCCGGATCTCGTCCTGCTCGATTTGCGGTTGCCCGACACTGACGGGCTGGAAGTCCTCAAGGCGATCCAGGCCCGCGCGCCGGAACTTCCGGTGATCTTGATCACGGCGTACTCGACGGTGGATTCGGCCGTCGAGGCGATGAAGCGCGGCGCGTACGACTATGTGTCCAAGCCCTTCAACATGGATGAACTGGTCATTTCCGTGAAACGGGCTTTGGAGACGTCGTCGCTGCGGCGCGAGGCTCGGGACCGGGCGTTGGAGCAGAAAGCGCGCTACGGGGTCCATGCCCTGGTCGGGGCGTCCGAGTCGATTCGGGAGGTGGCGGACCTGGTTCGCAAAGTGGCCCACAGCGGGGCGACGACGGTCCTGCTGCGCGGCGAGAGCGGGACCGGCAAGGACCTCGTGGCAAGGGCGCTGCATTACGAATCGCCGCGCGCCGACCGCGCCTTCATGAACATCACGTGCACCGCGCTGCCGGATACGCTGCTCGAAAGCGAGCTGTTCGGCCACGAGAAAGGATCCTTTACGGACGCCAAGGCGCAGAAGAAGGGGCTCTTCGAGCTGGCGGACGGCGGGACCATTTTTCTGGACGAGATCGGAGACATGTCCCCGTCTCTTCAGGCGAAAGTCCTGCGGGCCCTGGAAGAAAAGGCGTTCCGCCGCATCGGCGGCACGCAGGACCTGCGGGTGGATGTGCGCGTCGTGGCCGCCACGAATCGGGACCTCGAGGCGTTGATCCAGGAGAAGAGGTTTCGAGAGGATCTCTATTATCGCCTCAACGTGATCGCGATCGAACTGCCGGCGCTGCGCCGCCGTCCGGAAGACATCCCCCTTCTGGCCCGCCATTTCGTCGCGTACTTCGCCCGGGAATTCCGGAAGGAGATCCGCGGCATCGCTCCGGACGCGATCGAGAAACTTCAATTTCACGATTGGCCGGGCAATGTGCGGGAATTGCGCAACGCCATCGAACGGGCCGTCCTGCTCTCCTCCGGTGCGATCCTGGAAGCGGGCGATTTCGCTTTGGGCCGCGGGCCGGCCACCGACGAAGCCGGGCCACGGTGGTTGAAGATCCCGCCGGAAGGAGTGAACCTGGAAGACGTGGAAAGGGATTTGGTGATCCAAGCGCTGGAACGCTCGCATGGGAACCAGACCAAGGCCGGCGAGCTTCTGCGAATGACGCGCGACCAGATTCACTATCGGATGCAGAAGTTCGGGCTGGTCCAATCGAAATCGCTCTCTTGACCCGCGAGTACGGGGCCGAGGGGAGCGGGAGGGGCGCATGTTCGTGCGAACCTGGATGTCGTCGCCCGTCCGCACCGTGGAACCGTACGTGCCCGTGCAGATCGCGCTGGAGTTCATGAATCGGCACGGGATCCGGCGGCTGCCCGTCCTTCACAACGAGCGGCTCGTGGGGATCGTGGCCAAGAGCGACCTCCTAGCGGTCGTCGGCCGGGACCATCCGAATCGGCGAGGGGAAGGGAAGGCCGTGGAGGACGTCATGAAGCGGGATCCGATTACCGTTCCCCCGGACGAAACGGTGGAAGGAGCGGCGCGGCTGATGCTCCTGAGAAAGATTTCCAGCTTGCCGGTGGTGGAGGATGAATCCCTCGTTGGAATCATCACGGAGTCCGACGTCTTCCGCGCTGTGGGGGAAATGATGGGCGTTCAAGAACAGGGAGCGCGCTTCATGTTTTCGGTGCCCGACGAGGACGATCTCTTGAGCGCGATCTTCCGGCACCTCAAAGGCCTGTCGCTTCGCAGCTTGGCGACCTTTCATGATCCGCAGCGTCGGCAATGGGATGTCGTCGTGCGGGTACGCGGAAAAACCGCCGGCGTGGATGCGTGCCGCGATATTCGGGCGGATGAGGTGGAGAAATAACGGAAGCGATTTCTTTTGAAAAGGCTTGACCGCTAAAGCGCCAAACCGCCTTCGCTAAAGCTTCGGCGAGACCCCGCCATCGCTGCGGCCTTGAAGGCCGCAGCGGAGGAGGGCGGCGGCGCAGGCGCATTGTGGCGGTTATTCGAACAGATAGGGCATTTACTTTTTCACGAATCCTTGCGTCACCCCAGCATCGGCGCCAGGACGGTCGCGAAGCCGAGGAAGGCTCCGAAACCCACCACGTCCGTCACCGTCGTCATGACGATCGACGACGATTGCGCGGGATCGCGGCCCAGGGCGCGCAGAGCGAGCGGGATCGCCGCCCCCGTGAACGCGGCGGTCGTCATGTTGACGATCATGGCCAGGCCGATCACCAGCGACAACCCCGGCTTCCGGTACCACAGGAAGATGGCCCCCGCCGCCAGGAAGGCGATGCTCAGTCCGTTCGTCAGGCCCGCCAGCGCTTCCTTGGTCAATAGGCGGCGGCGGGAGCCGGCGCCGATTTCGCGCATCGCGAGTCCGCGGATCGTCACGGCCAGGGCCTGAGCTCCGGTGTTGCCGCCCTGGCCGGCCACGATGGGAAGCAAAACCGCCAGCGCCGTGAACCGGGCGATCGTGTCTTCGAAAATCCCGACGACCGTCGCCGCCAGGCAGGCCGTGCCCAGGTTGAACGCCAGCCAGGGAAGCCGGCGCCGGACGACGGAAGGAACCGATTCCAGAGCCCGTTCGTCGGCGCCCGCGCCCACCAGCCGCTGCATGTCTTCGAACGCTTCTTCCTGAGCCACCTGGGCGGCCACTTCGTGTCGCACGACGCCGAGCAGATGATTTTCCTCATCCACGACGGGCAGCGCCATCAACCGGCTCTCCCTCATGATGGACGAGACCTCTTCGCGATCCATCGTCGCCGGCACGACCTTCACGTCGCGGTGGACCATGCCTTCGATCCGATCGCGCGGCGAAGCCAGCAGCAGGTCCCTCATGCCGAGCACGCCGATGAGGCGCCGCTCCCGGTCCGTGACGTACAGATAGTGGAGCGCTTCGCGGGGCGCCTTGCGCAGGAACGCGATCGTTTCCTGCACCGTCAGGTCGATGGGTATCGACACGGTGCCCAGGTCCATGATCCCGCCGGCGGTTTCCGGCGGATACCTCATCAGATCCCGAAGCTGCCGGCCGGCTTCCGCAGGCATGCCGGAAAGCACTTGTTCGCGAATGGATTCTTCCAAGTGTTGAAGGACGAGCGCGGACTGCCGCGGGGACATCGTTTCCAGGAGGCGCTGGGTCCGGTCCTGCGGGATGCGCCGGAGGATCTCGCCGGCGGCGTGGGGAATGAGGCGCTCGACGACCGCGCCGACGACGCTCGCGGGAAGCACCTCGAGGATCTTGGCGGCGTCTTCCGCGGGCAACCCTTCCAGCGCCCGCGCGGCCGTCTCTGGATGCGAGTCCGAGAGCGCGCGCACGACGGTTTCGATCGGTTTCATGCGAGGGACCCTCTCGAAGAGCGTAGTGTCGCCGTTCAGGATAACCGATGGTCGTGGCGGGAACAGAGGGTTTCAACTTCGTTGCATCAGACGGCGTGCCGCTCGGGCCGCCCACGCGATCACCAGGGCTCCGCCCAACGAAACGACCGCCATCTGCGCGGGAGGGAGATCCCAATGATGGGCGACCACGAACGCAAAGCCCGTCACGCCCAGCGCGAGCATCGGGCTGAGCCAGAACATGATCCGGATCTCGCGGGAGAGATTCTTGGCCGCCAGCGCCGGCAGCACCAGACATCCGAACGTGAAGATCAGGCCCGAGACCCGAATGGAAAGCCCAATGGCCAAACCCAGCCAGCCCGAGACCAGCAACGACCACAGGCGGGTGCGCACGCCGATCGCGACGGCCGTGGCGGGATCGGTGGTCATGAGCAGGATGGGGCGATGGAAAAGCGTCAAGGCCGCCGCCGTGACGGCGAGAAGCCCCAGGAAGATCCAGACATCGCCGGCCGTCGCTCCGATGATGCTGGACGCCGCGAGGCGGTGAATCTCCTCGGTTCCGTGGGGGCTGTGAGCGACCAACAGAATGGAGCCGCTCGCGGAGACCAGGAAGACCCACCCGGTCACCGCCTCGGGACTCTCCTTCCCCGGCTGTCCGGAAGGTCGCGACGTGACGAGCGTCGCCAGGATCGAGAAAACGACGGCCGTCGCGCTGAGGAAAGCGTCCGAGTCGATCCACGGATGCGCCGCTTCGCCGATGAGCGTGCCGATCCACATCGCAAACGCGATGCCGAGCATCGACGCCTGGGTGACTGCGGCTCCGATGAAGATTTGATCGCGGGCCACCGTCAGGACCCCGAGGAGCGACAACCCGGCGGCGATCAACCACCCCGCCAGCCACGTGTTGTGGAAGAGCGCCCACGAGTCCAAGAATTCCTGGATCATGCCGTCGCCCCATTTCCTTCCATGCGAACCGACGAAGTTCCGTCGGGTTGCCGAACGACATCGACCCGGACTCCGTAGGTGCGCGTGAGTTCCTCCGTCGTGAACGCCGTCTCCTTGGGCCCGCCGGTCACGCTCCCCTCACGGAAGAGCGCTACCTGCTTGGCGTAGCGCGCCGCCAGCGTGATGTCGTGGGTGACGAAGACGACCGTGAGCCCTTCGTGGCGGTTGAGTCGCTCGATGCAGCGAAGCAGCGCGTCCTCCGCCGCCAGATCCAGCCCGTTTGTGGGCTCGTCCAGGATCAGGAGTTTCGGGCGGCGTACGAGGGCGCGGGCGACGAGGGCGCGCTGGCGCTGGCCGCCCGAAAGATGCCAGTAGTCCCGCGCCGCCATGCCGTCGAGGCCCACTTGGCTCAAGGCCCATTCGAGAGAGTGCATCGCTTCCCGCTTGTCTTGCCGGATGCCGACCGTCCCGAGCAGGACGAACTCCCGGATCGTCGTCGGCAACGCCGGATGCAATTCGCATCGCTGCGGCACGAATCCGACATGTCGGTGCGAGAGGAACTCGGCATCGCGATAAACGCGGCCCTCCTGGGGATCGAGCGTGCCCAGGAGGGCGCGAAGCAGCGTCGTCTTGCCGGTGCCGTTGGGGCCGAGGAAGAACCAGAGGTCGCCCGGCCGTATGGTGAGGTTCACGTCGGCCAACACCGCGCGCCGGCCGTATCCGAGGCGGGCGTGTTCCAGGCGAAGCGCGATCTCTGGAAGGGTCATCGCCCTCTCGCTCCCTATGGCTTCGCCCCCAAGGCGGAGGCTACCTGCTTCACGTCGTAATCGATCATGGAAAGATAGTCGTCCGTTCCCTTGCGCGATCCGGGTTGATGCGCCATCGTGGCGATCTTGACGCCGGTTTGCTTGGCGAGGAAATTCGCATGGCGCGGGTCGTAATAGGGAGCGGCCAGAATCGCTTTCGCTCCCTGGGCCTTCATCCGCTCGACCAGCTCGCCGAGATGGCGGGTCGTCGGCGGGATGCCCGGCCGCGGCTCCATGCTGCCCATCACGGTCAAGCCGAACCGCGCCGCAAAATAGGTCCACAGGTTATGGTCCGTCACGATCTTCGCCCCGTGGTAGGGCGCCAGCGCCTTGAGCCAGCCGCCGAGCGCCGCGTCGTCGCCCTTGGCCTTGAGGAATTCGAGCATCTTTCCGTATTCGTGCAGCTTGACGAGCTTCTCGAACTCCGACGCGTACTTCTCGGCCAGCGGTTTCCCGAGCAGCGCTTCGGCCGTCTTGCGGCGGAAGGCGTCAAAGCGCTCCGCGAACGTCTTCTTCTCGTCCGGCCGCGCGGCCGACAGCCGATCGCGCAGGAGCTCCGCGACGCGCACGGCGTTGAGGGGATCGAGGAGGTAGTGGGGATTGCCGTACGCGTGGACATCGCCCTGGGAGCGGTCGACGGGGCCTCGAGGCACCTCGCGCGCCTCGATGACCGTGCTGGCGTCGACATAGCCGGGCGCGCCCCGCAGGACGCGCTCGTTGCGCGCGTTCTGCAAGAGCACCGGCAGGTAGGCGGCCTCGAGTTCCAGGCCCGTCAGCACCAGCATCCTGGATTGACTCAGGCACTTCACGAAACTTGGCTTGGCTTCCAGGAAGTGCGGGTCCTCGGACGGTTTGGAAAAGACGGTCACCGAGATCCGATCCCCTCCGATCTCGCGCAGGAGACTCGCCAAGTCGGGCGTCGTCGCGCAGGCGTGGAAGTCTTGAGGCGCCGCGAGAGCCTCGCCCGTCCGGAAGGAGAGCGTAACGGCCGTCACGCCGAGAATGAAACATAGTGATTTCATCGTCGTACTCCTCATTTCATGTTCATGATGCAATCTAGTATTTGTGCGCGGCGTGCGCACCGAAGAAGAACTCGATGCCCAGCCATACGGAATGGCCGATGTCGTCGTCGGTAGCATCGAGGTGATCCGCCTTGTCGAGGTTGTATTGCAGCCGCACCCGCGAAAATTCCGTCGGATGCCAGCCTATGGAGGAGGAAATCCGCGTGCGCCGATCCCGGAACGGATCGGCATCCGTGACGTCAACTCCCGTGGCGGGATCGATGCTGGCGCCGCCGGAGTCCGCCCGTTCGAATCGAAGGCCGGCCACCCAGCCGTAGCTGAAGCCGTAGAGCACGAAGGTGTAGAATCCGTGGTCCCGCAGGGTCTCTCGATCTACGCTGAACTCGTCCCCCGACGCGGGCACGCCGTCGGGATCGAAGTCCTGCGCCGCGGCCTCATAGCGGCGAAGCATGAATTCCGTCTGCCACACGACGAAGGGCCAGCCGCGGAAGTTTTCGGCCGGCCGCCACTTGACCTTGAGGTCGATTCCATAGATCTGCGTGTCCGCTTCGGGTCCGGTGGCATTGGGACCCAGGAGGCCCGAAACGCCGAACACCGCGGTGATGTCGTCCGTGAGGTCATGGGAGGCATTGGCGCGCAGGTGATACAGCAGATCCGAGAAGCTCCGCACGTCCTGCTCGACAAATTGCCGGCCGCCGGTGGGTCGTTCTTCGAAGAGTTCGTCGCTCCCGAAGAAGCTCGCCATCGTTTCTCCGTTGGCATTCTGCATGCCGAAGTGGAGCTCCGAAAAGAAGGGCAGGGGCGTCAGCCATCCAAGCCGGAAGCCCGGGCCCCGCAGTCCGTCGGGTCCGAAAAGGCGCGTGTTGATGACGGGCTGGTCCTGGAAGTCCCATTGATGGGGGTGCTGCGGGTTGATTCGGCCGAACTCGGTGAAGAAATGGCCCATCTCGAGTTGGAATCCCCAGGGCAAAGCCGTGGTCGTCGCGAAGACCTCTTCCAGCTCGAACACCGATTCCCCCGCCTCCGGATCCAGCAGGTAAATGAGGTGGGTTTCGGCCGTGAGGTAGGGATCGACCGCCGCGGCCAGAGAAAGCTCGATGTTCTGGACGGTGAACCCGCGTTTGCGGGGGTCGTGACCGCCGCCCTGGAGATTGAACATCTCCTCCTCGCGCTGATTCGACGCGCCGGCGGCGACGAGCGAGTCCATGGAGATGTCGATAAGGCGGAGCGTGACGGCGCCCGCCTTGAGCGACGCGATGTCCGGCGTCGGGGGAGGTTGGGCCTGACGCTTCTGGCCCTCCGCCTCACGAAGCGCTTTGTCCAGCTCGGACTCTTGTTGTTTTACGAGTCCACAGTCCATAGTCCAAAGTCCAGAGTCGAGAACACGGAGACGGCGGAAATCTTCTCGACATCGGACATCGGACATCGGAAATCGGACTATGGACTCCCCGCGCGGCGAAAGACAGCTTTGAGAAAGTTGGGTTGCGGCTTCGCCACGCTGGGATGGTCCCGCGGCAACGCAAAGAAGCAAAAAATAGAGTCCCAGAGGATGCATGTTCCCCTCGAAATTAAGGGTACTCGAGACCTGAAAAGCAGCCGGGTTTGGACTACGCGGAAGGCGGGCCTCGATCCGACGTCCGGAGGGTTACGGGGGAATGGGCGGGAAGGATCGCGATCTCGCGATTCCGGAAGAAGAGGGGGGTGTGGATGGCGCGGTATTCCGGCTCGACGATGACGAGACCGGACCAGGCGCACGTGGGGCACGTGGCGGAATCGTGATGGCGGTGATGGTGGTGCCCGGGTTGATGGCAGTCGTCGTTATGCGTCGTCGTCCATTCGGCCGATCGGGGGCATGAGTCGCAAGGGGGCTCGATCTCCTCGAGCGAGTGGAGTTCCACTCCCACCTGTGCGAGAAGATAGAAGGAGAGTACCCAAGCGCGCGTTATGCCTCGGAGCGCCATCGACGTATATAACGAGGTTGAACAAGGCGCGGAGTCAAGAAGAAACCGATAGGAGCGCGACGACACAGGTCCCCGTCGCGCTCCTGGCGGCAATTGGCGCCCCTTGTGGTGAAATCACCGTGCCTTTGTGGTCTTGAGGCCGTTCTGGCCCGATCTCGACTCTCTCCCGAGCGGCATTATTTTTGCTCAGCACGTCACGCCTCCTTGGAGAGAGGAGTCGGACCCGTTTCAAATCGCGGAATCGCGCGAGGTTTATGCTTACGGTTCGAGAGGCCGCACGCCTTTTAAATGTTCCGGAATCCCAGATCCTGCGCTGGGTCAGCGACGAAGGGCTGAATGCCGTTCGGGTCGGGGACCAGTACCGCTTCCATAAAGTCGAGCTCCTGGAATGGGTGACTTCCCATAAGGGCACCCGGAGGGTCTCGGTTTCGACGGAGATCTTCCGCACCCGCAATGATCAGCCCGAGCCGCGTTTCGCAGACGCGCTGGAGGTCGGCGGCATTCATCATCGCGTCCCCGGCGACACCGTGGAGTCCGCGCTACGGTCCGTCGTCTCGCGGATGAGGCTGCCGGAGAGCGTCAATCGCGAGGAAATGGTGCAGCTTCTCGTCTCCCGGGAGAAGCTCGGCTCGACGGCGATCGGCGACGGCATCGCGATCCCGCATGTCCGCCAGCCTCTGACGCTGCACGGCGCGCGACCCGCCATCACCTTGTGCTTTCTCGAGATTCCGCTGCCGTACACCGCGAAGGATGGCGAGGCGGTACGCGCCTTGTTCACGGTCATCGCGCCGACGATCCGAACGCATCTGCTTCTGCTTTCCCGGCTCGCGGCGGCTCTGAATGACACGCCGTTCCGGACGCTTGTGGCCCGTCAGGCCCCCGCCGGCGAAATCCTGCGCGAAGCCAAACGCCTCGAATCGGCCGAGTCAAGTCGCGACGACGTCTGATCAGGAGCTTAGAGATAAGGAAAGCATGCAACCCCTCGCCGTCCGTCTCCGCCGTGCTACGGCATGTTCCGTCGAAGCCTCGCCTCCGCTGAAGGTACGAAGAGACTTGCCGAAGCCTCCTGTCCGACGACGCCTTGGCGAAGTCGACTTGCGGCGGGGTTATTCCGTTTGGAAGCGGGCGAGGTCCACGCCCCGCCCGGGCTTGGAAATGGCGCGACCCCGCCGGCTTGTCTGATCGGCGGGGTAGCCGGCGGGGAGCTGCCATTTCCGAAGCGAGCGACCGAAGGGAGCGAGCGTGACGCTGCTGCTTGCGGGGCTGTTCGTCGTGTTGGCCGGAGGGTTCCTCTCGCTCTTTCCACGGAGTTCGGGCCTCCTGGGAGCCGGAGGAGCCGTCGCGGGCTGCCTGATGGGCCTCGTGCCGGCATTCGCGGTACTCGCCGGCGGCTCGCCGCCATCGCTCCGGCTGCCGTGGGCGGTCCCCGGCGGCTCCTTTCATGTGGAAATCGACGCGCTGTCCGCGTTCTTCCTCGTTCCAATCCTCGCCCTCTCCGCTCTCGGAGCGGTGTACGGAGTCGCCTACCTACAGGCGTGGCGCGGCCGCAAAGCCATCGGACTCGCCTGGCTGGCGTACAACACGCTGGTCGCGAGCATGATCCTGGTCACGATCGCGCGCAACGTCGTGCTCTTTCTCGTGGCGTGGGAGATGATGGCGCTCGCTTCCTTCTTTCTCGTCGTCTTCGAACACGAGCGGGAAGCCTCCCGCGAGGCGGGCTGGACGTATCTCGTGGCCACGCACCTGGGCACGGCGTTTCTCCTTGCGTTTTTCCTGATGCTCGGGCGCGAGTCGGGTTCGTTCGAATTCGACCGATTGCATCCTCCTTCCCAAGCCGGCTTGTTCTTCGTGTTGGCCCTCGTGGGATTCGGCACCAAGGCGGGTTTCATGCCGCTGCATGTGTGGTTGCCGGACGCGCATCCGGCCGCGCCGAGCCACGTCTCCGCGCTGATGTCCGGCGTCATGATCAAGACCGGCGTCTATGGCCTCGTGCGCGCGCTCACGTTCCTCGGACCTCTTCCCGCGTGGTGGGGGTGGACCCTCCTGGTCGTGGGCCTGACGTCCGGCCTCCTCGGCGTTCTCTTCGCGCTCGCGCAGCACGACCTCAAGCGGCTGCTGGCCTACCACAGCGTCGAAAACATCGGCATCATCGCGATGGGGCTGGGGCTCGGCCTGCTGGGATTACATTACGGCAACCCGGTGCTCGCGGTGCTCGGCTTCGCGGGCGCGCTGCTGCACGTCGTCAATCACGCCATCTTCAAGGGACTGCTCTTCCTCGGGGCGGGGGCGGTGATCCACGCGACGCAAACGCGGGAGATGGACGAATTGGGCGGCCTGATGAAGCGGATGCCGCTGACCGGGGCGACGTTCCTGATCGGCGCCGCCGCCATATCAGGACTGCCGCCGCTCAACGGCTTCGTGAGCGAGTTCTTGATCTATCTCGGCGCGTACCGGGGCGCGACATCGGCCGGAGCGCCCGTGGCCGTGCCCTCCATCGCGGCGATCGCGGGACTGGCGTTGATCGGCGGGCTTGCGGCTGCCTGCTTCGCAAAGGCCTGCGGCGTCGTCTTCCTGGGAGAACCTCGCGGCGCGCATGCATCGGGCGCTCACGAGGCCCCGCGCGCGATGGGGATCCCGATGCTGGTCCTCGCCGTGGCGTGCGTCGCGATCGGGCTGCTGGGCCCGCTCCTGATGCGGACCCTCGCTCCGGTGCTGATCCAGGTGACGGCGCTTCCGCCGGCGGACGTCGTGACGAGCATCGACGAGGCGGCGCGACCGCTCCGGTTCATCGCCGGCGGAGCGGGCGGCTTCCTCGTCCTCGCCGCGCTCTTGGCGCTGGCGCGCGCGGTCTTGCTCTCGAGGCGACCGATTCACGAATCCGTCACCTGGGATTGTGGCTACGCGCGGCCGACGCCGCGCATGCAGTACACCTCGTCTTCATTCGCACAACCGCTGACGGACTTGTTCGGTCTCGTGCTGCGTACGAAGCGGCGAGCTTCCGCTCCTCGCGGCTACTTCCCCGGCGAGGCGGCATTCGCTTCGGAGACGCCCGACGTCTGGCGCGAGACGCTGTGGCGCCGCCTGTTCGCGGGAGCGACGTGGGGGTTCTCGAAGTTCGCGTGGCTTCAACAAGGTCGGGTGCACCTGTACATCCTGTACATCGCGCTCACCCTGGTGGCGCTCTTGATCTGGGGGTTGCGATGAACCTCGAGGGGCTCGTACCGTTCGCCCTCGCTCTGGTATTGGCGCCGTTGCTCCTGGGGGTGATCAATCGCACGAAAGCCTTCTTCGCCGGCCGGCGCGGCGCGCCGCTGCTTCAGGCGTACTACGACGTCGCGAAGCTCCTGCGCAAGGGCGCGGTCTTCAGCCGCACCACGACATGGGTGTTTCGCGCGGGCCCGATCCTGTCGCTCGCCGCCATGCTCGGAGGGCTGGCGCTGCTGCCGGTGGGCGGCTTCCCCGCCGTCGTGGCGTTCGAAGGCGACTTCGTGCTCCTGGCCTACCTCCTCGGAGTGGCGCGCTTCTTCACCGTGCTGGCCGCGCTCGACACCGGATCGGCGTTCGAAGGCATGGGGGCCAGCCGCGACGTCACATTCTCCGCGCTCGCCGAACCGGCGCTCCTGCTCGGCCTCGCCGCCGTCGGTCGCGAGGCGGGCGGCTTGTCCCTCTCCGGCATTCTGCCCGCGCTGACGGCCGCGACGTGGCTGTCGGCGGCGCCGCAGATCGCGCTCGTCGCGGCGGCGCTCCTCGTGGTCTTTCTCGCGGAGAATGCGCGCGTGCCGGTGGACGATCCCGACACCCACCTTGAGCTGACGATGATCCATGAGGTTATGATCCTGGATCACTCCGGTCCGGACTTGGGCGCCATCCTTTACGCGTCGGTCCTCAAGCTGTGGATTCTCGGAGGGCTCCTCGTCGGCGTGGCGCTGCCGGTGCGGACCGGCACGGTCCTGATCGACCTCGCCTCATTTCTCGGAGGCCTTTTCGCGCTCGCCGTCCTGACCGGCGTCATCGAGTCGACCATGGCGCGCCTGCGGCTCGTGCGCATTCCCCAGCTTCTAGTGGGCGCGACGACGCTCTCCATCCTCGCCCTCATCCTGGTACTGCGATGACGCAGATGATCGAGGCGGTGATGGTCCTCTTGGTCCTGACCAATCTCCTTTTGCTGGGAACGAGCCGGTTGGCGACGTGCATCCGCACGGTCGCGATCCAGGGCGTAGCGCTCGGCACCCTCCCCGTGCTGGGACACGCCCACGAACTCTCGTTGCGCCTGGTGCTGCTGGCCGTCGGCAGCGCTTCGCTCAAAGGCGTCGTCTTCCCGTTTCTGCTCTTCCGGGCGATGCGGGAAGCCGATGTGCGGCACGAGATCGAACCGTTCGTGGGATACACGGCCTCGATCCTGATCGGGATCGGAAGCCTGGCGGTGTCGGTGTGGGCCAGCTCGCGCATCACGCTTCCCGGCCCGGCCGTCTCCTCGTTGGTCCTGCCCGCCGCCCTGTTCACGATTCTGGTCGGGCTCTTCGTGATCGTGAGCCGCCGCAAGGCGTTGATGCAGGTGATCGGATACCTCGCGATGGAGAACGGGATCTACGCGTTCGGAGTGGTGCTGGTCGGCGAGATCCCCATGCTGGTGGAGCTGGGCGTTCTCCTGGACGTCTTCGTGGCGGTGCTCGTGATGGGCATCGCCATCTACCACATCCGTCGAGAGTACGATCACATCGACGTCGACGAGCTGGACGCTCTGAAAGGTTAGATGGAGACAAGGCACGCGCTGTGGCTGGTCCTGGCGTTGCCCGCGGCGGGCGCCGCGCTCTGCCCGCTCTTGCGGACGCGGGACGGGATGCTCCGGTGGGCGTTGGGCGTCGTGGCGGCGACGGCCGCCGCGTCCGCCGTTTGCATTCGGGCGGTGTTCGCCACGGGACCCTTGCGGGTGGGGGGGCTGCTGCACCTGGACTCCCTGTCGGCCTACCATCTGGGCGTCATGATGGCGGTCTTTCTGCTCGCTTCGCTTTATTCGATCACGTATTTCCGCCACGAGACCTTCACCCGCGGCGGCGCCATCCGTTACGGCGGGCTCTGGCTGGGCTCGCTGGGGACGATGGCGCTGGCGCTGCTGTCGAACAACCTGGGGCTCATGTGGGTGGGCATCGAGGCGACCACGCTGCTGACGGCGCTGCTCATCACCGTGCATCGCTCGCCGGCGGCTCTCGAGGCCATGTGGAAGTACCTTCTCACGTGTTCAGTGGGCATCGCCTTCGCGTTCATGGGCACGTTGCTGGTCGCCGCAGCCGGCGCCAAGGCGCGCGAAGCGCTCGTCTGGACGAGTTTGCGCGACGCGGCCGCGACGCTCGACGTGGGCACGCTCAAGCTGGGATTCCTCTTCCTCCTGGTCGGCTACGGCACCAAGTCCGGGCTGGCGCCGATGCATAGCTGGCTTCCCGACGCGCACAGCCAGGCGCCCGCGCCGGTGTCGGCGATCTTTTCGGGATTCATGCTCAACTCGGCGCTCTACTGCATCCTGCGTTACGTGCCCCTCGTCGAATCGGCCACCGGCGGCTCGGGCTGGAGCCATCGTTTGCTGGTCCTTTTCGGCCTCCTGTCGATCGTCGTCTCGGCCGCGTTCATCACCTTCCAGAACGATCTCAAGCGGCTGCTCGCGTACAGCAGCGTCGAGCATCTCGGGATCATCGCGCTGGGCGCCGGGCTGGGAGGACTCGGGGCGTTTGCGGCGCTCTTTCATACGCTCAACCACTCCGTGTGCAAGACGCTGGGGTTCTTCTGCGCCGGCCGTCTCGGCCAGCTCCACGGCACGCAGGACATGCGGCGGATGGGAGGGTCGTTGCGGTCGTCGCCGGTCTGGGGGACGGGTTTACTGGCGGCGGTTCTGGCGCTCATCGGCATGACCCCGTTCGCGATTTTCATGAGCGAGCTGTTGATCGTCCGGGCCGCCATCGACACGCGCTCGATCGTGTCGTTGGTGGTTTTTCTGGCGGGAACCGGCACGGTCTTCGTGGCGGCCTTGCGCCACGCCGTTCGGATGGCGTGGGGAGATCCGGTCGGAGAGCGACCGCCGGCGCGCGCCACGCCGCTGGACGTCGCGCTGGTGGCGATGCCGCTCGGCGTGATCCTGGTGCTGGGCCTGTGGTTGCCGGGGCCTCTGGCACGCGCGATCGAGGGGGCGGCGGCGGTCATTCGGGGAGGGCGGCCGTGATCTCCAACGGGCAGTCCGTTCCGCTCGGCGACGTTCCCCGGGTATCTCTCGCGCGATTCCGGGAGCTGCTGCGGGAGTCGATGGGAGCCGGCGCGCATGTCAGCGCGTTCTTCGGCCATCCGGAGGATGGCAGGCTGTTTCTGTACGCGGTGATGAGTCACGGGTTGGAGAATGCCTTATCGATCTTTGCGACCGAAGTGGCGGATGCCTATCCGGCGCTGACGCCGGAATGCCCGCCGCTCCACGCCTTCGAGCGCGAACTGTGGGAGCGATGGGGCGTTCGCCCCGAGGGACACCCCTGGCTCAAGCCGGTGCGCTGGCCGGCCGGCGGATCGCCGGGCGTCACGGATTATTTCCATGTCCGCGGCGAAGAGGTGCACGAGGTGGCCGTCGGTCCGGTGCACGCGGGGATCATCGAACCCGGCCACTTCCGCTTCCAGTGCCACGGCGAAACGGTCTTCCATCTGGAAATTTCTCTGGGGTACCAGCAGCGCGGCGTGGAGCGCGCGATGGCCGGCGGGCCGACGAAGCGGGCGATCCCTTACATGGAGACGCTGGCGGGGGATACCACGGTGGGGCACGCCACGGCGTACTGCGAACTCGTGGAGAGTCTGGCCGGCGCCCGCGCGCCGCTGCGGGCGCAGGTCATCCGCGCGATCGCTCTCGAACTCGAGCGGCTGGCGAATCACACGGGAGATCTGGGGGCGCTGGCGGGCGACGTCGCGTATCTTCCGACCGCGGCTTTCTGCGGGCGTCTCCGCGGCGAGTGGCTCAATCTCACGGCCCTTCTCTGCGGCAGCCGCTTCGGCCGCGGGCTGGTCCGGCCGGGAGGAGTGGGATTTGACGTGGAACCCGGGCGCGTGGCGGAGCTCGCGCGGCGCGCGGAACGGGCGCTCAAGGACGTGGCGCAAGCCGCCGGCTTGCTTTGGAACAGTCCCAGCGTCACGGCGCGCTTCGAGGGAATGGGCGCGCTTTCGAAGGAAACGGCCGTCGAGCTGGGATTCGTCGGCCCGACCGCCCGCGCGAGCGGGTTGGAGCGGGACGTTCGCCAAGACCTGCCTTCCGGCCTCTACCGTTTCACCCACATTCCGGTCTCCACATGGCACGGCGGCGACGTGTTTGCCCGGGCGTACGTGAGGTGGCTGGAGATACAGCAGTCGGTCGCGTTCGTCCAAGCCCAGCTTCGTTCTCTGCCGGGCGGACCCGTGCGCGCCGGCTGCGGGAAACTCGCGCCCCGTCGCATCGCCGCGACGGTCGTCGAAGGCTGGCGGGGCGAGATTTGCCATGCGGCGATCACGGACGCGGAGGGGCGCTTCGCGAGCTACAAAGTCGTCGACCCCTCGTTTCACAACTGGTTCGGCGTGGCGACGGCGATGCGGGATCAACAGATCTCCGATTTCCCGCTGTGCAACAAGAGCTTCAACCTCTCCTATTGCGGGCACGATCTCTGATGTGGAACGAACTCCTGGCGCGGATCCGACAAGGCGCTCGGACGATCGACTTTCCGGCGCCGTCGCCGGCGCTTCCGGATCGCTTCCGCGGCAGGCCCGAACTCGACGTCTCCGCCTGCGCGATGGGATGCCGGGACTGCGCGGAAGCGTGTCCCACGGGAGCGATCGGCCTGGAGGGAAGGCTCCGGATCGACCTGGGACGGTGCCTCTTCTGCGCGGAATGTGTCGAGGCGTGTCCGGAAGGAGCGATGCGGTACACGCGGGACTACCGGCTCGCCGCGTCGCGCCGGGAGGACCTGGTCACCGGCAACGGCGCCGTCCAGCTTGCGCGGGCGCTTGACGAGAAAACGAGGCGGCTGTTCGGCCGTTCGCTCAAGCTGCGGCAAGTCAGCGCCGGAGGATGCAACGCGTGCGAGGCCGACGTGAACGTGCTCAACACGGTCGTCTTCGACCTCGGTCGCTTCGGGATCCAGTTCGTGGCTTCTCCGCGCCATGCGGACGGTCTTTTGATCACGGGGCCCGTGACCCGGAATATGAAGTCGGCGCTTCAGAAGACGTACGAGGCCGTGCCGTTGCCGCGCCTCGTCATCGCCGTGGGGGCGTGCGCCATTTCGGGCGGCCCCTTCATCGACCACGTGGAGGTCCTGAACGGCGCTCAAGCGGTGGTTCCCGTCGACCTCTTCGTGCCGGGCTGCCCTCCCCATCCGCTGACGATCCTGGACGGCTTGCTTCGATTGCTGGGACGACTCGAAGATCGGCGAGGATAGTTCGGCATCGTCTCGGGGGAGGCTCGTCCCCCTGACGGCGGAGCACGGCTTGCATATAATGAGTGGCCATTCGATGGCCAAAGGTATGGACGCGGCGCCGCGAGATTCACTGGAAGACGTCGGCACGGCGGAGGAGAGGCTCGCCTTGGTGCTCGACCATTCGACGGACGCCATCATTCTGGTCGACGCGGCCAACAAGATCCGCCTCTTCAACAAGGCGGCTTCCGAGATCTTCGGATACGCCTCCGAAGAGATCCTCAACCGCGATTACGATGTGCTGCTTCCCCCGGAACTTCGCGCGTCCGGCGAGGCGGAGCGCGTTCGAAGATTGATCGAAAAGGGGGAAACGGGGCAGGAGGAAGAATGCCTCCGCTGGAGCAAAGAAGGCAAACCCGTGGCGCTCAAGGCGCGCTGGGCTCCGGTGAGGAGTTCGCCGGCAAATCCGATCAGCCTGTTCTCGTTCATTCGAGACCAGAGGCCCATCAAGCGGCTCCGCGAAGAACTGGTCCGCGCGCAAAGCCTCGCGATGGTCGGCGAGCTCGCGGCGACGGTCGCGCACGAGGTCCGGAACCCTTTGGCGTCGATTCAAGCGGCGCTGGAGAACCTGAAAGCGGAACTCAAGCCGAACCCCGTTCAGGATGACGTGTTCCGGAAAATCCTCGATCAGATCCAACGGTTGGATCATACGGTCGAGAGTCTGCTGGTCTTCGCCAAACCGTGGGAAGTCCAGGCGCGCGAGTATGATCTGAGCGCGTTGATTCAGAGCACGATTCACGCCATCGGTCGCGAGCCCGAGGCGCGCGGCCTGCGCCTCGAGGCGAACGTGTACGCCCCCTGTCCCGTCGAGGGCGACCCCCAGCTCGTCGAGCAGGTTCTGGTGAACGTACTCCGGAACGCCGTCCAGGCGACGCCCGCGGGAGGAACGGTGAGCGTCCAAATCAGCGTGACGGACCACGCCGTCGAGCTCGTGGTGCGCGACACCGGGCCCGGAATCCCGCCCGAGCACCTGTCGAAGATCTTCCATCCGTTCTTTACCACCAAGGCCCGCGGCACGGGGCTCGGATTGGCCACATGCCAGAAAATGCTTCACGCGCACCGCGGCCGGATCCAGATCGGCAACGCGGCGGGAGGCGGCGGAGCGGAGGTCGTGATCAAGCTGCCTCGCGTCTACCGGGAGCGAGCGTAACATGCCCAAGACGCGCGTGCTGATCGTCGACGATGAGGAGCTTCTCAGGACCTCCATCGTCCGCCGCCTTTCCGGCGAAGGTCTCGACGTGACGGAAAGCGGAACGTCGGCGAAGGCGGAGGCGCTCCTTGAGGAAAGCGATTTCGACGTCGCGATCGTGGATCTCCGGCTGCCGGACGGAGACGGGATGGAGCTGTCGCGGAAAATCCTGAGCCGGTCGCCCCTCACGATGGTGATCGTCCTGACAGCCTACTCGAGCGTGGACGGAGCCGTCCAGGCCATCAAGGACGGAGCGTACGACTACCTGACCAAGCCGGTGCCGCTGGACAAACTCGTATTGACCGTCCGCCGGGCGGTCGAAACGGCGCATCTGCGCCATGAAGTCGACGATGTGCGCCGCGACCTGAAGACGCGGTTCGGTCTGAGCACCATCGTCGCGGTCGCGCCGACCATGAAAAGAGTCATCGAACTCGCCGCGGAGGTCGCGCGCAGCGACGCCCGCACGATTCTGATCCGAGGGGAAAGCGGGTCCGGAAAGACGCTTCTGGGTCGGGCCATCCACACGGAAAGCGCCCGCCAGGAGCGGCCGTTCGTGCAGATCACCTGTAGCACGCTTCAGGAGACGTTGCTGGAAAGCGAGCTCTTCGGCCACGAGCGCGGGAGCTTCACGGATGCCAAGTCCCTGAAACGGGGACTCTTTGAAATCGCGGATGACGGAACGGTGTTCCTGGACGAAATCTCGGAGATGTCGGAACGCCTCCAGGCCAAGGTCCTCCAGGTGCTGGACGACCACGTATTCCGCCGCATCGGAGGCCTCCAGAATGTCCGGGTCAACGTGCGCATCATTGCGGCGACCCATCAGAATCTCGAAGCGCTGGTTCGCGCGCGGAGGTTCCGCGAAGATCTCTACTACCGGCTCAACGTGATTCCGATATTTCTTCCGCCCCTGCGGGAGCGGAAGGAAGACATCCCCGAACTGGCCGGCCGATTCATCGAACATTACTGCCGGGAATTTCGGAAGCCCCGGCGGGAGCTGTCGCCGCAAGCGTTGGAGATTCTCAAGGCGCATTCCTGGCCGGGAAACGTGCGGGAGTTGAAGAACGTCATCGAGCGCGCCGTTCTTCTTTCCGGCGGGTCGGTTCTGGAACCCGCGGACTTGGTGATCGGCGCGCCGCTCCAGGAGGAGCGGCGCTCCCCCTTCCGCCTGCCGGCCGAAGGGGTCGTGCTGGAGGAACTGGAAAAGGATTTCATAGCCCAAGCGCTGGCGCGGACGGGCGGAAGCCTGGTGAAGACCGCCAAGCTGCTGGGCGTCACCAAGGATACGCTTCGATACCGGATCAAGAAGTTCAGCCTCGATGTCGGCGCCCGCAGTTCGTAAACCCCAGCGGGTGAAAGCACCACGGTCGCGGTGATTTGCACGTGCGCGCGGCCCTCGGGAGCGGTTTCTTCTGGCCCCGGTCTTGCCGTACCGGCCTTATCTTTTCGAAGAAACTTGCTTGGATTATCGTGCATCGCTTGCTGGACTAGCTTGAATTCAATTTGCGGTACCTTTGACGCCCTTCCGTCGCATATGACGGGTTCATCCGGTGCCGTCCGCGTTGATCGGCGCGGACACGACGTCGCCAAAGAGAACGGTGTCGTCGCTGCCTCCCATCGTGTAGATGAATCCGTCATGGACGGCGGAAGCGTGAAGATAATCTCCGGCCGGAAGGGCCGTGGTGGAAATCCATGCCCCCACGGTTCCATCCGCATTCAAGGGCGCGACGAAGACGTCGCTATACGCGTTGAAGTTGGTGACGATCCCTCCCATGGCGTAAATGAAGCCGTTATGCGCGACGGAGGAGAAGAACCACAGTACGGAAGGAAGGACGGTGGAAGCTGACCACGCCCCGACCGTGCCGGCGCTGATGCGCTCGCGCGTCAGCCGATCCAGGGCCGGTGAGATCAACCCCTCATTGTTGCCTCTCTGAAAATCAGGCGTCGACGTGAGCGTGACGGACTGTTGGGCGGCGGCGACGGACGCGCTCAGGCCAAGCGCACAGACCATGACGGTGAGCTTCATACCCATATTCCTCCGGGACGCGGCAAGGGAGAATGACGACGGGCCAAACGACACATCGGGCAGCATTGAGCAGGGATGGTGCCAAAATGCGGTCTGCATTGTTGCAACCGCACGCACCTGCACGGCCCCCATCCAGCGATGGCTGCGGAAAATCACCCACCAGGAGCTGATTTTTAAGCATCTGTAGAGTGCCAAACCTTGAGTTAGTGCCCCTTGACCGCGCGATTCGGCTTTTTCACGCCCAGCGCCAGGATGGCAACGCGAGGACAATATGCCGCGCGTGAAACGGAGGCACGCTCGCGCCGCACGTCTTTGACTTGAACGTGGAGAGCCACCTGCTGGCCGGCATCGGGATCGGTGATATCGCCTTGGAAGGCGATCGTATGGTCGGTCCAGCCGCCTTGAGCCGTTTCACCCAGACTGCCGATCTGCTTCACGTTGGTTGCCGCATTCGGGGGAGGACCCGGCTGAAGGAACCGGACGACGCGGGGAGTCGGAGGAGTGGTGCTTGAATCCGGCGCAGTGGAGTTCGCCGTATCAAAGGACGCCTTCATGGCCCACGGCGGTGTGGCCTTCCCGCCTCTGGCGGGTATCAGATGGTGCGCCGCGAGGGATTCGAACCCACGACCCGCTGATTAAGAATCAGCTGCTCTGCCATCTGAGCTAGCGGCGCACGAAGAAGGCTGGGAAAGGACGCCATTATAGGCCGCGGGATGCGCATTGCAAGGTCGCGCGGCTACCCGTGCCCGTGCCCGAAAAGAATCACCGCCGCGCCGAACGCGGCCAGCACGATGCCTAGAATCAGCTTCTCGTAGCGGTCGAAAAACCGGAACTGGAGCTTCTCGATCCCCATCGCCGTCAGCGCGATCAGCAGCATCATGTTCCCGACCGTCGTCACGAAGAGCACGCTCCCGATCAGCGCCACCTGAAGCCCCGTGCGCGCCGGCGCCACCAGGATTGGAATCGCCGCCGAGCACGGCGACAGCGTCACCGCCAGCATCAGCGCCGCCAGCGCCGCGCGATTCGTCCTCGCCTGATCGGCCTCGTGGTGATGGCCGATCCGCGCGACGTGTAGAAAAAGGTAGAGCGCTCCTAAGCCCACCAGCAGGAACCCGCCGATCCGCTCCAGCGCCTCCGGGTCCCGCACCGTCTGGTGGCCCGCCCACCCCAGCGCCAGGCCCAGCCCTACTGTGAACGCCACGTGCAGCGTTCCCGTCACCGCCGCGACCGCCAGCGTGTGGCGCAGCCTCCATCCTTGAGACCGGCCGATCAGGACGAAACATAGCCAATGGCTCGGGATCAACGTGTGGAACAGCGCGATGGTAAAGACCGCCAGCAAGGAAAACGATTGGGTGTCCACGGGTGGGGGATTCTAGCGCGATGCCCGGCGGTGGGCGAGATAACTCTCCAGGATGACAATGGCCGCCGCGGCGTCCGAGCGGCGCGCCAGCGCCCGCCTCCGAAAACCCGCTTGTCGCAGTCGGCTCTCTCCCTCTGCCGTGGAGAGCCGCTCATCCCACAGGTCGATGGGCAACCCGCACGCCGCGTGAATGTCGTCCGCGAATTCGCGCGCCGCCCTCGAACGCGGGCCTTCCGTCCCGTTCATGTTTCGAGGCAGGCCGACCACCACGAACTGCGCGCCTTGATCCCGGGCGACCGCCGCCACCCGCTCCGCATCGGCCCCATCCTGGCGCATCGCAAGCGTCGGAAGCGCCATCGCCAATTGCTCGTCTGGATCGGAAATCGCCATTCCCGTCCGGCGATCTCCGAAGTCCACGGCGAGAATCTTCATAGGTGTGAATCGTGCCCGTCCGCGCGGATCTTCTCGACCAGTTTCTTGACGTCCTCCGCGCGATCGCGCGGGCACACGAGCGTCGCGTCCCGGGTGTGGACGATGACGAGCCCTTCGGCTCCCAAGGTGGCGATCAGGTGATCGTCATCGCTGGAAATGATGACGCAGTCGCGGGTATCGACGCGCGTAGAGCGCGCCTCCACGGCGTTGCCTTCCGCGTCGCGTGCGCGGCGCTCGCCCGCCGCGGACCAGGAGCCGACGTCGTCCCATTCGAAGGGAGCCTCGATCAGCACCGCGTTGGACACTTTTTCCATTATGCCGTAGTCGACGGATATCTTCGGCATCCGGGCGAAGGCTTCGCCGAGCACCTGCGGCAGGGCCCTCGTCCCCAGCGCGGAGCGGATCTCCCGGAGCCGAGCGTGGTGTTCCGGCAAATGGCGGCGGAATTCCTCCAGGATCCGATCCGTGCGCCACACGAACATCCCGGCGTTCCAGAGATGGCGGCCCGAGGCGACGAAGTCCCTGGCGCGTTCGACGTCGGGTTTCTCCCAGAATTTCTTGACACGCCACGCGCCTCGGCCCGCCGGCTCGCCCCGCTCCAGATATCCGTATCCGGTCGCGGGACGGGTGGGACGGATGCCGATCGTCACCAGCGCTCCTTCCTGGGCGGCTTCGTAGGCGAGCCGGAGCGTCTCCTGAAACTTGTCCACGCCGCCGACCCACGCGTCGGACGGAAGCGCGCAAAACGTCGATCCCGGCGCGCGCCAGTCCAGAAATACCGCGGCCAGACCCACGCATCCGGCCGTATCGCGCGGAACCGGCTCGTCGAGCACGTGCTCCGGCTCGAGGATATCCAAATCCTGTTGGATCAGCTCCTTCTGCGCGCGCCCGCAGATGACATAGACGCGCGACGCGTCGAAGAGCGGAAAGAGCCGCTCCACCGTTTCGCGGACCATCGTTCGCGGTCCCAGCAACGGAAGCAATTGCTTGGGCAGGTGCGCCCGGCTCATCGGCCAGAACCGGGTTCCGGAGCCGCCCGCCATGACGACCGCCATGTATTCGGACATGGACCGGAATTATAGCCGCGGATACCATCCGGTGCATGATCCGGCGCGCAGCGCGTTACGAAAAGTTTTGAGAATATATTGTAACGTTACGATAAGTTTTGAGAATTATTTGTAACAGATGGACGGCGGCGGGCGGCGGATTCGCCGCCGGCGTCGCGATCATGCTGGCGGTGACGGCCCCACGGCATGAGGAGAGAGACTTCGCGCCGGCGGCGGCGGAAATCCAGGAGCCGCGGCCGCCCGCTCCGCGCTTCTCGCCCTTGGGGGCGCGGGCTCACATCGAGCGAGGCGAGCTCGACGCCGCGAGGGAGCTTCTGCGCCAGGAGATCCTGGAGCATCCGAAATCGGCGATCGCCCATGCGCTGCTCGCGCTGGCGCAGATTCGCGCCGGGAACCTGGAAGAGGCGCGCTCTCTGTTGAATCAAGCGGCCGCCTGGGAACCGGAACTTCCCGAACTGGAGCTCTATCGCGGACACTTGGAAATGGCCAGCGGCCACCTGAAGGCGGCGCGCCGCGCCTACGACGAAGCGCTTCGCCGCCGCCCCGCGGACGCGGAAGCGTTGACAGGTAGGGCGTCGGCGCGCGTCGAGCTGGATGAACCGGCCGGAGCGGCGGAAGACGCGACCGCGGCGCTGGCGGCCGACCCCAAGCGCTTTCACGCCCTGTTCGCCCGCGCGGCGGCGTACACCAAGATGGGGCGATGGGATGAAGCCCTTCGCGATTACACTGATTATCTCGCGGCGCATCCCAAGGACGCGGACGCCTGGGTCAATCGGGCCAACGTGCATCTGCGCGCCGGCCATGTCGCCGCCGCGGCCACGGATTGGATGGCGGCCGTCGAACTCAGGCCCGAGCTGGAAAAGACGCTCGGGCCGCTGATCGACGAGGCGCGCAAGCCGGATTAACCGGGCGGGCGCGGGTGGCGCAGCAGAAGGAACAAGGACGGCAGCAGCGTCAGCGACGCCAGCAACCCCATCAGCATCGCCAGCCCGGTGAACACGCCGAAATAGACGGTCGGCACGAACTTGGACAGCGCCAGCCCCAGAAATCCGCCGAACATGATCCCGACCGCGATCAGGATGGCGCGCCCGATCGTAGCATGGCAGCGCTCGATCGCCGCCCGTGGGTCCCGCGTCTCGGCCAGCTCGCGCCGGTAGCGGACCGTATACTGAATCGCGGAATCGATGCCCACGCCCATGGCCACGGCCGCGATCATGGTCGTGACCATGTCGAGCGGAATTCCAAGAAATCCCATTGTGCCCAGGACGACCATGACGGGAAGGATCTGGGGAAACAGAACCAAGATCGCCAAGAGCGGATTCCGGAACAGCAGCAGGAGCATGGCGAAGATGGCGCCGACGACCATGAGGAACGTATTTCTCTGGCCTTTCAGCAGCGTCTGGAGCATGTTCGAATAGAGCACGAACACCCCCGTGGGACGGCCCTGGAGGTTCGCGAGGTCCGGTTCCGAAAGGCGAGCGCGTAACCGATCCAGAATCGCCTTGCGATTGAGCGTCGGAGCGGTTTCCTGGATGCGGATCAGGACGCGCGAGACGGAAAAGTCCGCGGTGCAGAATTCTCCGACCAATCCAGGATCGAGCGCTTCACATCTCCAGTTCGTTTCTCGATCGCATTTCCTGCACGATCGCGGAGCTTCCGTTCCGACCGCAGGCCGCGCGGAGCCTTTGGCCGCTTCGACGCGCCGATCGCCGCACTCCGTACATCGCCACTCGATCTTCCGACCCGCGAATTGAAGGAGCACGCCGGTCACCAGCTCGTCCTTCGCGCCCTTCGGGAACGCTTTCTTGGCTTCATCGAGCAGCGTCTTGAAGGAGCGCAGATTGCCGGTTTCCGGAACGGTTTCAAAAAAGGACTCGACCTCATCGAGGGCGCGCAACCCGTCGGGGGATTTGAAGTGGCCGGGCGGGCCGCTGAGAATGATTTCGAGCGGCGTGATGCCGCCCATCCGCGTATCGATGAACTCGAGGCCGTCGTAGATCTCGCTCCCGCGCCAGAAATAGCTGATGAATTTCGCCTCTGCGGTCAGCTTCGTGGTGCCCCAGATGGAGAGCCCGAGCAGGACCGCGCCGAGCGCCACGACCGCGGCGGGCCGCCGGCGAACGATCGCCGCGAGCGGACGGAGGGGCGGAAGGATGCCGGAGCGGACGCCGGCGCTCTTCACCGGAATCACGGCCAGGCGCCGATACGCCGCGGCCAGGAACAGGAAAATGGACCCGAGCGCGAACGTCATCCCGATCGTGCCCATCATGCCGAACGTCCGGACCGGAACGATCCCGCTGGTCATGAGCGAGGCCAGCCCCGCCATGGTGGTCGTGGCGCTGTAGAGGCAGGGAACCCAGATATCCGCCGCGGCGCCGGCGGAGGCCTCCACGGCGCCTTCGGCCGGATGAAGCGTCCGCCGCTCGCGGTACCGTTCGATGAGGTAGACCGAGTAGGGCAGCGTCATCACGAAGAGGAGCACGGGCAGATTCGAAGTGATGACGGTCATGCGGTAACCCGCCGCGGTCATCAAGGCGAGGATGAGGGCGACCGGCAACAGGCAGGCGACGACCGGAAGCGCGATCCAGCGCCAGGCGCGGTAGATGAGCGCGAACGTGAGCGTGAAAAACGCGAGCGCGAGAAGTCCGAAATTCTTGAGGTCGCTGCGGATGTGCTCGACCAGGTTGATATTGATGATGGGCAACCCGGCCAGGCGGATCCGCTCGTCGAATTTCGGCGACCAATCGCGCACGAGTCGCCGGCATGCCTCGACCATCGCGAGCCGGCGGCGGTTGGTCTCCTGGAGCGCGGCGCGATAGCGCGGTTCCAGCGCCTGGAGTTCGGCGCGAACGTCCGGCGTCCGTGGTTGCCCCAGCAGGACGTTTCGCCGCGGCTCCGTTTCCTCGAGTTCTTTCGGGATATCGAGATAGGCCAGAACGGACGTCGTACGCCCGTCTTCGCTGATGAGATTGCCGCGCGCCTGCGTATGATTCACGAGCTCGGCGCGCGCTTTCTCGAGATCGCCGCCCGGTTGCGCCAGGGTCGCGGGCTGAGGCCCGAAGGGCGTCGGCGGCTTGTTGCGCAGGAGCGGGACGGTGGTGATGGCGGTGACGTTCCGGCAGAAGGGGAGATTGCGGGCCTCCTGGACGAAGGCCTTCAGCAACTCGACGGCATCGGGCGTGAACCAGTCGTTTTTGGTGCATCCCAGGATCACGTACTCGTCGGTGGTTTCCCAATCCACCCGCGTCTGATGATAATAGGCGAGATCCGGATCGGACTGGTCGAGCAGGACGTCCGTCCCGGCTTCGATGGAGAGATCCTGAATCAGATAGATGGAACCGCCGGCGAGCGCGAGAAACGCGGCGATGATCGGCCAGGATCCCCGGGAGATCAGCGGGCGGTAGAAGTTCATGGATGAAGAGAGTTTATGAAATGAAAACGCGAAGACCAAGGAGATCGGGAGATGCGGGGAGATGTGAGTAGGAAGGTTTCCTATCTCCCTATCCTCACGTATCACCACATCCCCAAGGGGATCGGGAGATGCAAGGAGATGGGGAGATGGGGACAGCAAGGGTAGGAAGTTATCCTATCTCCCTATCCTCACGTATCTCCATATCCCCAAGGGGATCGGGAGATGCGGGGAGATGAGGAGATGTGGGACGGGGACAGCAAGGGTAGGAAGGTTTCCTATCTCCCTATCCTCACGTATCTCCATATCCCCAAGGAGATGGGAAGAGGGGTAGGGAGATGCGAAAGCAGAGGAAAACCGAAAGATGAAAACGAAGAAATCAGTTAATCAAACTCGACTCTTCGGAAGTCGGCTTTCTCTTTTGAATAGTTTACGAGCAGCCCTGATCGCAGACCTGCGGCCTTCAAATAGGACCGCACCGTTGCATAGTGAATCCTGCTCAGTTCTTCCACGGTTTTCAGTTCCACGATAACCTTGCCCTCGACAAGAAGGTCGAGGCTGTGACATCCAACATCTTGACCTTCGTAGAAGACCTTGAATTCTCTTTCCTCTTCCGCTTTCAATCCGCTCTTTCGCAGCTCGATCAGTAGAGCGTTCTTGTAAACGCGCTCCAGAAATCCTGGGCCGAGCGTCTGGTGAACTTTGATGATGCATTTGATGATCTTTTCTGTAAGCTCATAGTCTTCAGGATCCGGCTTTTCTGTCTCCCTATCTCCACGCATCTCCCTATCTCCTTTACGCCCCCCTCCCGATCTCCTCGATCGCGTCCGGATTCTCCACTGACGCCACATCCCCCAAAGGTTGGCCGAGATATCTCCGCCGGATCACGCCGCGGACGATCTTCGCCGACCGCGTCTTCGGCAGCATCTTCACGAACTTCAGCGTTTCCGGGCGGAGCGTCTTGCCCAAATGTTTCACGACTTGGTCCTTCAACTCCTCCCGCAGCGCCTCGGAGGGCGCCGCGCCGGACCTGAGCACGACAAAGCACACCACCGCTTCGCCCTTGATCTCGTGCGGCGCGCCGATCGCCGCCGCCTCGGCCACCGCGGGATGCTCGATGAGCGCGCCCTCGACCTCGGCGGGCCCGGTCCGCTTGCCCGCGACCTTGATCGTGTCGTCGGAGCGGCCGTACAGGAACCAGAACCCGTCCGCGTCGACTTTCGCCCAATCCCCGTGGTACCAGATCCCCGGCCAGCGCGAGAAATACGTCTCGAGATACCGCTGCGGGTCCTTCAAGAACCCTTTGGTCATCGAGGGAGCGGGTTGCTTGCACACCAGATGCCCGATCCCTCCGCGGATCGGCTTGCCGTCGTCGTCGAACACGTCGACATCCATTCCGAGCCCCGGCCCGCGCAGCGTGCCGGGCTTCAGCGGCGTGATCGGGAGCGGCGACAGCAGGCATCCGACGATCTCGGTCCCGCCCGAGATGTTGATGATCGGGCAGCGGCGCTTGCCGATCTTGTCGAAGTACCACATGTAACTTTCGGGATCCCACGGCTCGCCGGTCGAGCCCAGGATGCGGAGGCTGGACAGATCGTGCCTGGTTACCCAGGACTCGTCGGCCGTCTTCAAGAGCCGGATGGCGGTCGGGGAAATGCCCAGGTGCGTCACGCGGTGGCGCTCGACGATCTCCCAGATCCGGTCGGGGTTCGGATAATTGGGCGCCCCTTCGAAAAGGACCAGCGTGGCGCCGAAGCAGGCGACTCCGACCATCTCCCACGGTCCCATCATCCAGCCGATGTCCGTCACCCAGAAAAAGACGGAATCGGGCTTCACGTCGAAATAGTAGGCCAGCTCTTTCGACATTTGGGCGATGCAGCCGGCGTGGGTGTGGACGGTGCCTTTGGGTTTGCCCGTCGTCCCCGACGTGTAGATGACGAGCGCCGCGGCTTCCGCGTCCAGCTTCTCCGTGGGCGTGTCGGCGGATTGCGGCTCGATCGCTTCGTGCCACCATTCGTCCCGTTCGGGATTCATCGGAACATCGATTCCGAGCCGCCGCAACACGACCACGTGACGCAGGGACGGCACGTCCGCGGCCGCGAGATCGGCTTCCGGCTTCAAGGGCGTCTTCTTCCCGCGGCGCGAAACGCCGTCCGCGGTGAAGAGAATCTTGGCTTCCGCGTCCTTCAGCCGCACGGCGAGCGCCGGAGCCGCGAAGGCGCTGAAGACGGGGACCGCCACGGCGCCCGCCTTGAGGCAGCCGAAAAACACGGCCACGATTTCCGGGGTCATGGGCATGTAGATGCCGACGGCGTCGCCGGGCCGGAGGCCGCGCGCGCGCAGATACGCGGCCACGCGCCCCGCCATCGCGTGGAGCTCGCCGTACGTCCATGTGCGGACCGCGCCGTCGTCGCCTTCCCAGATCAGCGCGGTCCTGGACGCCAGGCGCGGCACATGCCGGTCCAGGCAGTTATGGACGATGTTGATCCGGCCGCCCAGAAACCATGACGTCCACTCGATGCCTTTCGAGCGGTCGAGCACCTGCCGGTAAGGCTCGTACCACTCGATGCCCAAGTCCCGCAGCGCGGCGTCCCAGAACCACGCGATGTCGGCCGTGGAGCGGTGGATCAGTTCGTCGTAATCGCGGATGCCGTGCCGGCGCATGAACCGCGTCACGTTGGCACGTTCGATCGTTTCGGGGGAAGGAGTCCAGATGAGGTCATTCATAAGCAAGTCCGAAGGCCGGAGTCCGATGTCCGATGTCCAGTACCCCTGCGCTGGCCATCATGGATACTCTTCGCGCTCTACCGGGATGGGCTCGTCGGAGGGTGGCGGCGGTTCCCAATCGTAGCGCGAAGTGAAGGTCCGCTGAAAGCATCCCGACCCGCGGAAATAGTCGCGTTTCACCTCGACCGAGGTGACCGTTTCCCGCTCCGAAGGCGAGAATTTTTCATAAGTGAATTTCGCGATCTCTCGCATTTCCCGGTTCTGGGCATCCAGTTGGACCACTTGGCGCTCCGTTCGGTATTCGATGCGCACGGCCCGCTCGCGGGGTCCGCGCCGGACCTGGACGACCCTCACGCCCTCCACGTGAAAGGTGTTCGCCACCTCCAAACCGATCTTGACCGCCTTGCCTTGCGGCGACCGTTCCAGGGTGCGCAGGAAGTACAGCATGAAGACAGCCAGCATGGCGATCCCCGCCGCCGCCATGGTGACCAGGACGAACAGCCCCTTACTGCTCATGACGTTCGTGAAGAAATAACTGAAGCGATTTCCTCGCAAGTAGTTCAACCGCCAAAACGCCAAAGCGCCATTTGGAGGTTCTTCCAGGACTCTACTGGCGGTTTAGCCGCTTTGGCGGTTCAAGCCTTCCCCAAAAAACGCATCAGTTATTTTTTTCACAAATCCTAATCCGCGCGTTTCGCCAGCTCTCGAATCGATTCCGTCATCTCCAATCGGACGGGATCGCGGGGATGTCCCTCCTCGTCGATCAGGCCTCTCGCGGCGAACCATCCATGATTCACCTCGAGCACGAACTGGGCGGGACGATCGGAATTCGCGCGGATGCGGTGGCCTTCGGAAGGATCCGGCGCGGGTTGACGCGAGCAGACGTTGATCAGCGTTCCGGCGCCGTCGAAGAACGCGATGTCCAGAGGAATGCGGGTATTCAGCATGTAAAACGTGCGCGGAGCCTCGTAGCGATACAAGAACAACATGCCGTCGCCTTCCGGAAGGTGCGTTCGATGCATCAACCCTTGGCCGCGCTGCTCGAACGTGTGGGAGATCTCGACGCGCACTTCGTGTCCGTTCACGAGCACGGCGGCCCTTGAATCGGCCGGCGGGGCCGGCGGCGCTTGGCATCCGGCCGGAATCGACAGCAGAAGGAGTGGCAAGATGCATATTTGATCTAGGAGCGTGTCGAGATATTCAAGGGGATGTCGAGACAGGGGGGATGCAGGTGATAAGGCCCCCAATGTGCGGCACGGCACATCTCCATATCTCCAAATATCCCGACAATCTCCTAGCTTCGGCATCTCCCGCATCTCCGCCTCCGGACTTCCGACTTCGAACTTCGGACTCTTAGGGTTCGTGCAAAAATAAATGCTCTGATTCCGGATAAACCGCAAAAACGCCCAATCGCCATTCGAGTCTCTTTTGGCGCAGTCTTTTGGCGGTTTGGCTGTATTGGCGGTTCAAGCCTTGCACCCGTAATCGCATCAGTTATTTATTCACAGCTGCTTATCGC
>JACQVR010000047.1 GCA_016209705.1 Planctomycetota bacterium
ATCGGAGTTTCCTTTGGCGAGCCTTTTGGCGGTTTGGCTGCATTGGCGGTTCAAATCTTCCACCAGAAATCGATTCTTTGTTTATTCACAGATCCTAAGGCCCCAATGTGGGGTACGGCACATCTCCATATCTCCAATATCCCGACAATCTCCTAGGCGGCGGATCGGGGGCAGGGGTGAACGAACCCGCGGCGTTCGCTCGCCCCCGCGCCCGAGGGGGCGGGTCTGCGGTCCGCCCACAGGGGCCGGAGGTTAGCTAGAGAGGGTCTTTTCAGACCTCCTGTATGATGCGTTCCCCGCCGTGAAGAGTATCTGAGATTCGCATTAGAAAGTCTTAATGACGTCCTCCCTGCCGCTTGCGGCGGGGAGGACGTCATTAACGTTACGAATAATTTTGAGAATATTTTGTAACATCCACGGACAACCTGCTCTGTTACGAAAAGTTTTGAGAATTAATCGTAACGTTACGAAAAGTTTTCAAAATATATTGTAACAACTCAAGGCAGGAGGAGCGCTTTGCCGCAGGCGGAGTTCCGCTCCGAGAGGGCGCGGAACGCCGTCTCGAAGTCCGCCAGGGGATAGCGATGGGTGATGATCGGGCGGGGGTCCAGGCGGCCGGAATCCATCAGACGCTGCATCGTCTCCCACGTCTCGAACATCCGCCGGCCCACGATGCCCAGCACCCGCCGGCCCTTCAGGATCAGCTCGTTGGACCACTCGATCTCGACCGGCCGCGAGGGAATGCCGAAGGCCACCAGCGTCCCCCCCTTCTTGAGCGCGCCGAACGCGTTGCGAATGGCCGCCGGATTTCCCGACATCTCGAACGCCACGTCCACGCCGTAGCCACCGCCGCGCCTAACCAACCATCCCGTGAGGTCCGGATCGGCACCCTCCGCGACTTCCCCCGCTCCCATCACCCGAGCCAACTCCAACCGATGGCGATCGATGTCCACCGCGAAGATCGCGGACGCCTCCATCGCCCGCGCGCAGGCGATCGCGAACAGTCCCGTGGGCCCGCATCCGAAGACCGCCACCGACTTGCCGCGCACGTCCGCGGCATGCACCGCATGCACTCCGTTCCCCATCGGCTCCATCAGCGTGACCACCTCCGGCGGCACGCTCGCGGGCACCTTCCAGGCGCACACCTCCGGCATCGACACGTATTCCGCGAAGCATCCCGGCCGATGGAGGCCGAGGATCTTCAGGTGGTCGCAGATATGCCTCATGTCGTTCCGGCATTGATAACACGAACCGCACGGGATGTGGCTTTCGAACGCCACGCGGTCGCCCGGCTTCAATCGGCGGACATTCGCTCCGACCTCCATCACCTCGCCGGCGCATTCATGCCCGATCACGATCGGCGGCTTCACCTGGGACTGCGCCCAGGCGTCCCAGTTATAGATGTGCAGATCGGTCCCGCAAATGGAGGCTGCCAGGACCCGGGCCAACACGTCGTCCGGCCCCGCTTCGGGAACATCCACTTCAGCCAGAGACAGGCCCGGCGCGGCCACCGCCTTCATGACCGCCTTCATTTTGCGCATGGGGAGCTCAGGGAGGGCCTCAAGTTTCGCAGCGTGGCCAGATTCACCGCGTCCATATCCCCCTCTTTCGGCGTCTCGAGAACCTTGGGCGTGGTTTCGAATCGAGGATCGTTCATCAGAAACGCGAACGGTTCCAGGCCCAGGCAGCCTTGACCGATGTGCGCATGCCGATCCACGCGGCTGCCCAGCCCTTTCTTGGAGTCGTTCACGTGGAAGGCGACGAGGCGCGACAAACCGATATGCCGATCAAACTGCTCCAACGCCCCGTCATAACCGGCGCGCGTTCGCAGATCATACCCCGCGGCGAAGACGTGGCAGGTGTCGAAGCAAAATCGCACGTCGTCCGCTCCGTCCGCGATCGCGGCGAGATCTTCAAACGTCCGGCCCAGGCAGGCGCCCTGTCCGGCAGGGGTCTCCAAGGCGATCCGCACGGAGAATCCGCGCGTCCGCCGGCCGATTTCCGCCAGCGCCCGACGCATTCTCCGGACTCCGACGTCCGCTCCCGCCGTTCCCGGCGACCCCGGGTGGCTGACCAGAAACGCCAGCCCCAGCCGCTCGCACCGCTCCAGTTCTTCGGTGAACGCGTCCACGGACTTCCGCCACAGCGCGTCATCCGGACTGGCCAGGTTGTGCAGATACGTATCGTGCGCAAAGGCCACCCGCAGGCGGTTGGCCGCGACCGACGCCCGAAATCTCGCGGCTTCCTCGTCGGTGATGGGCCGGGCCCGCCACTGCCGCTCGTTCTTGGTGAAAATCTGCATCGCCTCGCAGCCGACGGCGGCCGCCCGTTCGCACGCCAGGTGCAGTCCCCCGGCGATGGACATGTGGGCGCCCAACATGGGAGGGGAATTATAAAGGTTACGCCGGTCGCTGTCAGCTTTCAACAATCTCGAAACCCGCGTCGCGGATCATCCGATGGTCCGCGTTCGGCTCGTTGCCGGGCGTCGTGAGGTATCCGCCCGTGAAGATCGAATTGCAGGGCCACAGCGCGAACGGCTGGAGCGACCGCAAGTTCACTTCGCGGCCGCCCGCGATGCGGATGTCGCGCGAAGGGTTCACGAACCGAAAAAGGCACAGCACCTTGAGGCACTTCACCGGCTCCGGAGGACGAAGATGGGCGAACGGCGTTCCGGGCCGCGGATCCAGAAAGTTGACCGGAATGGATGTCGCGCCGGACCGGCGCGCGGCGAAAGCGAGTTCGACAATCTCCTCGTCCGACTCGCCCATCCCGATGATGCCGCCGCTGCACGCCTCCATGCCCGCCCGCTGGACCCGCTGGAGCGTCTCCCAGCGGTCCTGGTACGTGTGCGTCGTGCAGATCTCCGCGAACCGCCGCTCCGCCGTTTCCAGATTGTGATTGAACCGATCCACGCCCGCTTCCTTCAGGCGCCGGGCTTGAGCGTCCTCGAGGAGCCCCAACGAGGCGCACACGCGGATGCCCACGTCGCGTTTGATCTCGCGGACCGCGTCGCAGATCACGTCCAGCTCCCGCTTGCTCGGCCCGCGCGTGGAAGTCACGATACAGAACTTCCACGCCTTGCGCTCCTTGGCGCGCCGCGCCGCGTCGACCATCCGCTCCTTGGACAGGAGCCGATATCGCTCCACCTCCCCTTCCGCGACTGAGGACTGCGAACAAAATTGGCAATCCTCCGGACAGAGGCCGCTTTTCGCGTTGAGGAGGACATGAATCTTCACGCCCAAACCGTGGAAATGGCGCCGCACCCGGAACGCGGCGTCCAGAACGGACAACCACTCCGAATGAGGCGCGTCCAGGACCGCCCGCGCTTCCTCGATCGAAGGCGGAACGCCCGCGATCGAACGCTCCGCCACGGCGCGCCAATCCATGCTCATGCGAAATGCGACTCCAGCGCTTCCTTCAACTTGGGCGTGAGCGCGTCCCACTCCACGGCGGCATCCTTGGTCACGGTGATGAAGTTGCCCAGCATGAACACGCTGCGAACGCCCGGCACGGCCAGCAGTTTCTTCGCCAGTGGATCGGCTTCCGCCGCGGCGGAGTTCGCGTACGTGACGGGCTTGGCCGCCACGGTGTGCGACAGCGTGAGTTTCAGGCTATGGGGATTGGGGGTCGGATCGACGCGGACCTGCACCGGCATGGGGATTCATCCGTAGAATGGCAGGCCTTCCTCTTTCACGTCACGGCCCGCCAGCTTCTGATCGAGATGTTCGAGGTAGGTCTTGAAATCCGGGCCCGACACATAGGAATCCGGCAAGCGGACGCGGAGCACGGCCAAGTATTCCCTCTTATCCCGCATCGGTACGCCGCGCGGATCCCACATCTGAAACTCGTACAGCCCGCGCCGTCGATAGAACTTCTCGCTGGGGAGATAAAGCAGGTCGTCGACCGCCACGTCCTTTTCCGATTCGCCCGTCGCCAGTACCCGATCGGCGATGATCGGCGCGTCCGGCCGGCCGATCTCCGGATGGCGGGCGCGCAGAATCTCCCAGTTGAGCGTGTCGATGAGCTCCACTTTCAGCTCGTCGTAATACCGCCGCATCGCTTCCCCATTGAGGAGGTCCTTGAAGCCGAACTGGACGGCGCTCTTGCCGCCCCGCTCGTCGCCGAACATCTCGAGCCCGCGCGGAACCCACTTGTTGATGTGCTTCTGGATGTTCGAGATCGACACGTTGCCTTCGCCGCGCGACGCCGCGTAACACCATTTTCGCAGCGTGTTGACGCCGGTGGCCATGTGAAACGCCTCTTCGGCGAGCATCGGCCCCATGGACCGCGCCATGGGCGCGTAGGAAAAAACCGTCTGCATCTCGAGCTGATACTTGCCGACGCGGTCGATGATCGCGGTGAAAGCGGCGTTGTCCACGAACGAGTCGAAAAACAGATTGAACGCGTCCAGCACGTGGGCGCCGGTCTCCATGGACAGCAATTCGTCCATCGTTTCGCTGGCGATGTCCTTGCCGACCCGGGTCCAGTCATCGTTGGCCAGGACGAACATCATCTGGTACGCGTGGCGGAACTCCTCGGCCATGACGCGCAGGATGTCGAATTGTTGCTCGGGGTCCTGGGCCTTGTTCAGCGATCCCCGATGCTGCTGGATGGATCCGAGTTCCGTGGAGCATTGCGCCTTGATGATCTTGGCGCTCTGGAGGACCATTTCATCCTCGAGGTCCGTCGTGCGCGCCAGTTTGGGCCGGCCCGCGAGCGCGCCGACCTCGATGACCGGACTCTTGAGCGCGCCGAATTTGGCGATCAGCCGGAACGGCTCGTGCCGGTAATGACGGGACCAGTGATCGACGAGGAAATCCATCTCCGGAAAATGCTTCTTCTGCCATTCGACCATCCGCTGATGGAAGCGCGGCGGCAGTTCGTGGATTTCCTCGGTGTCGAGAAACGATTTGCGCATGCCTTTATGACATTAAGAAGGAAAGCGGAGGCGTTTGCAACCATAAAGCTCGTAGCTTGTAGCTGGTAGCGTCCCTGCTACGAGCTACAAGCTAAGAAAGATCCACCCACACGCTTTTCGTCTGGGTGTACAGGTCCAGGGCCTCCCGGCCCAGTTCGCGACCGAAGCCGCTCTGCTTGTATCCTCCGAACGGAAGGGCGACGTCGTACAAGTTGTACGTGTTGATCCACACCGTGCCCGCCTTCAGAGCGCGCGCGACGCGGTGCGCCTTCTTGAGGTCGCGGGTCCACACGGCGGCGGCCAACCCGTACATCGTCTCGTTGGCCTTGGCCATGGCGTCGGCCGGATCCTTGAACGACAAGATGGAAAGCACGGGTCCGAAGATCTCCTCCCGGGCGATCTTCATGGAGCTCCGCACGCCGGTGAAGACGGTCGGATTGACGAAATATCCCTTGGAGAGATGGGCGGGACGGTCGCCGCCCACCGCGAGCCGGGCCCCCTCCCCCTTTCCCGCCTCGATGTAGGACAGGACTTTTTGCAACTGCGTTTTCGATATGACCGGACCCATGCGGGTGTTCTTGTCGAGCGGATCCCCTACCGCCGTCTTCTTCGCGCGCTCCGCCACGCGACCGACCAATTCGTCCTGGACCGATTCCTCGACGAGCAGCCGGCTCCCCGCCGCGCACACTTCTCCCTTGTTGTAGAAGATGGCGTTCAACGCCCCCCGGCCGGCGGCGTCGAGGTCCGCATCCGCGAACACGATGTTCGGGCTCTTGCCGCCCAACTCGAGCGAGATCTTCTTCAATCCGTCCGCGGCCGACCGCATGATCTCCCGGCCCGTCGAGGTATCGCCCGTGAACGCGACCTTGTCGACGCCGGGATGCGTCACGAGCGCGGCGCCGACGGTCGCCCCGGGCCCCGGCACCACATTGAACACGCCCTCCGGAAACCCGGCCGCGACCACGACTTCCGCGAAGCGCAGGGCCGTCAGAGGCGTCAGGCTGGCGGGCTTGTGGACGATCGCGTTTCCCGTCGCCAGCGCCGGCGCGACCTTCCACATCGCCAGAAGCAGGGGGAAGTTCCAGGGCGTGATGGCCGCCACGACCCCCACCGGCTCCTTGAGCGTGAACAGAAACGCCTTGGGTCCGGACGGGAGCGTTTCGCCGGCATGCTTTGAGGCCCATCCGGCGTAGTAACGCAAAACTTCGACGGCCAGCGACAGCTCGATTTTCGATTCGATCAGCGTCTTGCCGGTGTTGGACGTCTCGAGCTGAATGAATTCGTCGAGCTTCTGCTCCATCAGATCGGCCGCCTTGAACATCAGGCGCGACCGCTCCGACGGCCCCATCGACGCCCACTTCCCCTCGTCGACCGCCTTGCGCGCGCCGAGCACCGCGCGCTCGACGTCGCGGGCGTCCGCCTCCGCGACCTCGGCGATCGACTCCTCCGTCGCCGGATTCAGAACGGAAAAGGCGCGACCCCCGGAGGCGTCCGTGAACTGACCGTTGATGAAGAGTTGTTTCATCGAGAGCTCGTAGCTTGTAGCTCGTAGCTCGTAGCAGCTTGTAGCTTTTCGCTCCCGGCTACCAGCTACAAGCTACGAGCTTCTTAAGTCCCCTTGAACTTCGCCGGGCGTTTTTCGACGTACGCGTTCAGGCCTTCTTTCGCGTCCTCGCTGGCGAAGAGCTGCGCTTGAAACTCGCGCTCCATGGCCAGGCCATATTCGAAGGCCACTTCCGCCCCGGACTGCACCGACCGTTTGATGAGCCCCACCGCCTTGGCCGCCTTGTTGGGGGGGACGAACTGCTTCGCGTACTCGTGCACCTTCGAGAGGAACGTCGCCGTATCGGGCGCCTCGTACAGGAAATCCATGAGCCCGTATTGCTGGGCCTCTTCGAAGGCGCAGAGACGGCCGCTGGTCATCATTTCGATGGCGCGCGACTTGCCGACGATGCGGGCGATCCGTTGCGTGCCTCCGGTGCCGGGCAGGACGCCGAGGTTCACTTCGGGCAAACCCACTTTCCCGCCGCCTTTCCGGCCGATCCGGATGTCGGCGGCCATCGCGATAACCAGCCCGCCCCCCACCGTGATCCCATTGCAGGCGGCGATGACGAGCTTGGGCGTTTGCTCCAGTCGGCTCAGCGTCTCGTTCGCGTGCAGACAGAAGAAATATTTGAATTTGGGCGTGACGCTGGCCAGCATTTTGATGTCCGCGCCGGCGCAGAAAAACTTATCGCCCATGCCGGTGAGGACGATGGCGTGCACGTTGTCGTCGAAGCGTGCCTGGAGGATGGCCTTGTCCAGGTCCAGCATCATCTCATGCGTATAAAGGTTCGCGGGCGGATTATTGAGCGTGATCGTGGCGATTCCGCCTTCGGCGCGATATTCCGCGAGAGCCATATTTTGCCTCCTTCATGAATGGGGGAGATCCAAGATACGCGCAGCCATGTGGACAGGTCAAGATTCGGTTACAATTCCGTGGATGCGGGAGAATTCAAAGGAGCGATTCAGCGCCGTCGCGGACTTGTATCATCGCTTTCGGCCGGGTTATCCCGACGCGCTCTTCGATTGGATCCTGGCGCAGGCGCCTCGCGGAACGATCGCGGACATCGGGTGCGGCACGGGCATTTCAACCCGCCTCCTGGCCGCACGCGGCCGGGAGACCATCGGCCTCGATCCCAACGAAGAGATGCTCGCCGTCGCCCGGCGCGAGGGAGGCCGCTATGCAAAAGGCGAAGCCTCCGCCACCGGGCTGCCGGACCACAGCGTCACGCTCATCACCGCCGCTCAGGCGTTTCACTGGTTCAACACGCCGGAGACGCTCCGCGAATGGCGGCGCATCCTGAAGCCCGAAGGATGGTGCTGCGCCTTCTGGAACCTGCGCGAAACCGGCCCCTTCATGGACGCGTATGATCGCCTGCTCCTCACCACCAGTGACGAATATCGCGCGGTCAAGGAACGCTGGACGGACGACCCCTGCGAACCGGTCTCGAATCGGGAGGAACGCTCCTTTCCCTACGTTCAACGGATGGACCGCGCCGCGCTGATCGGCCGCGCGTTTTCGAGCTCGTACGTGGAGCACGGCGTGAGGGACAAGGACGGCTTGCGGCGCGCGCTCGAGGCGCTTTTCGACCGCTTCCAGATCGGCGGCGGCGTGGATTTCGTCTACCGCACCCGCGCGATCGCCTGGCAATTCGTCGGGTCGGGAGGCCACGGAGTAAGCGGAGTTCACGGAGCAAATTAACCACGGAGACACCGAGGCACGGAGAAAAATCGGGGGGATGCGGAGCGTTTGGAGATATGGAGATCGAAAAATGGGGCTCTTCCGGTTATTGCGTACTTCCGAGACGTTATTCACCACGAAGCGACCGGGAATAGATAGTTCTAGCCTGTCGGATTCATGGGGTTGACAGGCTCCTAATGGGGGAGCGCGTCGGGGTCGGAGGCCGCAAAATCGCATTTTTGGAAAGGAAGAATCGGCCGCTTCGAACGGCCGGGTTTAAAGGAGTTGCATCGAGTGCGCGCGAAAGGATTTTCGTCGAAGCTGAACGTAGGGGATGGCTGGGCGGTTATATAAGGAGGAACCCGCAAAAGCAGAGGAGGAGTTGAATCTTCGTCGAAGAGGAAAAAAGCGAAGCCGAAGGCTTCGCCATTAGGAGCGCGACGACTCATTACCCCGACGCGCTCCTAGCGAGGACCGGATCGCGGCGGTATAAAGAAGCGTCGCATGAAGCGTGCCCTGGTCGGCGGGATCCTGCTGTGCGCCTCGTGCGCCCCCAACGTGTCGCCAGAGACCCCCATGCAAGATCGCACGAAACGCGAAAATCGACTTGCGGCGGAAAAAAGCCCCTACCTGCGGCAGCACAAGCACAACCCCGTGAACTGGCATCCGTGGGGCGAAACGGCGTTCCGGAAAGCCAAGGAGGAAGACAAGGTCATTTTCCTGTCCATCGGTTATTCGACCTGCCACTGGTGTCACGTCATGGAGCGCGAATCGTTCGAAAGCGAGGACATCGCCCGCGTGCTGAACGAACATTTCGTGTCCATCAAAGTCGATCGCGAGGAGCGCCCGGACGTGGATCAGATCTACATGGCGGCCGCCCTGGCCATGAACGGTCACGGCGGGTGGCCCCTGTCGGCCTTCCTGACGCCCGACCGCGAGCCCTTCTTCGCCGGCACCTACTGGCCGCCGGAGCGCTTCAAGGAGATCCTGTCGCGCATCGCCGCGCTGTGGACAACGGAGCGCGCCAAGCTGCTGGAATCGGGAAAGGCGCTCGTCGAGGCGATCGCCGGATCCGACCGCCGGGGCGGAGGCGGCGGAGCCTTGACGGCGGATCTCCTGGATCGCGCGGCCGAGCAGTTCGAACAGCAATTCGATCCCGAGCACGGCGGCTTCGGCAGCTCCCCAAAATTTCCGCGCAGCGTCACGCTGGAGTTTCTCCTGAGAATGCACCGGCGTTCCGGCTCGGGAACGGCCTTGAAGATGGTCCGGGCGCAGCTCGACGGCATGAGGCGCGGCGGGATCTACGACCAGCTCGGCGGCGGCTTTCACCGCTATTCCACGGACACGCGCTGGCTCGTGCCTCACTTCGAGAAGATGCTCTACGACAATGCCCTCTTGGTTCGATCCTATGTGCGGGCGTGGCAAATCACGAGGGACTCCGGTTACGAGCGCGTGGTCCGCGAGACCTGCGACTACGTACTGCGCGACATGACGGCGCCTCAAGGCGGCTTCTATTCGGCCGAGGACGCCGACAGCGAGGGGTTCGAGGGAACCTTTTATGTCTGGACGCCCGCCCAGGTGAAGCGCGTCGTGCCCGGCCGGGACGGCGACCTGCTGTGTCGGGCGCTCGGCGTCGTCGAAGGCGGAAACTGGGAACCGCACGAAGCGCGGGAGCCTCGCGGAAACAGCGTCCTCCACGTCGCCGCCGGCGAAGCGGAGCTCGCGAAGGAATTCCGTTGTACCGTGGAAGAGGCGCGCCGGATCCTGGAGAACGGCAAGAAGAAGCTTTTCGAGGCGCGGGCCTGCCGCCCGCGGCCCCACCGCGACGACAAGATCTTGACCGAATGGAACGCGATGATGATCGGCGCGCTGGTGGAGGCGGGAACGGCCTTCGAAGAACCCCGTTACCTCGAATCGGCCGAGAAGGCCGCGCGCTTCCTATACGACAACCTGCGCCGTGCGGACGGGCGCTATCTGAGGAGATACTGCGACGGCGAGGCCGCCATTCCGGCATTCCTGGACGATTACGCCTGGGTGACGGAGGCATGGACGCTCCTCTATCAGGCCACATCCAAGATCGAATACCTTCGCGAGGCAATCCGAACGGCCGAGCAGATGATCGATCTCTTCGGAGCTCCCGCGGGGGGCTTTTATTTTTCCGGCAAGGACCAGGAGGCTCTGGTCGCGCGCATTCGGGACATCTACGACGGGGCGCTCCCTTCCGGGAACGCCGTGGCCGCGCACGCCCTCCTGCGCCTGGCGGAATTCACGATGCGCGAGCCCTGGCGCCGGGCGGCCGTGGCGACGATGGAGCGATTCGCGGCCGAACTCACGCTTCAAGGCTCGGCGTTTCCCCACCTGTGTTCCGCGGTCGAAGCTTCCCTGACCCCGTGGACCCAGATTGTTCTGGCCGGCGACGCTCCCGAAATGCGCCGCGCGATCCGGGGCCGGTACCTTCCGAATGCGATCCTGGTTCAGGTGCCGGCGGAGGGCGCGGATCCCGAGACGCTCCGCCTCCTGCCTTTCGTGGAAGGGCGCAAGGCGATCCGGGGACAGCCCGCGGCGCACGTGTGCCGGAATCACGCGTGCGACGCGCCGGTCACGCGGGTCGAGAAACTCGAGAGTCTCCTGGATCGTCCCTAACTCGACCTATTCATGAACCGCCAAAACGCCGAAGCGCCAAGAGATCTCAAATGCACATCGGATGGCGTTTTAGCGTTTTGGCGGTCATTTAGAAATGGATCCCAAACATGAACATTCTGCTCTGTGCCGCCGTTCTGGCGTTCTCGATTCAAGAAGAATATCGCCACGCGTGGAGCGGTTTCGGGATCGGAAGTTGGATGACGTACCGGAACTTCGAGAAGGGGCCCAAGGACGAGCGGAGCAGCGTGATCCGGATGTCGTTGACCAAAGTCCAAGCGGACCAGGTCACGATCCGGATCGAAGCGCTGGTCAACGGCAAGCCGACCGGAAGCCGGGAGACGCCCACCAGCACCAAGATGCCTGAAGCCAAGCGGGTCCGGGAGGAGACATTGGACATCGACGGGAAGTCGATCGCATGCGTCCTGTACGAACAGGTCGTGGAGGACAAGAGCGGCCAGGAGCGCGTCCGCACCTGGTACTCGCGGGAGATCCCGGGCCGCATCGTCAAGGAGGAATCCGAGGCTTCGAAAGGGCAGAAATCGGCGAAGGCGGAAGGACGGATTTCCCGGATCGGCCAGCGCGTCCAGATCGGAAAGCACCTGCTGACCTACGCGGTCTATGAGCGCACCGAAACGTATTCGGACGGACGCCGCGTGCATCTCGCGCGCTGGGTGAGCGAGGAGGTCCCGGGATTCGTGATTCGCGAAGAGGTTCGCACGACGCTGGGATCCGCCGAAAAGGTGACCACCCGGGAATTGCTGGATTTCCAGGTGAAATAGGGGAGATGTGGAGATCGTGGCGATGAGGAGATGGAGAATACCTATGGAAAGTCTCAACACCGCATCTCCCCCATCTGCGACGCTCCATAAAATAAGGTGAGCCCGTGGGATCGCGGATTTCCGCTTCACGTGCCGGTCTCCTGCGCCGGCGACTCTCCAATCGGACTTTGCTGCTCGTCATCCTCGTCTTGCCGACAATCGGTTTCGTCACGGCGCCCCTCCTGATTCTGAAATATTCGACCCATCGAGTGCCGGTCGAAACCGCCACGCTCGAATTCGCGGCGCGATATCTCGCGCAGCGGCAGCAGCCGGACGGCGCCTGGCGGGGAGAGGAGGTGGCCGTGTTGCGCCCGGGGCCGGCCATGACCGGCCTCGTCCTCGTCGCGTTGGCGCGGATGCCGCCCGACATTCGCGATCGACACGCCGCATCGATCGAACGCGGCCTGCGCTGCTTGAAGGCTCAGGTCGACGCGGAAGGGAGGGTCGGACTTCTGCCCGACGCGGCCGATTATCCCAACTATGCAACGGCGCTGGCGATTCTGGCGCTCGCGCGGCTCGACGCCGGCGGCGCGCGCCCCCTGATCGAGCGGATGGCGGGTTCCCTGGCATCGGCCCAGCTCGATGAGGAGGAAGGCTGGAATCCATCCGATCCCGAGTATGGCGGGTGGGCGTTTGGAGGGAAGCCGCGTCCGAAGCCCGACGCGTTCAGGCTGGATCTGTCGGTCACGCGTTTCGTGTTGGAAGCGCTGGCGCAGGCCGGCGTGGCGAAAGAAAATCCGCTCTGGGCGCGGGCGCGCGTTTTCGTCGAGCGCTGCCAGAACTACGATCGCGATCCGCGGGACGACGGAGGATTTTTCTTCACTCCTCTGCCTTCCCAGAACAAGGCGGGCGTCGTGGAAACGGGTCCGAATGCCGAGTTTCGGCTCTCATACGGGACCGCCACGGCCGACGGCCTGATCTGCCTGCGATTGACCGGCGCTTCCTCCGAACGGATCGAGGCCGCGACGCGATGGCTGGATGAGCGGTTCGCGACGAACTGCTGTCCCGGCTTCGAGCCCCGGCATCAACCCCCGTGGCACGAAGGACTGCGCGGCTACTGGCTGGCCGCCGTGGCGCGCGCGATGGCCTCCGAGCGGCCGGCCTGGAGGGACCGCATCGTTCATGCCCTGGCCTCGACTCAGCGAACCGACGGATTGTGGGTCAACGCCTCGCCGCTCATGCGCGAGAACGATCCCCTGCTGGCGACGGCCTTGGCGGTCCTGGCCGTGGATGAATGCGCGGGGTTCCGCTAAGAGCCACACTGGACGCGGAACGCCGGAGTTTGTAAGTTGCCCGCTTCCCATCAAAGATGAAGAATTTCGTGCCACCATGATCCCCATCCGCCGACTCGCGGAGCTCGACGTGCAGGCGCGCCGGACGTTGCTCCTTCGGCCCGATGTGGTGACCCAGGAGGTGCTCGCGGCGGTCCGCGCCATCGTTTCGGATGTGCGCGCCCGAGGGGACGACGCGGTGCGCGCCTATTCGGAAAAGTTCGACAAGGTCCGCCTGGCATCAATCGAGGTCGGCCGCGAGGAGTGGGACGCCGGCGAGAAGAAAGTCACCCAGCAGGAGCAGGTGGCCATTCGCTCGGCGTTCGAGAATCTCACGCGGTTTCACCGCCAGGGGCTGTTGAAATCGTTCGAGTATTCGCCCGTCAAGGGCATCCTGCTCGGCACGCGCGTCGTCCCTTATGCCCGAGCCGGCCTGTACGTACCCGGCGGTCTGACGCGTTATCCGTCCTGCGTGCTGATGACGGCGGTTCCCGCCGCCGTCGCCGGAGTCCGCGAAATCATGCTATGCACTCCTCCGGGTCCCGACGGCACCCTGCCCGCGACCGTCCTGCACGCCGCCCGAGTCGCGGGGGTGCACCGCATCTTCAAGGTCGGCGGCGCCCAGGCCATCGCCGCGCTCGCGTACGGCACCGCCGCCGTTCCCCGCGTTGAGATCCTCGTCGGACCGGGGAACCGCTACGTCACGGCGGCCAAGAAATTGCTCTCGGAATTCGTCGCCGTCGACTTTCTGGCCGGACCGACGGAACTCCTGGTCCTGTCTGACGGCAACGGAAACCCGCGCTACATCGCGTCGGACCTCGTCGCGCAGGCGGAGCACGATCCGGACGCGCGCTCGATTCTAGTCACCACGGATCCCAAGCAGGCCGAGGCGGTGGCGCAGGAGCTGGCCGTGCAGGCGCGCGTCATTCCCCGCTTCGAGATCGCGCAGAAGGCGCTCGCCGCCAACGGCGCGATCCTCGTCGCCGACACCCTTCCGAAGGCGATCGCCTTCGTCAACGACTACGGGCCCGAGCACTTGATCATCGCGTGCGACCATCCTCGTGACGTGATGGACGAGATCCGTCACGCGGGCGCGATCTTCCTGGGCGACATGTCGCCCGTCGCGGTCGGCGACTACGGGGTTGGACCGAACTCCACGCTGCCGACGCTCGGGGGGGCGCGCCGGTTCAGCGGCTTGAGTGCCAACACGTTCACCAAGACGATTTCGTTCGAGTTTCTGACGCGGGACGGCTTGATGCAGGTGGCGCCGGTCGGCATCGCCATGGCCAAGATGGAATCACTGGACGGCCATCGCGCCTCGATCGAGATCCGCCAGCCGCGGCGGGAGCTGACCGATGCGCGGTCCGGTTCGTCCTTCTAAGAATCTGTTGCAAAACCTCCGGGTGCGAGCCCACGGAGGAGACGGAGTTCACGGAGAAAGAACTCACCTCGGAGAAGATTTCTTAAGGAGATCCGGAGATAGGGGGGAGATAGGGAGATATTTTTGTTCATCCGGCGAATGCGTACTTTCTGAAGTGGATGCCGTGCTCCGGGTCCCCTGGAAGCCACCAAGGGGATGGACCGGCGGATTCCTGCCCCCCAGCCGTCCATCCGGACGCAACGCCGTCGTTGCGGCCGGACGGACGGCCGATGGCGGCGCCGCCGCAAGGCGGTCGGGGAGCCGTTTCGGCGGCGCGCGTTCGTTCGC
>JACQVR010000057.1 GCA_016209705.1 Planctomycetota bacterium
CCTGGCTGTACGGTCTCTCCGCCTCAAGCGGGCTTTCTGCCGCATAGAACCCCCTCTCTCTGGTCCTATGGGTTTTTCGGCATTTGGTCACGGTTGGCTCTCAGAAATTAACTTGGTGGCAATGACCTTTACGCTGGTGTCGGATCAGAGCATACCGAGAGAACCCTTGGCTTGCCAGCGTCTCCAGCCGCGCATTAATCATCCGGTTCCCGATCACCGCGTCCTTTGCCCAGCTCGGAATCAGGCCCCAGCGTCGCGGCTCGATCCGAAGAGCACCCTTCTCCTGGACGGCTACGAGGACGTCTTGCGTCGGCGAAACATTCCATCACGGCCCCCATTCCCCGCAGCGCGGCGGCGATCACGCGCAACCGATCCCACAGCTCCGCCAGGAACGTGTCCACGTCGGTTTCGATTTCCATTTGTGCCCTCCGTGCCGCACATCACGGCAACGAAGCGCGGGGAGAGCAACGCAATCAGGCGTACGATTCTTCGGAATACAAAGGGCTCAAGGTGGAACCCGCTCCAGAGCAGGGGCGCCCCGGCGAAAACGATTGCGCTTTGTTCGTGGGGCAAGGCGCGGTACAATCACTGCCCCTGAGTCTCGTTGCTTTAGGCAACCCGCGCTTCAAACGTGGTGCCGCTGTGGCGAGAAGCGGCGTCGTCTCCACCTGGGGCCGCCGGCACTGCCGGCCAGATAAGGTCATCGACTGGCTCAGCCAGGAAGCGAGAGAAGGTCCTCCTCTTGACATTACCGGGGCCTTGGCCCGCATCCTGCTTCGCTGGCCGGACGCCCTGCAGCGCCGCCGGGAGTTCCGCTCCCTCTTGCGATCCATCCACCCCGAAATGGCCGATCGCGACCCCCGCCTGGACGACTTCAGGTTTCAACTTCGGAAGCCGCTGCGCCGCTATGGGGTTTCGCGGCTTATGGCCTATCACTTCGGCCATTTCGTCGTCGCCTTGACCGAGTGCCAGCTCAAGGTGCTCCGCGCCTGGGCAGAATCAGCCCAATCCATAGGTGAAGCGGCCACCCGCCTCGGCGTGAGCACCTCCGCCGTATGCCGCACGCTTCAACGCTGTCGATTCCGTCTGAATTCGCGCTCCGGTACGCAGGATGAGAATTCTGGCGGACGTTCGACCCATCACCCGCACAAGCGCCCAAGCGGTTCGAGGCCGTGGGAAAATGCCGAATCTGTAAACGAGACGCTCCCCTTCAGGAATGCACGATAGGAGATTCACGCTTCGCACAAGGAAATCGTTATCAAAACATGAACTGCGAACGGCCGTTTTGGGGGCTTGCGAACGAGTTGATCCGTTTTCTTGAATCAGAACGGAACTGAATGCTTCTGGAGGTGCCTTATGAAGGTGCGTGACGTTATCAAGAAGGACGTACAATTGTGTCATCCGGACATGAACCTCGCCGAAGTCGGGCATCTCATGCTGGAGGCCGATTGCGGCGTGATTCCGGTAGTGGATCAGGGAGGCAAACCCATCGGGGTGATCACCGATCGGGATGCCTTCATCGCGCTGGCCACTCGGAATCGACCCGCCGCGGAACTGAAGGTGGGAGATATCGTCGCTGGGAATCATGTGCTCACATGCACTACGGATGACGATATCCAGGACGTCCTGGAAACCATGAGGACCCATCAGATCCGGCGGGTTCCGATCAAAGACGAGGAAGGCCGGCTGGCGGGCATCGTTTCCATCAACGATCTCGTGATCGTCGCCAAGTCGGATCGTGAGGCGAAGACCGGCGACGTGACGTTCAAGGACATCGCGCTGACGTTCAAGGCGATCTGCACCCACCCGACGCCGGTGGGACGAAAATAGGCGAATCGTTGAATCGTCGGCACGGCCCGATGGTGCTTTGGTACAGGCGGCGTCAGATACGAACCTGAAGCGGCTGAGGTGAGCCATGGTTCTAGCAAAGAGTCTGCACCTTCATTTCGAGGTCCAAAGGCTGGCGGGCGAATCGATTTTCCCAGATGAAGATTCATCGGGAATCCAGATCAACATCCTCAAAGGACGGGTAACGCCAACGTCGGCGACGCTGGACATTGAGGTTAATGGGAGTTTCAGGAATTTGAAACGATTCATGGCACGATGCCACCGAGATGGATATAGGGTCGAGCGACTCCCGTTGGCCGATCGTGGCCGCATTAACGGAGTTGCGACGGAAGCGCCCGGCGTCATCTCAATGAAGAGGCGGGAAGAAGCGTTGTGCCCATAGGCCAGACAAAGAAATCCGGACTCCTTGGTATTCCACTAAGTATTCGGCATGCGCAGATCTCCGCCAGCCAGCCTCGGAAGCTCACGCCGACGATGACAGCAGGCGTGGAGCCGGCTCGCTTTCCTTCGCAAAGCTGCGCGATCACCAGCCTCATCTTGAGAAACGCCGTTCCCTCAGGACCACCATGCCGCAGCTTCGGGTCATGCATCAGCCGCCCCACGACCACGACCGGCCTTCCCTCGGACATGTATATGGGCCCGGCGGCGATTGGAGTGAAAAAGGGCGCGCTGGGGGTGCAAAGAGGAAGTCGGCGGGGCGGGAATCTTGGCGACAAAGCGACGGAAAGGCGGAGGATCAGCGGACGGGGCGGCGATGATTGTTGTTTCTCGATCTGCATGAGACTGCGTTTCTCGGACTCCGTGAGACGCGCGCGGCATGAAGAAACCCCCGCGGAGCGGGGGTCTCTTCGGGCCGCGTGATCAGAACGTCCCGTCGAAGCCGTTCAGTACCCGCTTGATAATTCCTGGACCGATCACTTTGCGCGACTCGCTCCCGGTGGCGAAATCCATGCGGCCTCCTCTGGCCACATGAATCGCTCAGAAGGCGCATCAGATCAAAGCGAATTGCCTCCTTGCACTACTCGCGGCCGGGAAATGTTGCCCGAAGACTTCTGTCCGAGGGAAAGAGCGCGTTAGGGAACCGCAAGAGGGAGGCCGCCTTTGTCTGAAATACTGGCCGCCATCCTCGCTCCTCGACTGGACAAGTCTCAACCCCGACGAGGGCGCGCGGCAGCGTTCGATACATCTCGTAGAGTGCCAGGACAGAGGCGGCCATCTCGAAGTCGATCGCCTATGAAAGTACGGCCCAATAGACGATCAGCCATGGCAAAGGACACATCGAAGATCTTTGGTCGTAAAAGGACCAGGAGCGGGAAGCCCCTTGCGCATTTCCTTCATTGTGAACGCGATTCGCGGCGCCGAGCCGAAAGGCGGACGGGGGTCCCCGAGCGATATCGCATTTTCTTCGCTTCGGCGGTCGCGCCGGTTTTCCTCTGGTACTTTGTGATCTCCTTCTCGCGGCAGCTCCTCCCTACCCCACCCTCGCCCCCTCCTGGACCCCCAGCAGGCGGCACTTCCCGCAGAGCCGCTCGCGCGCCTCATCAAGTTGTCTCGCCACAGAGTGATAAGCCCGATCGCATACGAAGTCGTGCTTACGCTCGGCATGCGGGAATTGCTGGAGCGCAAATCTCCGGTACCAGCCGGACAAACCGAGCCGGAAACCGCTGATCGCGTCCGGGCCGGGAAGCCCTCTGGGATTCTAAACCCAACTGTCCGGGCGCCCGGAAAATGAACCCTCGTGGATTGAGAGACCTTGGCAAACCCGCTTGGCTACCACGGGGCAGGTGCGTAGAAGCTTGTCGACTCTGGGCAGGCAAGCTCCCCTGGCACTTCGCCCAGCGTCAGGGGACGCTCGAGCGGCCGCTAGGCGGGGAGGGTCCCGACCGGCCTCCAGGCCGGGCCAGCCAGAGCAAGAGGGCGAGCACGGCGACGGAACAGGGAAACGTCCAGGCCAGGAAGGGAATCTGATTCGGCGCCACCTGTCGGCCCTCGCGGAAGCCTTCCAGCGTCGTGACGGTAAAGTACCTCGGCCACTGCCACGCAAGCAGCGCGGCCTGCGTCAGCAACGCGATGAAGGCGGCCGCCCAGCCCGTCCCCCGGCGTGCTCTTTCGAGCCGGCGTGGGAGGACATACCCGCCTAGGAAGAGAGCGGCGTAGAGCGCGAAGATCAGGACGACCGGAAGGCTTGTAACCTGACGGGAATCCACGTAGTAGCCCCACATCCATGCCGGATAGAGCACGTAGGCCGAAGCGGGGACGCCGATCCCCACCAGGACGAGCGCCACGAGCGCGCAGGTGAAGTTGCGCCGGGGAAATAGATTCCCCTCCTTCCGCGCCAGCACCCCGAACGCGGCGCCCATTAAGAACAACAGTGGTCCGTCGACGAGGAAGGTGAGCAGGGCCCTCCTTACGAGTGACTGATTCCAATACACGAAGCAAACAAAGGTCACAAAAAGGCGTGCTTTCCGGTCCATGAAGGCCCGCTTCTTCGTGTCCTTTCTCTTCTTTTTCTTTGTTCTTACGAGTGGGCGGTCGTTTCCTCCATACGTTCGCGCAGCGCACGGCCGCGCCGGGCCAGGATGCCGGCCGCGACGTGCGTGGCGAAGGCCATGATCGAGACCTGCGGGTTCGAGACCGGCGTAGCCGGGATCGCAGAGGCGTCGGCCACGTAGAGGTCGCGAACGCCCCAGACCTCGCCCCAAGGGTTGGCGACCCCGAGGTCCGGCCGGTCCGCCATCCTCGCCGTCCCCTGCGCGTGGTAAGCTGAAAGCTCCATGTCCGACGCCCCCAGTTCCGCCGCGCGCAGCCGCCGCGCGTCGTCGGCCGAGTCCATGACCTCGAACCCCCGAATGGCGGTGAAGACCCGCTGCGCCCCGGCGCCGAAGAGGATCTCGGCCGCGAGGGCCCCCGCGCGCGCCAGGAGCCGCACATCTGAGCGCCGCAGGCGGTACCAGATGATCGGCCAGGCGCGGGGCCACCCGAGGACGCGCGGTAGCACGCGTCCCTCTCCCGTCTCGATCACGCGGTACCCCAGCATCGCCAAATTGTTGTACCGACGCATGACCTCAGCGTGGGACTCGCCCAACTGCGGTATCGACGGCCCCAGTAGCGCTGGCGGGAGGAAGACCCCCTCGATCGAGATACCTTCCCGCAGCGTCTCCTCGAGATGGTATCCCTGAGGCACCCCGTCCCAGCCACGGACCTCCTCGTCGAAGAGCCCCACGACGCGTGAGGCGGGGTGAATCTTAAGGTTGCGGCCCAATCCGCGTCCGCAACCTCCAACGCCCGCCAAGAGGAGCGGCGTGTGGACCGCGCCGGCCGCCACAACGACGACGTTTGCTCGGAAGAGCGCGGGAAAGGCCGCGCCCGCCTTCGGGCGAAGAAAAGCCTTCACGCCGACCGCCCGGCCCCTCTCAATCACGACACATCGTGCCTCGGCTCGCACGAAGAGCCGCGCCCCCGCCCGCAGCGCCCGCGGGACGTAGGACACGTTCGTGGCTTGCTTGGCGTCGTTGGGACAACCTAGGTAGCATCGTCCCGCGCCGCGGCAGCCACGCTCGGCACGCGTGAGGACCGCCCCCCGAAAGCCCTGGTGCTCCGCCCCGCGTCGGAAGATCCGCCCGTTCCCTCCGAATATCTCGTCCGCGACCGGCGACACGCCGAGCGCCGCCTCAACCCGTTCGTAGGTCCCGTCCAGGGAGCGCACGAGCTCGCGTAGACCGAACTCGGCGACCCAGCGATCCGTCGCCTCCGGGACGGCCCGGAGCGCCGTGCCGGAGTTGATCACGGTGGTACCCCCGACGCACTGCCCAGCGGGGAGGAGCACCGACGCGTTGCCCATAGTGAAGGTCAGGCCCCCGTGCCGGTAGAGCAACTTCACCGCCTCGAGGGGTGTGAGGCGCCCGTAGTCGCGCGCGGTTAAGAACTCTCCCTCTTCGAGCATCGCCACGTCGAGCCCCGCCTCGGCCAGCTCGCAGGCCGCGACTGCCCCGCCGGCACCGGTGCCCACGACGACAGCGTCCGCCTCCACCTCCGCGCCGGGCAACACACGCTCCGGCTTCAGGATTCGATCGAGGAAGTCGAGGTTCAAGAGAGCCATCTCGGCACGTACCCAAGGCGCCCCGCCTCCTCGCGGTCGTCGTAGTAGGCGGCCAGCGCCACGAGCCTGAGGAAAAGGAAGACCTGCCGCACGAGCGCGCACTTGTGATGCATCCAGAGGTGCAGGTACCGGGCCTTGACCCGAACGGGAAGGCGGGTGAAATGCTCGAAGCGGCCGCTTCCCGTCCGGAGGAGGAGTGTGCCCCACTCGAAGAGGAGGAGCGCCGCGCGGAAGAAGATCCTCGCCGTCAGCGTGGACCGCGCCAGCATCTCCCGGACCCGCCGCGCCAGCCGCTCCGCAGGGATGCAAGACGCCCCCACGAGCGCGTCCGCAAACGCGGCGAAGATCTTTGCCTCCCGCCCAACGAGCACCCTCATTTCAGGCCTCGAACGTCAGCATCTCTCGGTGGAAAAGGGCGTACCACTCCTCGAAGTTGGGCAGGCGCGGGCACCGTAGGAGGAACCGGTAGTTCTCGTCACCGATCTTCCGGCCCGTGCGCCACTCCCGCACCGAGAAGTCACGGCCGTCGAAGTTGCAGTATTGGGTGTTGTTTCCCGCCCAAGATCCCACGTTGATGTAGCGCTTCGCGCCGAGGCGCACGTCGCCCGGAAGGTGGGTATGCCCGAGGATGAGGACTCGCGTGCGCTTCCATTGCGGCAGCGCCCTCCGGACGCGCTGGAAGAGAGCGTGGTAATCGCCCCAGACCGTCCTGGACCAGTAGATGAGGAACCGCCGGAGCTTCCGGGAAGCCCGGCGGTATCCGGCCCGCGCCAGCGCGCGCTGCGCCACACGGACGACGATCATGAGCTTGTGGGCCAGCCAGTGGAGCAGCCGGTTGCCCCAGTCCCTGTGCTCGCGCAGCGGGATGCGCCAGAAGGAGCGCGTGAGCCGCTCGAAGAAGTTGTGGAGCCGGCCTGCCGCAGCCGTCTCGCGGTTCCCCCAGGGGTCGAACCGGTCTCCATGCTCGATGAGGATATCCGGTCCCACGAACACCCGGTCCGCGGCGCGCGCGCCAGGAAAGGCCCGCTCGACTCCGGCCTCGAAATCGTGGTTGCCCCGCAGGAACACGACCCGCCGCGCCCTCGCGAGATTCCGGATTCTCCCGGCAACTTCGGGGTGGGCCTGTAGGACGCGTGGGAGGGAACAGGCCTGAAGTAGGTCGAAGCTGTCGCCCATGAAGACGACCTCGTCGCTTCCGCGGTCCGCCTGCTCCAAGAGCCCGAGGAACTCCCTATCCTTCTTCCCGAAGAGGTCGGTGTAGGACCCATCGCCCAAGTGCAGGTCCGTGACGAGCGTGAGGCGGCGATCCGCAGGAAACCTGACGACCTGACCCATAACTGCGCCAACGGCAACTTCAACTTCAGTACCAATGAAAGTATAACGCAAAGACGCCTCGAAGAACATCCCCTTCCTTCGCCACAGGCGCAGAATCCTTCAAGGGCCGCGCCATGATCGCGGTTCTGAGCTTCCTGCTTCAGGCATAAGGGAGTGTAATCGACTGTCGCTGAGGAGACTCCAATCCTTCTGCCTTTCATTCGCTCCCGAGACCCCGACGGATCCGCGCTCGTTTCCCCCTTGCGTCCCCCTTCTCCATTCTACTCTTCTCCAGGAGCACCCCTGAAAGACGGTCTGGTTCTCCGGCGACCTCCTGGACGCGCACTACATGGCCGATTCCTCCGCCCCACACGGGAGGTCCCGATTTCAGTTTCCCAATCACAAGGAGGACAACCTCAACGTAGAACACGTGTTCGGCTGACACCGCGCCCTCGTCCGGGCTTCGGGGGGAACAGGCCTACCACAAGCAACGGCCTGCAGCCCTGCAATCAGAGCTAACTCGCCTCACGCCACCTCCTCTTTCACCCCGACGGCCCCAGCCCGCCCCACGCGCTTCAGCTCGGCCGTCGTGCTCACCGCTTCCGCCGCGAGCGACTTCAGGCCCAGCGGGTGGAACTGGACCGCGATTTCGCCCATCACTCCGTCGTAGGTCACGCGCTCCACGACAAGCCTTACGAGCCGTTCGCGCTCCCTTGGATCAAGGACGTCCCAAACTGGATCGAATAGCGCCAGCGCCTGCTTGGCCTCGTGGGGGTCGATCCTGACCGCCGCCAGCCGCTGCGATTCCGCTTCGATCTCGGCCAGCCTCGCCGCGACCTGCTCCTGCCGCTCCTCCAGATCCGCGAGATGGCCGGTCGCCAGCGTTCCGGTCGCCTTCGACGCGAACACCCGCCCGGCTTGGTCCTTGATACGGCGTTCCTCGGCCTGGAGTCGCCTCGCTTCCTCCTTCAGCCGCGCAAGGGAAGCGGCAACGCTCCGCCCCGCTTCTTGCAGCGTCTCGTCCAGAAGCTCGGGCTCCTTTCCCAGCTTCCGAAGCTCGTCCACGACAACACGCTCCAACTCGGCCGCCGGCACGTAGCGCACGGCGCAAGCGTCCCGACCGCCGCGATCCACCGCCGTGCAGCGATAGTAGCGGTAATTCGTCCCGCTGCGCTTCTTCGTCGTCGCCGGGCTCATCGTGGAGCCGCAGGCGGCGCAATGGACCAGGCCGCGCAGGAGATACGCGAACCCGTTCCTGCTGGCGCTGGAGCCGTGCGACCTGCCGTCGCCAAGCAGTTCCTGGACTTGCCGGAACACCTGCGCGTCCACGATGGCCGGGTGATCGCCAGGATACGCGTCGCCGTTGTGCGGGATCATGCCGAGATAGACCTTGCTCGTGAGCAAGCGACGCAGCGTCGTCTTCGACCACGGCCTGCCCTCATGGCGACCGCCCTCCTTCGTCGTCCAGCTTTTGGACCGCCAGCCACGACGGTTCAGCTCCTCGACCGTTGCGATGAGCGACTCGTTCTCAATGTAGAGCCAGAAGATTTCGCGGACCTGATCGGCTTCACCGGCGTTGACGATGAGCACGCCGCCATCTGGGGCGAGGTCGTAGCCCAGCGGCGGGTAGCCGCCGGTCCACTTGCCCTTCCGCCGCGCCGCCAGAACCTTGTCCCGCGTCCGCTCCGCCGTCATCTCCCGCTCGAATTGAGCGAACGAGAGCAGCACGTGAAGCATCAGCCGCCCCATCGAGCTCGTCGTATCGAACCGCTGGCTGACGCTCACGAACGCCACGCCGTTCCGCTCGAAGGCGTCCATGATGCGGCCGAAGTCGCGGATGGAGCGCGTGAGGCGGTCCAGCTTGTAGACCACGACGACGTCCACCTTCCCGGCCTCGATGCTGGCCAGGAGCTGCTGGAGCGCAGGGCGGTCAATATTCGCTCCTGTGTAGCCGCCGTCGTCGAAGCGATCGGGCAGGCATGTCCAGCCTTCGCCCCGCTGGCTCGCGATGAACGCTTCACACGCTTCCCGTTGCGCGTCGAGGCTGTTGAAGTCCTGCTGGAGGCCCTCCTCGGTCGACTTTCGCGTGTAGACGGCGCAGCGGAGCGACCCCTTGCGGTTCGGGGCCGCCCCGTTGCCGTTCGTCCCGTTCACGTGCGCCACGGTCTACTTCCCCTTCTCCTGCTTGAGGAGCCCGAAAAACAGGAACCCGTTCACGCTCGTCCCGCCCATCAATTTCTTCGCGATCGCCGAGAGGCTGCGGAACCGCTCGCCGTCCATCTCGAAGCCGTCTTCGGTAACGAGCACCTTGATCTCCCGATCCTTGTAATTCTTCGAGATGATCGAGCCGATAGCGGGCAAGCGCGGATCGCGGCCCTTGGACCCCTGCTGCTCAGCGGGCTGGACCGCAGAGGGCGCGTCCGTCGCCGGCGCCGTTGCCGGTGCCGCCGCTTCACCTTGCCCCTTCATGGCCTTCCTCCCCTTCCCCTCGCGCTGGAGCGTGAACGCGATTCGCCGAATCAGGTACGGCTTGTTGTGCGAGCGCGGTTCTTCACCGACAACCTCCTTGAACTTCGCCTTCAGCTCCGGCTGCCCCATCCCTTGCAACGCCGCCAGTTCAGCCACCACTCCCGATTCCGCCTGCTTCTTCGACTTCGCCATGGTCCAATCCTCCGCGGGCAGGCGTGTCCTATTTCGGCCCACAGCCGGCTGCACCTCGCAACCCGTTCATCTGTAATGCCTTTTGCCTGCCCGTGGTCGGATGAACGCTCTGTCTGGCACCTGAAGCAAGGCAAATCTGGAGAAAAATGCTTGGCTTCACGTGATCTTGAATCCCCCCGCGCGGCACAGCGCGGCGACGGCGCGGACGCGCTCCTTCCCGGAGCCCGACAGCGCTTCGAGCGGAGACCAGATCTCAGCGCCGTCCAAGGGAGGCCGCGTAATGGGCCGATTCAACTCGCTGCAATGCTCGATGGCGCGAACGGAGCGCACGTCCACGTCGGGAATCAGCGGCAGGGCCGACTCGAGCGCCCGGCCGAGGGCATGCGCTTCGTCCCTGAAGACGACCTGGCCCGCAGGTTGGAAGTAGTCGCCTCTGGGTTCCCACCCCGCCAGCTGCGCCAACGCGAGAATCGCCGGCCAGGCAGGCGAGGGGATGCTTACACTCATGTATGCGCCGATCAGGTCGATCCTCTTGGCTTCACCTCGCCAGCGGGACGCGGAAGTTTCAGCTCGCTTTTCTTCGATGCCAGCCGGAGAAGGGGCCGCCCCAGAATTTCGGTCGCGGCAGCACGTCGAGCGGGGATGTCCTTCGCCGCACCGCCACGTTGATCGGCCGGGTGGGGTCGTGTATACTTCAAATAGTTCATGGGAGAAGTGAACGTGAAGGCGTTATTTACCGTGGTCTTCGACAAGGGCGAGGATGGATATACCGTCACGGTTCCCGCTCTGCCTGGCCTCGTCACATCAGGCCAGACCCTCGAAGAGGCGCGCCACATGGCGGAAGACGCCATCCGATGCCATCTGGAAAGCCTTCGGAAAGATGGCGAGCCCATCCCTACCGAAGTTGAAGTGGACATCGAGAAGCTCGATGTGGAGCTGCCCATGGCGTGAGCTCCCGTCTCCCGAGCCTTACTGCAAAACAGATTCTGCGCGCACTCCAGCGCGCAGGCTCTACGCCCACCACCAAGCCGGAAGTCACGCAACTCTCAAGCATCCCAGCGATCCCACGAAACGTGTGACCGTTCCGGTTCACGCTCGCGAGCTTCCGCGCGGGACACTCATGGCGATCGTGAAACAAGCGGGAATGACGCCTGAAGAATTTTCCAAACATCTTTAACGCGATGGTCACTTGTCACCGATCCGGACGTCGTTTCCAAATCGCTGTACACCATGGTCTCCTTCCTGAGATTGCACCAACTGATGTCGCTGTTCGCGGGCGCGTCGCGCGGCCAAGTGGACTCCCGGGGATCGCGATAGGACGATTCTTTCGACCGCCCGGAGAGATGGCTGGGGATGCCGCGTCATCGTCGAGCAGGAGCCCGGCTCCGGCGGCATCGCCCAGGTGGATGCGATCGCCAAGCTCTTGAGAGGTTAACGACAACCCGGGCCACACACCCCTGCACCATCCACCGAACCCACCCGGCCAGCTCCGATGCTTCCAGGTGGACCTCTTTGCGCCCCGGGATCTTGTTTAGCGCCGTAATCCCCGTCGTCTCCCGTTCCTACGCGACAGCCTGCCACCGGTCGAGGAAGAAACGGGCTTTGAAAGTGCTACGGAATTCCGTAGATTAGGCTGCTAGCGCTCATGCCGTCACTAAAAGATCGTACCGTCGTCATTACCGGGGCCAGTCGCGGCATTGGGAGGGCCATCGCCATGCGCTGCGCCTCTGACGGGGCGCGCATTGTCATCGCGTCCAAGACCACAGAACCCAATCCCAAACTGCCTGGCACCATCCACTCCGTTGCCGCTGAGGTTGAGGCCACCGGCGGTCAGGCCTTGGCCCTCGCCCTCGATGTGCGTGACGAGGAGGCCATCTCCGACGTCATGGCCCAAGCCGCCAAGCGCTTTGGTGGCATCGACGCCCTGATCAATAATGCGGGCGCCATTTATCTGACCAATACGGAAATGACGCCGTTGAAGCGCTATGACCTCATGCAAGATATCAACACGCGGGCCGTTTTTTCCTGCAGTCAGGCGGCATTGCCTTATCTAAAGAAATCTGCGTGTCCGCATATCCTGAATTTGTCACCGCCCATCTCGCTGGAGCGCAAATGGCTCCAAGATAATCTGGCATATACGATTTCGAAGTACGGTATGACGCTGTGCACAATTGGCATGTCGGCGGAATTTGAGCGATACAGAATCGCCGTCAATTCACTGTGGCCGCGCACCACCATAGCGACCACCGCAATCGAACGCCTCATGGGAGAGGCTGGAATGAAACAGAGCCGCAAACCGGAGATCATGGCCGATGCGGCTCATGTTATCCTCTGCACCACGGATCGTAAGTTCACCGGACAAGTTCTGATCGACGAAGACGTCCTACGCGACAGCGGCGTCACTGATTTTGATCTCTACGCCTATGCTCCTGGCGAAGAGCTACTGCCGGACTTTTATATCGACTCCTAGCCGAACATGTAGAACTGCAGAGCTGACCAAAGTCTCCGTCGTCACTCCCTACTCTCCGCCGATCCTCAAGCCTTCCACGACTTCCAGCACCTTGCATAGTCGGCAAAGCTTCCCGCGTACCGCATCCAACCCTCGCGCCACGGCCTCCAGCTCGCCTGCTGATGCGTGAAGCACGCTTCTTCCCGTTGGGCGTCGAGCGAGTTGAAGTCCTGTTCGAGGCCCTCCTCGGAGCTTTTTCTCGTGTAGACGGCACAACGGAGCGACCCCTTGCCATGCTGATCGCCTTGCCGCAATGGCGCGCGCCGCCAACTGAGTGCCAACGCTTTCCGATTCAAAACCGAGTGTGCACCCATCTGCCCTCAAACGGATCCCAAGTCGGCCCCTCATCTCCTTCCCCACCAAAACGGGGCAAGGCTGCGGCCACTGCGACCCGACATTCTGCATGGATTCGCACTTTCGCACGCACGAAACCGGCTTCGCACGGCGATCCGAAACAGGAGCCAGCGCCCCACGGAGAGGGTGTTTCCCTCGCCTCGGCCTGGCCCTGGAGAGAGGGGGAAAAAGTCCCGCACTGCCTCCGTGGCGAGCCGCCCGGCCATGAATCCTCGTGGAATATTCACTTTTTTAAAACCTTTTTGGCCCGAGACTGCTTCACCACCGGTTGAGGCGCAATGATGCGCCTTGCCAGGCCAGAATGAGGAATATTTGCGAAATTTCCGAGAAGTTCGCGGATTGTTGACAACCTTTTTGCGCCGAAACGCCATCTCGTACGTAGTGCCCTCCATTCTTCCACGAATTTGGATCTACTTCCTGAAATCTAGATTTGAATTGCTCCTTTTTCTTCCCGAATCTTTGGTGACAGGAGTCCGGCTCAAACGTAGCACCGTACAGGGTCAGTGTGGTTTCAAAGGCCATGCTGATGCGCCCCAAACTCATTCCTGATCCTGCGCGAGTCCGAGCGATCCGAGGCAGCTTCGGCTGGATCGATCACCGATTGCTTCGCGACGGCCATCTCGAACGGATGGGGCTTCCGGAGATGGCCCTCTACCTGTTCTTGGTCCTCGCCGCGGATCGCTTCGGCGTCAGCTACTACCGCAAAGAACATATCTGCAAAGCCCTCGGGATCTCCGAAGAAGAATTTCACCACGCTCGAGATCGACTGGTGGTCAAACGCCTCGTGGCGTTCCATCCGTTCCGTCCTGGCGACGTGAACGGCTACGTCCAGCTGCTCCCTTTGGACGAATGCTCTGAAAACCTTCGGGGATAGGCCACGAAGCCATCTTGAGGCTTGGCCTCTTTACAGAGACTGTGGCCCCCGACTTCTTCAGTGGCCGGGCACACGTAGGTTGGGTGCGTTGGGCCCCGGGTGACTCACGAGACTCCGGGCTGAAGAACGTTCGGGGGCATTTGATATCCCCAACCCTGTGGCCTTGGAGAGAGGAGGAAACGCGTGGTCAGAATCTACGTCGGAATCGATGTCGCCAAAGCCCGTCACCAAGTCGGCGTGGTCGATCAATCCGGAAGTCCGATCGGCAAGAGCTTTTCGATCGCCAACTCTCGCGACGGTTTCACCATTCTCTTCGAAAAGCTCACCGCACTCGGCTCCCCCCAAGAGATCCGCATCGGGATGGAGGCGACCGGACCCTACGGTTGGGCGCTTCATTACCACCTGGTCGCCCGCGGATATGCCGTCGCGGTCCTCAATCCCCTTCAAACCGGTGCCTTCGCCAAAACACGGATTCGCAAGACCAAGACGGACCCGATCGACGCCCTCGGCATCGCGCAGCTTATCCGCTACGGGAAGTTTTCCTCGGCCGTCATCCCCAACGAACGGGCCTTGAGACTTCGGGAACTCACGCGCTATCGAAACGCTGTCGTCGGACTTCTCACGCGCTTCACGAACCTCCTGGAATCGCGTCTCTATCGGACGTTTCCCGAGTTCGCCGATCACTTCTCGAACCTCTGGCTTCCCACCCCCCTGGGGCTTCTTCGGAAGCATCCTCTCGCCAGCGAAATCGCGGCCCTTCCGGTTTCGGAGCTGGCGGCGCTTCTTCGGCATCTGAGCTACGGGCAGACGGGAATTAAAACCGCCCTGGCGCTCCAGCGCGACGCACGCGACACGATCGGCATCCCCCTCGCCGGCGACGTTTTTTCGCTGGAGCTCCGAGGCATCGCCGGGGTCATTCGAACGCTCCGGGTTCATCTGAAGGGGCTGACGAGCCACATCAGCGAGATCCTCCACGAAGTGCCCGACGTTTTGACCTCGATCCCGGGAGTCGGCGATCTTTCAGCAGCGGTGATTCTAGGAGAGATCGTGGACGTGCGCCTCTTCGATCGGCCCGAGAAGTTGGTGGCGTTCGCGGGACTCGATGCATCCACGTTTCAGACGGGCCAGTTTAACGGCAATAGCGGGACCCTCTCCAAGCGAGGCTCGACACACCTGCGTTTCGCCGTCTGGCAGGCGGCTTTCGCGTCTACCCGGTACTGCCCGGAGCTTCGAGCCTATTACGAACGCAAGCGCGCGCAGGGCAAGCATCATAAAACAGCGCTGGGGGCCGTCTGTCGGAAGCTCCTGCATCTCGTCTGGCGCCTGCTCATCGACAACCGACCCTACGAGTCGAGGACACCATTGGAATAGGCCAGTTCGCCTGCTGAAACCTCCAGAATCTGACCTATTTTCCCTGCAATCGCATTTTGCTGACAACCTTTTGAGTGTCGAATCGCCATCTCTCAATAGAGGGACTCGATGGTTTGAGAAAGGGTGCTTTGGGGGCCCTCACGGGGGGGTACGGAAGGCGCTCACCGTAGGTCTCTCTATATAGAGGGACTTTGTGGGCCAACAGATTCGGCAAGGGTGAGATCTTTGGGATTTGCGCACGAAAATGCGAACGTTTCGAAGGTCGAAACGCTCCGTACCTAATGGATTGATCGTTCTTTGAGTCCGCCGGGGGCGAAAGCTCGCGGCGGGAAAACTGGGATCCTCCCAGCGCCGTCCTGGGAGCAAATTTTCTGCCCGACGATGGCGCGATCCTTGGATCGCCTCGGACAGTATCGCGGGCCTCCGCCAAGTATTACCGGCCCGCTTTTCGCCGCCGATCCGGCATGGCCGTTGCTCGATGGCCGCGGATCGGAACGGCTTTTGCGGCTCCATTTGCGGAGCCAATTCGAAATGCCTTGATCGACTTGCAGTAGAACATGGGTGGCCTCGCCACCTTCAACCGGGATTCGTTCCCACCCTATCATTTCGTCGGCACGTGACCGTCTTCATCACCTTCCGATACCGTCAGCTCAAATGAAGAATTGATTTTTTTCTCCTTTCCACCTTCCGATCCCGGTTTCTCCCGCCGCGGCTCCGCCTCCGTTCGACTCCAAGCGATCGTGGAAGGAATCGAAAGGAGAAACGATGAAGTCCAAATGGATCGACGAGATCCTGGCTCATATCCACACCGCCAGGAACTGGATACATAAGGAGTTCAAGCTCCAAACCGCCGACGTCGAGGATATCGTTCAGGACGTGCTCCTGGCGATCCTGGAAGCCGCACCCCCTCGCATCGAGTATCCCAAGACCTACTTCTTCCGTGCCTGCTGGAGGCGGGCCAGAAAGCTCAAGGAGGAGCGGGCTCAGGGAGTTCCCACCGAACCTCTGGAGATGGCCGAGAATGTGCTGGCGCGCTCGCCCGGCCGATGGTCACTCGAGCCAGACGATCCGATTCTGAACCGGCTGACCCCGGCAGAGCGCGAAATCGCCATGCGGGTCGCCCTCGGGTACACCCTGGAGGAGGCCGCGGCCGAGCTCGGCATCCCGGCATCGACGGCCCGGCGTCGGCTCCACACGGCGCGCCGGTCCCTCAACCGAAAGAGCGCGTGAGAGGAGGTGGAAAGATGAAGGAGCTGTCGGAACACCACGAACTTTGGACGGTCGCGGAGTTCGCAACCTATCTCCGCGTGACGGTCGGAGCGGCTCGAGCGATGATCCGGCGAAGCCAGGTTCCCACCAAGGCGGTCGTTCGGATCGGCCGGCGAATCCGGCTGAAGAGCGGAGAGATCCGAAGATGGGTCGATCAACGAGCAGCATGAAACTTCTGTTTCTTTCCCTATTCAGCGCCGCCGTGGCGCGGCGCGATTTCGTTTTGCGCCTCGCGCGCAAGAAAGGAGGTGCGACCGTGGATTCATCGCGGTCGAGCTATGTTCGCAAGGTCCGGCGGAAGGGCCGCATTACTGTACGTCTGACTGTACGCCTCGTATTGAAGGCGGATTCGCAGAGCACCCCTTCCGTAAGGCTTTGGGTTGTAAGAGGAAGTGGAGCCGGGAATGGGATTTGAACCCACAACCCCCGCTTTACGAAAGCGGTGCTCTACCGTTGAGCTATCCCGGCGAATGGGAGCGGGGGATTATATCAAGCGGTAGGATATAGTCAAAAAAACCGCTCGCAGCGCCTAAAGGACCGCCAGAGGCGCCTTCGCCAGACTTGGGTTCTCTTGCTCCGCCGGCTCCGCCGTCGCCATGTGGCACAACGCCATCAGCGTCCAGCCCGTCTGCGCGAGGTGTGGATGCCGGAAATCGCTCATCACACCACGAGGCCTCCACCCGGGGAAATTCCGCGAAAACCGGAGGTTTCGGCCATTAGAAAGGGCGACATCCTATTACTCGAGCCATTTCTATGCGGATGCAATACCCGTTGCCCGCGCGCCACGGTTGGGCTATGGTAGGGTGCTTTCGAAACCTCAAGCGGAGCCGAATCTCTATGGCACATCGTTCGCGAATGCAATTGCAGAAGTTCCCCTGCAACCACCGCGGCTTCGGCAAGTACTGTCACTTTTGCAAAGACGTCGCCGCCGGCAAACCGGTCGGACGCAAGACGGTCAAGACGGCGGAAGGCCAGACCGTCGCCTTCGCGGACGCCAAACCGCGCATGTGGAAGAAGGCGAAGTGCCCCTTCTGCGGCGGATCGCGCGTCAAGAAGAACGAGATCAACGCGTTTTCCGCCCTCGACGCGTTCGAGTATTCGTGCACCAGCTACGAGTGCGGCAAGCAATTCAACTCGGATCAGGTGAAGGAATACGACGAAGTCGAGGTCAAACAGAGTCGAGGACCCGTCGAAAGATACAATCGATTGACGGATTAGCGCTTCGGTCTTTCCTTCCCGAAGAGGCGCAAGATCAGCGCCACCGCGAAACCGAACGCGAATCCTCCCAGGTGCGCCAGGACCGCGACGTTGGTGGTCGCTCCGTTCATCGATTCCCATGCCAGTAGCCCCTGCATCACCAGCCACAGCAGGATCGCGTTCCACGACGGCGCCGTGAACGTGGCCATGAAAAAGAGCACCAGGAACTTGATCCGGCTCGTGGGAAAAAAGACGAGATAGGCGCCCAGCACGCCGGAAATCGCCCCCGACGCGCCGATCGTGGGGACATGCGGAGCGGCCGTCGTCACAACATGCGCCAGCGAACCGGCGACGCCGGCCGCCAGGTAGAAGACGACATACGCTCCATGGCCGAGGCGATCCTCGACATTGTCGCCCGCGATCCAGAGAAACAGCATGTTGCCGAAGAGATGCCAGAGGTCCGCGTGCAGGAACATCGACGTGATCAGGGTCTTCAGCTCCCAGCGCGCGGGCACGAGCGCGTAGACCTCGACCACGTGGTCCGGTCGCGGCGATTGGACGGCCAGGAAGAACGCCGCGACATTCGCCGCGAGCAAGGCATAGTTGACGAAGGGAACGGTATGTCGCTTGTTGATGTCGCCGATGGGGATGATCACGCGGCCTCCGCAGGCTCCCCGGCATCGCTTTCGGCCGGCCCGCGCGCCTCCAGCTCCGCGACCATCACCTTCACGTCCGCGGGCGTTTCGATCCGGCCGGCCCGGCGGCGGAGTTCCGCGCCGCCGGTCACGCCGCAGATATACCACATCGCGACGCGCCGCGCGCGCAGGCAGGCGTGCACGTCTCCATACAGCGAGCGCATGAGCTCGAAATGTTCGGCGAGAACCGCCGCGCGCTCCGGCGGCCGAGGCTTCGGCGGGCGCGCGCCTCCGGACAGCGCCGCGCGGACTTCCTCATAGATCCACGGATAGCCCAGCGCTCCGCGGGCGACCATCACGCCGTCGCAGCCGGTGGCCCGCACCATGCGGGCGGCATCCTCTCCGCCGCGGATGTCGCCGTTGCCGAACACCGGAATCGAGACCGCCTCCTTCACCCGGCGGATGGCTTCATGGTTCGACATTCCCCGATAGAGCTGCGTCCGCGTCCGGCCATGCGCCGTGATGGCGGCGGCGCCGCTGGCCTGGGCCGTCCGCGCGACCGCCAGGAAACGCTCGTCGTCGCCCTCCTCGAATCCGGTCCGCATCTTGATCGTCACCGGGACGCGGACGGCGGCGACCATCGCGTCCAGAATGCGGCCGACCTGATCGGGCTCCTTCAGCAGCGCCGAACCGCACTGTTCCTTCACGACCTTGTTCACGGGACATCCAAGATTGAGATCGATGACGTCCGCTCCCCGCGCCTCGATGCGGCGCGCCGCCTCCGCCAACAGGGCGGGATCGCGTCCCAGCAGTTGCATGCCCAGGGGATGATCGTTCGCGTCGGTCACCAGCATGGCCCGCGTGCGCTCGTTGCCCTCGATCACCGCCCGGGCCTTGACCATCTCGCAGAACGCCAGCGCGCAGCCGAACTTGCGCGCGATGCGGCGATAGGCCAGGTCGGTACACCCGGCCATGGGCGATTGGAGCACCGCCGGGAGAGGTGGAGATGAGGAAGATGGGGAGCTATAGTTCAACGCCATCTCCGGACCTCCGCCATGAGACTGATCCTCGCGTCCGCGTCCGCCGCCCGGCGCGATCTTCTCCGCCGCGCCGGGATTCCCTTCGAAACGTCACCCTCGAAAGTTCGAGAGCGGCGCCGGGGAGCGTCCCTGCGCGAGCTCGTGCTCGACAACGCAATGCGCAAGGCGCGCGCGGCGGCGCGCCGCCACCCCGGCCGCTGGATCCTGGCCGCGGACACGCTGATCGAATACGCGGGGAGGATATACGGGAAACCCTCCAGCCGCAAGGCCGCGGTCGAAACCCTTTCCAAATTGGCCGGACGCCCCCACGTGCTGGCCACGGGCGTCGTCCTGATGCGCGGGCGACGCGTCCTTCGGACCGTCGTGCGCTCGAAGGTGCGCGTGCGCCGGCTGGACGCGGCCGCCATCCGGCGCATCCTGGGCCGGCAAGATCCCACGCGCTTCGCGGGAGGATACTCCATCGCCGAGAAACGCGATCCGTTGATCGAGCGCATCGAGGGGTCGTTCACCAACGTCGTGGGATTGCCGATGGAATGGCTGAGGCGGCGCCTGAAAAACTTGAAGCTGGTAGCTCGAAGCTTGTAGCTGGTAGCTGGAAGCTCGTAGCCAGTCTGGCTTCCAGCTACCAGCTACCAGCTTCGAACTTTCCGCTGCCTCATCGCCTCCGCCAGCGCCACCGCGGCGGCATGGGTCAGGGAGAGCGTCGCCGCGCCGGGCCGCGTCGGGATCGACATCCGGCGCGAGCAGACCGCCCGCACCGCGCCGGAAATGCCGCGCTTTTCCCCGCCGATGACGATCACCGTGGGAGCGGCCAAGTCCGTCTCGTACATCGTCTTGACGGCGTTTCCCAGGCACGCCACGATCTGAAGGCCCGCCTCTCTCAGACGATCGAGGAGATGGACGCCGTCGAAGACGACGAGATCCATCCGTTCGAACGCGCCGGACGACGCCCGCGATACTTCCGTTTCGTCGAAATCCCAGGCGCGACGCCGCACGAGGACCGCGTGCGCGCCCAGCGCTTCCGCGCTGCGCAGCGCCTGGCCGAGATGCTTGGGGTCGTCCACGCCGTCCAAGAGCAGCAGCAAGGGAGGTTCCGGCGCGCGCCGTACGGAATCAAGCAACGCCTCGGGAGGGGTAAAGGCCCGCGCTTCGCAAACGGCGAGCACCCCGCCGTGCGTCCTGCCGTGCGCGAGCCGCTCGATCGCTTCGGTCGCGACATGCCGCACGCCGACGCCCCGACGGCGGGCGAGCCGGACGATCTCCTCCACCTTTTCGGGTTTGGCCGCCCGGCTGACGAGGATCTCCAGGAACTTTCGCTTTCCCGCCTGAAGCGCGGCGAGGATGGATGGTCGCCCCTCGATATGCGTCACGCTCGCACCCTTCGGGCGTTCGCTTCGGAAACAGCGGCTCCCCCGCCGGTTTGTCTGATGGCGTGGAGAACCGGCGGGGTCAAACGCCATTTCCAGAAGCGGGCCGGGTTTGAGCTGCCGCTTTCAAGCGGAATAGTTCCGGCCCCAAAGGGCGGTACTTGTTTACGTTGGTCGGTCAGATGGGACCACCTGACTCCAAGCTCCGAGCTTCAAGCTCCAAGCTTCTTCACTTCACCTTCGTCATCCGCCCGAAGATCTTGTGCTTCTTGAACTCGTCCAGGATTTTTTGCGCTTCGTTCCTGGGGATGTTCTTGGCGATGGGAATCACCAGACGGGTCGTCAGCGCGCGGGCTTCCTGAAGCTGGATTTTCTTGTACAAGCTGATCAGCTCGGCCGCCTTTTCCTGCCGGCTGCGATCGATGATTTTCGAGAGGAAGACGTTATAGAGATCACCCTCCGGCTCCGGAAGCGGCTGAGGCTCCTCCGCGGGGGCCGTCTCGGCGGGCGCTTCCACCGTTTCCGGAGGGGGTGCCTCCGGGGGAATCACCGGTTCCAGAGAAGGCTCCTCCATGGGCATGACCGGTTCCAGTCCCTCGATGTGGATGTCGGGCAAATTCTCCGCAGGCTCGAACGACGCTTCCAAGGGGCTCGGAAACGATTCCACATCGGCGCCGCCGCGCGGCTTCTCTTCTTCTTCCAGGAGCATGGGTGCGGGCTCGCCTTCGGAAGGTTCCAAGACGGCCAGATCTCCGGGCTCCGCCGCCACGTCCAGCGGCTCCGCGGGCTCCGCTCGACCCGACGCGTTGCCGGAAGGCGCCGCGCGTCCCGCGGATGTAGGACCTAACCGCTTGAAGAGAAACGTCTCGCCGCACGAGGGGCACACGAATGCGTGGTCTTCCCAGTCGAACGCCGGTTTCAAGGCGCGGCCGGTGGCGGCCACGGTGAACAAAGGGCGTATCGGCCAGTTCAGCTTGGGCAGCTTCTTCGGAACGTCGACGGTGACGCGGAATTCGATTCCCTTGCCGGAGAGCTCCTTCAGCTTCGGCGTGATGGAGCGCATTTCGGCTTTGCTGAGCCCCTTGACGAACAAGATGGGGGCGCTCTTGACTACCTGGAGGGCGACAGCCTCGTCCAGATGGAATACGCGTGCCAGCTCCCGAGCGGCGGATTCGAGCGTGGACGGCTCCGCGTGCTCAACGATCACGTTGAAATCGACTTCTTCCGGCTCGGTCGCGGCCATCCGGGGCTCCTCGAAATTACGCGTCCTGGACAGAGCGTTCTTTCATACCTTGAAAGCGTCGCAATCTATCATCGCCCTAACCTGAAGTCCAGAACGTCTAAATCAAATCGTGCTGGTGGTACCAATTCAACGTTTCCCGAAAGCTTTCTTCGAAGCCGGACCTGGCTTGCCATCCCAGGACCCGCTGAGCTTTCTCCGGCGAACACACCCAATACGTCTGCGTCATCTCGACGGCCTTGTCGCGCGTGAAGAGACCGCCGTTGCGGAGAAGTCGGGTCACGGGCTCCGTCGCGCCCGCCAGCATCCGCACGACCCGGTCCGGAATCCGGATCGTCAGCGCGCGCCGCTTCAACGTGCGCAGGACCACGTCCGTCAGCTCTTCATAGCTGCGCGGCCGCGGATCCGCCATGAAGAAGACGTGTCCGATGCCGGCCTCTCCCGCCGCCTCCAGAATTCCGCGCACGAGATCCCGCACGTAAAGGATGCTGGTGACTTTGAGCCCGCCGATGCGCGGGCGGATTCCCCAGGATAAAGCCCAGTAGAAATCGCGCAGGCCGCGATCCCGGGGACCGTAGACCACGGGAGGACGGATCACCGTCACGGGCGTCTGCGGCAGGCGCCGCAGAACCTCCCGCTCGGCCTCCCACTTGGACCGGCCATACCGGGAAACCGGCCGGCAGGGATCGTCTTCTCTCAACGGGCGTCCATCGGAAGACGGCCCGCACGCCGCCAGGGAGCTGATGAAGATGAAGCGCCGCCGGCCGGCGGCGTCCAACAGATTCCGGGTCGACAGCCAGTTGCCTCGGCGAAACTCTTCCAAGGTGTTGGCCCGCAGGAGACCGGCCACGTGGAAAACGATGTCGATGCCTTCCAGCGCTTCATCCAGCGCTTCTCGCTCCCGCAAGTCCGCGGTCACGACCTCGATGGGCTTGCCCTCGAACCAGCGCAGATTGCTGGTCGTGCGGGCGGTACAGCGGACGCGCGCTCCGCGGGCGAGCAATTCCTCGACCAGGTGGCTGCCCACGAAGCCGGTGGCTCCAGTCACGAGCGCGCGCATCACGGCGCAAGTTTAGGGTACCGCCCGGCCTCCCGCAAGCAATCGGGACGCTACGTGTTCGGGCCGGAATGGATATATATTATGCGACGGACATGAGCATCAATCTGTCGCGCGTCTTCGTCCGCTATCCGGAGGTGGTCGGCGCGGCGCAGGCGCTGCGGGTCCATTTGGGGGCGCAGGCGCGGAGCCGAAGCGACCTGCCGCGCCACTTCGTCGTCTCCGTCGGCGGGGGTTGGATCGGCGTCTACGCGGCCGGCAACAGCTCGTCTCCTTCCTTGGCCCAGTACCTGTCTCGAGCGCTGGAGGCGGAGGCGCTGTGGTGCGGCCTCGCCGGCCGCTCATTGGCGTGCCGGCTCCAGCGATACCGCCTGGGCCGTCAAGTGCAGGAGCAACTCAGTCCTCCGGGCCTCTTCGGCGCGGACGAAGTTCGCCTGCTTCCGGCGTACGGCGACGCGGAACGGGAGGTCTACCTCTGGCTGAACGAAGCGGGCATTCCGGAGCCTTATCGCTTCCTGCACGCCGAAGAGCTCGGCGCCCGCGACGCGGCCGGCGCGCCGGACGCGGTGGCGCTGTCCCCCGCCGCGGAATGGCCGGACGGCATCAAGGAAGAGGAATTCAGGCATCGAATTCCCCATTCGACGGCGAACGGAATCCGGACGATGTTCGACCGCTTCGACGAAAAAAGTTCGGTGGTCGAGGATGACGTGATCGTCCGCGGCGCGTTCGACGAAATGCGCGGCCGCCACCTTCTGGAAACGCTCGCCAAAATGGCGGCCCGACGCCGCATCCCGCCGGGATGGTCGTTCCGCTACGCCTTGTCCTCCCCCGACGGAGAGGCATTGGTGGACGCGCTCTTGTCGCTTTACGCCCGGGAGCGAGGACGCTGGGAGTACGAGATGATTCGGAGCCTGCCGTCGTAACCATGGCCTATCTGCTCGTCCGCGAATCCGGCTGCGAGCGTTATTATCCCGCCGGCGAGACGGAAATCGGCATCGGGCGGTCCCGCCGGAACGCCGTCCGCCTGGCCACGGAGCGCTCTTCCCGCCAGCACTGCCTTCTGAAGCCCACCGCCGCGGGGAAATGGGAAATCGTCGACGCTGGCTCGTCCAACGGGACGTTCGTGAACGAATTGAGAGTCCATGTAAAGGAGCTGGAAGACGGGGATGTGATCAGGATCGGCGAGGCGACGATCACGTTCCGCGAAGGGTCGATGCCCGTGCCCGAACCGGCGGCGGCGGAATCCGCCACCGTGCCCATCCCGCTGCACGATCGCAACGTGCAGATCCTTTTTCAGACGATCCTGGCCGCATCGACCGCCACGGATCTGGACCGCTTCCTCGAGGCGGCGGTGGACGGCGTGGTGGAGATCTCGCGGGCCGAGCGCGGGGTTCTCTTCGTGGCGGACGCGAACGGCCTCGAGGTTCGGATGGCGAGGGATCAGGAGCGCCGGCCGATCGCGGAGGTGGAAGGCATCAGCCGGTCGATTCCCCGGCAGGTGTATGACACGGACACGGCGGTGTACCTCCTGGATTCGGCGCAGGCCGAAGAGGTCTCCAGCCGGAGCGTTTCCATCTATCAATTGCGGACCGTGATGTGCGCGCCGTTGCGGGTGGGCGACCAGCGGCTGGGGGTGCTTTACGTGGACAGCAAGGCCAAGACGCGGGAGTTCAGCGCGGCCGACCTGGCGATCTTCGAAGCGGTCGCGAACACGCTGGCGCTGACCATCGAAAACGTGCGGGCGAAGCAGCAGCGCGAGCGGCGGGAGGCGGAGCGGCGCCTCCGTCTGGAAGCCGAGAACGCCCTGCTGCGAGGGGCGCTGGAGAAGCGGAGGCACCTCGTCGGCGAAAGTCCGGCGATGAAGGACGTCTACGAGACCGTACGCAAGGCGGCCCCGACGGACGCGAACGTCCTGATCGTCGGCGAGAGCGGAACCGGAAAGGAAGCGATCGCCCACGCGCTGCACGACCTGTCGCCTCGCGCGTCGGGACCGTTCGTGGTCATCGACGGCGCCGCCATTCCGGAAATGTTGCTGGAAAGCGAGCTCTTCGGCTACGAGAAGGGTGCCTTCACCGGCGCGACCGGGTCGAAACCCGGCAAATTCGAGCTGGCCCAGGGCGGCACCCTGTTCCTGGATGAGATCGCCGAACTTTCTCCCGCCTTGCAGGCGAAGCTGCTGCGCGCCCTGGAGCAGAAGGTCGTCACTCGCGTGGGGGGAGTCGAACCAATCCGGCTCGATGTGCGCCTGGTCGCGGCGACGAACCGTGATCTGGCGGCCTTCGTGGCGAAAGGGCGGTTCCGCCAGGACCTTTACTTCCGTTTGAAGGTGGTGACGATTGCGCTGCCTCCCCTGCGCGATCGCGGGGACGACATCGAGCTTCTGGCGGATTTTTTCATCGTGGAAGCGAACGCCGCCAACGGACGATCCGTCCGCGGATTCTCGCCGGAGGCGCGGGCGGCGCTGCGGGCGCACCGATGGGACGGCAACGTCCGTGAGCTCAAGCACCGCATCGAGCAGGCGGTGATCCTGACGGACCGCGAACGGCTCGCGCCGGAAGACCTGAATCTGCCGGGCGCGCCCGGCGCTTTTCGCCCCTTGGAGGCGGCGCGGGATCAGTTCGAAAAAGCCTACATCCTGCGCGCGCTGGAACGGCACGGGCGAAACGTGACCCACACGGCCGGCGCCCTGGGGATTTCCCGCCAGCACCTTCAGAATTTGCTGCGCAAGTACGGCATCGCTCGTTACAATAAGTTTTGAGAATTATTTGTAACACCAATCGGGCGACAACGTCAGGGCCTGGGAAAGCCGTTCGAGATACGCGTCGTGCGAAATCTCGACGGCGCCGAACGAAAGGGTCGCTCGGGTCACCATCTGGATGTCGCATAGGACGAATCCGCGCCGCTTCAGATGCCGCACCAGTTCCGCCAGCGCCGCCTTGCCGGCATCCGCGCGGCGGTGAAACATCGATTCGGCCATGAACGCGCCGCCGACAGCCACGCCGTACACTCCTCCGGCCAAGGTTCCTTCCCGCCAAGCCTCGACGCTGTGCGCGTAGCCTCGACGGAATAATTCGAGATAGACGGCGGCCATCTCGGGAGAGATCCATGTCGTGGCGCGATCCGCGCACCCTTCCACGACGCCCGCGAAATCGCGATCGCTGGTTCGCACGTAACGGCGCATGGCGCGCTCGAGCCGCCGCGGAACGTGAAAGGCCTCCAAGGGAAGGATGCCGCGCGGGTCCGCCATGAACCACCGAATTTCCCCGGTGAAGGGGTCCGCCATGGGAAAATAGCCCTGACGATACGCATTCAAAACCTGGTCGGCGGTGAGGGGATGGCGCCCCATCGCCCCTTATCCTAGTATGAAACGCCTCCGATGCGCTACCGACTCCGCCGGCGCGGCATCGACCACGGCGCCGTCGCTCCCGGCGCGCGAACCACGTCCTGGGAAGCCTGCGAACCGGTCGTGCTGCGAAGCGTGATACCCATCCACCGGGCCCGGCCTTCCATCCTCCGAGCCCTGCGCATGATCGCGCGCTTGCGGCGGGGAGCCGATCTCGCGTCGCGGCTGCCTCCCCTTCCGCGGGGATTCCGCATTCTGGGCACCACGGTGAATACGGGGGATCCGCTCGAAATCCACAAACTGCATCTTTCCGCGCGAGGGAGGGAGCTGTACATCAAGGTGAACTGGCTCTCAACGTATCCGCGCGACGGCTCGCTGCGCCTGCGATTCTCGTTCGGAGCGGAAGTCCTGGACGATTGGGCCGAGGATCCCGTGGCTTCCCGCGCGAGCGATCGGCTCTTCGAAAGGGTGTTCCCCGCGAGCCGCCTGGTCACGCACAGTCCCGCAATCCTTCGGCACATCCGATCGCGCATCCAAGCCCAGCCCCGCTTCGTCCAACGGATCGTCTATTCAAATGCTCCCGGCGGCGGCGCGTTTTTTCACCACGACTACGTGCCGCGCCAAGCGGGGGTCGTCTACGCGCAGCTCGCGGGCGCGACGGGATGGATCGCGCTTCCCAAGCGAACTCTTGCCCGGCAGATCCAGAATCACACGCGCCGGTGGCGCGACACGCGCGCCCTGCTCGATTACCTGGACGCGCCGAATCCGGACCGTCTCCACCGACTGATCAATCATTCTCCCACCTTTACGCGACGTCTGGCCAAAGACGGATGGTTCTCTGTCCTGCGCCCAGGCGACTCGATTCTCCTTCCATCGCGCGGATGGGATGACGTCGCGTGGCATTCCATATTTACCGTGGGACGAAGCCCCAATCTGGCGCTGTCGTTCGGCATCCGGCGCAAAGAAAACTTTGCACCGTAAGCTACTACAAGCGAGCTAGTTGGGGTCTGGCCTCTTGAACCGCCATATTTCGTTGGCGGGATATGCCTTTCTTTCCTCGCCAAGCGGGTCGATTTCATGGCATGCTCTTTGCGTATTCACGAATGTAGTAAGATCCCGCTCCACTGCCCCGACCTGTCGTCGGGGCGGTTTTATTTTAAAACCGCGCGATACCTTACTAACATCACACCATGCGATGGATGCTCCTGGCCCTCGGAGCGGCCGTGTTTCAGGAGTCGCCGGCGGACATCTTCAAGAAAGTCGAAGAGCGCGCGCTCTCCTCCCGGGCGTTCTCCATAAAATCCAGAATCGAGATAAAAGGGACCCGGGACGGCATGGCCACCGAGGCGGAACTCAATGGCACGTTCCGGTCGAAAGGAGAGGGATTGGCCGCCGTGGAAATTTCGGGGACCATGAACGGGAAGCCGTTCCAGGTCACGATGGTTTCGGACGGCAAGAAGGCGCGCTACGAAGCGGGGGGCCAGACCGGCACGGCCGAACACCGCCTTCCTCTGGGCAGGATCGCCCGCCAGTTGCACGTGCGCGCGGGTCTGTTCGGTTCCGCCGGCGCGATCGTGCAAACCATTCTTCAGCCCGGTCTGGAATGGAACAAACTGTTCATCGCCACGGACATCACCGCCAAAGCCGATGAAAAAGTCGGCGACCGGAGCTGCAAAGTCCTTGTATTCAACTTGCCGTCCGCCGCTCCCGGCGCTCCCGCCCTGAAGTGCAAGCTGTGGATCGACGCCGAGCGGTGGGTGCCGGTGAAACGAGAAACCACCTCGTCGGGAGATCGAGAATCGGCCACCATCATGGAAACGTACACGGATATCGTCCGCGACGGGGAGATCGCCGACGACGTATTCCGCATCGACAAGTGACGCTCGCCCAGACCGTTCATCGGACATTTTGAAGAACGGGCGGGGCTTGCTTTTGTACGGCTCGGCGTTGGTGGGAAACCGATCCGTGATTCCAAGCGGTCTTTCACGGTTGTCATGACGCGTCCTATAATGACACTGTGTTGGCGATAATCCTGAAGGACCGTTTGAAACGTCGAGATTTCCTGATGAAACGGTTTAGGAAGCGGTGCCGCCGTGCTCCATAACCCCTTAAGCTTAAGTTTGATCCGAACCACCTTTGCGGCACGGTTTGTGCTAAAAATGACCGCATGGCGGGAGATCAACTTCAGTGAGGACCGGAACCCGACGACATCAACATTATTATGGGAGGGGAACATCTCATGACGATCCAGATTCCGCAGCAGTCCATCGAACGCCGTCAGGAAGCGCTCAAAGCGGCGCTCCTCCAGATCGAGAAACAGTTCGGAAGAGGCTCCATCATGCGCCTGGGCGCGGACACCCGATTCGATGTGGAAGGTATCCCCACCGGATCGCTGGCTCTGGACATGGCGCTGGGTGGCAAGGGCATTCCGCGGGGACGCGTGATCGAGGTGTTCGGCCCGGAGGGATCGGGGAAAACGACGCTGTGCCTGACAGCCATCGCCCACGTCCAGAAGTCGGGAGGCCAGGCGGCGTTCATCGACGCCGAACACGCGCTGGACCCTACCTATGCCAAGAAATTGGGAGTCAATCTGGATTCCCTGCTTCTATCGCAGCCCGACAGCGGCGAGCAGGCACTGGAGATCGCCGAAATCCTGGTCCGCTCCAACGGCGTCGACATCATCGTCGTGGATTCGGTGGCGGCGCTCGTGCCTAAAGCGGAGCTCGAAGGCGAGATGGGGGACGTGCACATGGGGCTCCAGGCCCGGCTCATGTCTCAGGCGTTGCGCAAGTTGACGGCCGCCGTTTCCAAATCGCACACGTGCCTGGTGTTCATCAATCAGCTCCGCGAGAAGATCGGCGTGATGTTCGGCAATCCCGAAACGACCCCCGGCGGGCGAGCCTTGAAATTCTATTCCAGCGTCCGCATCGACGTCCGCCGGATCGGCGTGTTGAAGGACGCAGAGACGGAGCTGGGGACCCGCGTGCGGGCCCACATCGTCAAGAACAAGATCGCCCCGCCGTTCAAGAAAGCGGAATTCGACATGCTGTTCGCCAGCGGCATCTCGTACGAAGGGGACGTTTTGGATCTCGGCGAAGAACACGGCGCCGTCGAACGCAGCGGATCCTGGATCGCGTACCGCGGCGAGAAGCTTGGCCAGGGTCGCGAGAAGGCACGGGAATTCCTCCGAGAGCATCCGGAGATCGCCCTGAAGATCGAGAACGACATCCGCGCCAAGCTGGGCTTGGAGCCCCGAGCGATCCCTTCAGCGCCGAATGCGGTTACGAAAACGGAAGAAAAGGAGTCCAAGGAAGAGAAGAAGATGGTGAAAGCGGGCAAGTAGCGCGCGATGTCCCTGGCTCAGCAATCTGAATTCGCGCCGAAACCGAGGGTTTCGGACATTAGAAATCGCGAAACCCGATAAGCTGAGCGATTTCTAGCCCAAACTCGTCGGCGTTGCGACGAGTACGGCGGGAGCTTACAATGACGCCATGCGGTGGCGTCGCGGAAAGGACACGGACGTGGCGGAGGATACAGGTGTCGTCCGCAAAGTCATCCAGGACCTGCTGGTGCCCGAGCTCTCCGACATCAAGGAGCGGCTGGCCGGTCACAGTGAAAAGTTCGTTTCCATCGAGAAGCGGTTCGAACAAATCGACCGGAGATTTGAACAGGTCGACAAGCGCTTTGAGCAGGTCGACAAGCGTTTTGAGCAAATCGATAAGCGGTTCGAGCAAATCGACAAGCGCTTCGAGAAGATCGAGCAACGGCTCGCCAATCTGGAAGCCGGATTCGCCTCCATGCAACAGATGCTCGAGAAGATCCTCCTCCGCATGGAAATGCTGGATCTCGACAAGCGGATCAGCCGGCTGGAAACGATGATGGAGCTCAAGAAATCCGCTTGAAGCCCGGCCGGAACCCCGCTCTCGCCGCCCCGGAAGGCGCTTTCTTGCGAAACCTTCTCCGCTCCTCTATCATCCATTTCCAATGAAGACGGACGAGATCCGGGAGCGGTTCATCGAGTTCTTCCGCAAACGCGGCCATACCGTCCATCCGTCCGACTCGCTGATCCCTTCGAACGACCCGTCGCTCCTCTTCACGAGCGCCGGCATGGCCCAGTTCAAAGACATGTTCCTGGGCCGGGGCACGCTTCCGTTCCGGCGCGCGACCACGTGCCAGAAGTGCCTGCGAACCGGCGACCTCGAACGCGTCGGCAAGACCAGCGGCCACCATACTTTCTTCGAAATGCTCGGCAATTTCTCCTTCGGAGACTATTTCAAGCGTGAAACCATCGCCTGGGCGTGGGAGTTCTCCACGCGCGAGATGAGGATCCCCGAGGAGCGCATCCATGTGACCGTCTACCGGGATGACGACGAGGCGTTCCGGATCTGGTCCGAGGAGATCGGCCTCCCCGCCGCGCGAATCCGCAAGCTGGGCGAGGCGGACAACTTCTGGCCCGCGAATGCGCCGTCCCAGGGACCGAACGGCCCGTGCGGCCCGTGCAGCGAATTATATTACGACTTCGGACCGAATACCGGCTGCGGACGCCCGGAATGCGCCCCGGGATGCTCGTGCGACCGCTTCGTCGAGTTCTGGAACCTCGTGTTCACCCAGTTCGACCGGCAAGAAGACGGAACGCTCGCTCCCCTGCCCCAGAAGAACATCGACACCGGGGCGGGCTTGGAGCGCTTCGCCGCCGTCCTGCAAGGCGTTCATTCGAACTTCGACACCGATAATTTCAAGCCGCTCATTCTCTCCGAGTGCGCCCTCCTGAAGGTTTCCTACACGCCCGGCACCGAGACGGCCGCCCGCTTGCGCCGCATCGCCGATCATGCGCGAGCGCTCGTGTTCTGCATCTCGGACAACGCGCGGCCGGGTCCCACCGGCCGGGGATACGTCGTTCGGCGCATCCTCCGAACCGCCGTTCGCGACGGCATGAAGTTGGGCCTCCGCCAGGAGTTCCTCCATCGCTTGGTGCCCGAGATCATCGCGGTCATGCGCCAGCCCTATCCTTATCTCGAAGAACGACGCCGTACGATCGAAACCGTGATCAAGGACGAAGAGCGTAAGTTCCTGGATTCGCTGGATCGTGCCGAGCGGGAATTACGCGACCGACTGGCGGGACAGGCGACGCTTTCCGGCCAGGATGCGTTCTATCTGTACGACACACATGGCCTTCCCATCGAATTGCTCGAAGACCTGTGCCATGATCTCGGCGCGCGCGTGGAGCGGGCGGAATTCGACCGGATCCTGAAGGAGAAGCAGGAATCGCAGCGGAAAAGCTCGGAAATCATGGACACCGGCGCTTTGGCGCGCATCAAGGAACGGCGGCTTCCGACCACGCGGTTTCTCGGATACGAGATCCCGATGGCGGAGATGGGCCGGCCCGTGGACGCCACCGTCGCCGCCATCGCGCGCCTCGACGCGCCCGCGCTGAAAGCGTATCAGGCTTCCAAGAAAGATGCCGCGGCCGTCACGACGCTGCTCAAATCGGCCGAGCTCGTGGAGGAGGCGGCCGCCGGGACGGACATCGCGGCGATCCTGGACCGCACGCCGTTCTACGGCGACGCGGGAGGCCAAGTCGGCGATTCCGGATGGCTGCGCGGCGAGGCGCTGGAAGCGGAAATCACGGATACGAAGAGACCGGATGACTACTTCACGCACCTGGGACGCGTCACTCGAGGATCGTTGCGCGTGGGTCAGACCGTGCGGGCGCAGATCGACGCCGATCGGCGCCTGAACATCATGCGCCATCACACCGGAACGCACGTGCTTCAGGCGGCGCTGCGGACGGTGCTGGGGAAGCACGTCGAGCAGGCGGGCTCCATCGTCCTGCCGGACCGTCTGCGCTTCGATTTCACGCATCCGAAGGCCCTGACCCGCGACGAGATCCGCGCCGTCGAAGATTGGGCGAACCGCGTTATCCTTTCGGATCTTCCCGTCGCGAAGGTCGAGACGTCCATGGAGGACGCCAAGCAGCGCGGGGCGATCATGTTTTTCGGCGAGAAGTACGGAGACCGCGTCCGCGTCGTGTCCATCGGCGAGGGCGCGTCGGTCGAGCTCTGTGGCGGCACGCACCTGGAACATACCTCCACGATCAGCCAGCTCAAGATCGTCAGTGAAAGCTCCATCGGCAGCGGCGTCCGGCGGATCGAAGCGGTGACGGGCCCCAAAGCGATCGAGCTGGCGCGGGAAAAATACGATCTTGCCGAGGAAACGGCCCGCGAGCTAGGATGCCCGATCGACCAGATTCCCAAGCGCCTGAAGCAGCTCGTGCAGAACGTCCTAGAGCTTAAAAGCGAAATCGGCCGACTTAAGTCATCTGGACGAGCTAGGGCCGATGCCCTAAGGGAGGCCGCGGGGATCATAAGTCCCGAGGAAGAACTGCAGATTGGAAGTGAAAAGGTTTGCCGAAAGAAGCTTAACATCAAAGACGTCAACGAAGCTCGTGAATTCATGGACGAACTGGTCAAGAATCGCAGGTACGCTGCCGCCATATTAGCGATTATGAACGACAAACCTGTATTCGTGATCGGCGTCCGCGAGGACCTCGCCCAGAGCAAAGGTCTGAAGGCCGGAGACCTCGCCAAGGAAGTCGGCAAGGCCTGCGGCGGCGGGGGGGGCGGCCGCGAACTTCAAGCCCAGGCGGGCGCATCGGATCCTTCGAAAATCGAGCTGGGTTTTCAAACGTTCGAATCCGCCGTCCGCGCGAAGTTTGTTACAAAAAGTTTTGAGAATATTTCGTAACACCCATGCATCCGACGCCCGACAAGATCATGCAGGCCAACCACGGCGCCTGGTCCGTGGGCATCCTGGGCGCGGCCGTGACACATTCCGTCTTCAGGCATCTCGATCCCGACGGCGCCACGGCGGAGGAATTGGCCCGGAAGGCGGGGCTCTCGCCGCGCGGGGCGCAAGCGCTGGCCGACGGACTGCTCGGACTGGGGTTGATCACGCAAGCCGACGGCGTGTACCGCAACACGCCCGAATCGGCTCACTTCTTGATTGAAGGAAACCCGTCGTATCTGGGGGAGTTCGTCCTCTTCAGTTTCGCGGACATGACTCGATGGTCGAAGCTCCCGGATGTGGCGCGCACCGGCGTCCCGAGCACGAACGACACGGCCGAAACTCCCGAAAACCCTTTCTGGGAAAAGCTGGTGACCGCCATCGCGAATTTATCCGCTCCCCTGGCTCAGATGGCGGCGGATCGGCTCAGCCTGAACCGGGGCGATCCCGTCCGTTGGCTGGATGTAGGCGGCGGCTCCGGCATCTATTCGGCGATCTGGCTGGAGCTGAATCCTAAAGCCCAGGCCACTCAACTGGACTGGCCCAACGTGAACGGCATCGCGCGTGAATTCGTGAAAAAATTCGGGGTGACAGATCGTTTCCGCACCGTGGACGGCGATTTTCACCACGCCGATTTTGGGAACTCCGAATACGACATCGCCATCTACTCGCACATCGCGCATCAAGAGACCCCGCCGGACAACGTGGCCACCTTCCGGAAGTTCCGTCGCGCGCTCAAGCCGGGCGGAACGCTGCTCATCAGCGATTTCGTCCTGAACGACGATCGGAGCGGGCATCCGTTCGCCTTGATGTTCGCGTCCATGATGCTGCTTCAGACGAAGGGCGGAAGCACGTATCGGAAAGCGGACTACCGAAGCTGGCTGAACGAAACCGGGTTCTCCAGCGTCGAATTCGTCTCGACGGGAATGCCGGCGACGCTGATCTTCGCCCGTTGAGTACCCCCGGGGCGGCGTTCGTTTCGGCCTCCAAACCCGACACGAATTCATGAAAGCGGGCCCTGAGCGCCGCTTATCGGTCGCGACCTCCGTACCGCGCCTCGAGCTCTTCCACTGACCGCGGCCAATCCGCCTTCAAAATGATCCGCTTGCCCATCCGGCGAATGCCGAGAACGCGCTTTCCTTCGACGTCCCGCGAAGACGGATCTACGGACCGCAGAAGGAATGGATGCCCGATCTCCATCCGACGTAGTTCCTGACCTGCGACGCGCCTGCGGAGCGCCTCGACGTAGATCTCGATATCGGGCCGTTCAGGCATGCGGAGGCGCCCCCATCCTGGGCATTGTCGATCCTCGCGGAGCTGCGTCCAGGGCTTTTTAAGGTTGAATTCCCGGGGCCGTTGGCCTACCATGCTTCCCCTCAGGAACCATCCATGCCGAACCCAAAACGAAAGCTGGCGAAGTCGTGGCGCGGGAACCGGCGCTCGCACGACCACGTCCACGTTCCCAACCTGTCCCTCTGCCCTCGCTGTAACCAGCCCAAGCTGTCTCATCGCGTGTGCGGCACGTGCGGCTATTACAAGGGGGCGCTGGTCATCGACATGAAGAAGCTGTAAGGTGTATTCCTCCCGTCGGCGCCCCGGAAGGCGCCAATTTCGGGATTCCCCCCAAGCATGAGAATCGCCATCGACGCCATGGGCGGGGATTACGCCCCGGACGAGATCGTCCGCGGAGCGGCCGATGCGGCTCCCGACGTACCGCAGGCCATTCTGACCCTGGTGGGCCGCCGCGAACGCATCGAAACGGCTCTCCCTGTTTCGACCCGCCCCCCGAACGTCGAGATTCAGCACGCCGCCGACGTCATCGAAATGCACGAAGATCCGCGCCGCGCGCTGCTCGGCAAGCGCGATTCCTCCCTGCACATCGGGCTGAACATGGTGAAGCATGGCCGCGCGGACGCGTTCATCTCCGCCGGCAACACGGGCGCCCTCGTCGGAGGCGCGACCGTCCCCCTCTTCGGCCTCGGTTGCCTGGAAGGAGTGAAGCGCCCCGCCATCGCGGTCCCCCTTCCGACCGAGACGGGCTTCACCGCCCTTCTGGACGCGGGCGCCAATAAAGCATGCAAACCGGTCAACCTCCTGCAATGGGCGGTCATGGGCTCCGTGTACATCAAGGTCCTGCGCCAGGAACTTCACAGCCGTCCCCGCGTGGCGCTCCTGAACATCGGCGAAGAACGAAACAAGGGCACGGTGCTCCTACAGGAAACGTACGCCCTCCTGGAGAAGTCCCAGCTTCACTTCATCGGGAACATCGAACCCCACCGCATCTTTTCCGGGAAGGCGGACGTCGTCATCTGCGACGGCTTCGTGGGAAACATCTGCCTGAAGGCCGGCGAGGGCATGTCCAATTTCCTGATGGGGATGATCCGCTCGAACGGGCTCGCCGAGAGCGAGGACATCCAGAAGGGGATCGCCAAAGTCGAGCAGCGCACGGACTACTCGGCCGTCGGAGGCGCGCCGCTTCTGGGCATCCGCGGCATCGTCTTGAAATGCCACGGGCGGTCGAAGGCGCGCGCCATTGCGAACGCCGTCAAGATCGCCGCGGGTTTCGTCGCCAGTCGCTTGAACGATCACATCGTCCAGGAGATCCGGTCGGTGGGCCACGTCGGCTGGTTTTCCGGATGGTTCCACCACAAAACCAAGGAGGAGGCGGAGGACGAATGAGAACGGCGGCCAAAGTTCGCATCGCCGGAACCGGTTCCTATGTGCCGGACCGCATCCTCGACAACGAATATTTCACCCGAATCGTCGACACCAGCGACGCCTGGATTATCGAACGCACGGGCGTCAAGGAACGCCGCATCGCGCCCGAGTCGCAATGCACCAGCGACTTGGCGGCCGAAGCGGCGCGCCGGGCGCTCGCGGCCGCCGGCCGAACGCCCCAGGATGTGGAGTTGATCATCCTGGCCACGTCCACTCCGGACCGGATCGTGCCGCCCACGTCCGTCTACGTCCAGAAAAAGCTGGAGGCCTGGAACGCCGGAGCCGTCGATCATATCGCCGCCTGCTCCGGCTACGTATACGCGCTCTCTTCGGGCTGGAATTACGTCGCCAACCGCCAGGTACGGAACTGCCTCGTGATCGGATCCGAACTGCTGACGCGGATCGCCAACTACACGGATCGTAGCACGTGCATCCTCTTCGGAGACGCCGCCGGCGCGCTCCTGCTCGAGGCCGCCGACGACGGGTCGAGCGACATTCTGTATTCGAAGCTCGCGGCGGATGGACGGGGCGAGCACCTGATCATCGTGCCGGCCGGCGGCACCGCCTTGCAGCTGACGGACGAGCGGCGGGCCAACCACCTCGACACAATTCAGATGCAGGGCCGAGAAGTGTACAAGTTCGCCATCACCAAGTTCGTGGAGCTGATTCAGGACGCCGTGAAGGCGCTGGGAGTGACGACGGAGGCGATCGACGCGCTCATCCCCCACCAGGTAAACCTGCGGATCATCGAGAGCGCCGCCGACAAGTTGAAGATCCCCATGAGCAAGATCATCGTGAACATCGATCGGTACGGCAACACGTCCGCGGCCAGCATTCCGGTCGCCATCGACGAGGGGGTGCGCGCGGGTCGGATTCAACGCGGCCATCTGGTCGTGGCCGTCGCTTTCGGCGCGGGACTGACCTGGGGATCGGTGGCGCTCCGTTGGTAGTCCGAAGTCCAACGTCCTACGTCGTTCCCAGATTTCGGACAGCGGACATGGGACGTCGGACTCAGGACTCTATGGCTAAGATCGCCGTGGTGTTCGCGGGCCAAGGCGCCCAGTCCGTCGGCATGGGCAAGGCCCTCTGCGCGCAACATCCCCCCGCACGCGCGCTTTTCGACCGCGCCGGCAAGGCGCTCGGCTTCGACCTCGCCCAAATCTGTTTCGAAGGCCCCGCCGACATCCTGAACCGCACGGACGTATGTCAGCCCGCTTTGCTCGTCCACGGAGTGGCCGCCGCCGAGGCCTATCGCGCGGCCGGCGGCTTCGAAGCCCACAAGATCGTGGCGACGGCGGGACTCAGCCTGGGCGAATACACCGCGAACGTGTTCGCCGGCGCGCTGCGATTCGAGGACGCCGTGGCGCTCGTCGCCAAGCGAGGCCGCTGGATGCAGGAAGCGTGCGACGCCACGCCCAGCGGCATGGTCTCCGTCTTGGGGCTGGATCTTCCCAGGGTTCGAGAAGCGATCTCGCGCTTTCCGGGCGTGGGCGTGGCCAACGTCAACAGCCCGGGACAAATCGTCATCAGCGGCCCGAACGAGCCGCTGGCTCAAGCGGCCGAGGCGTGCAAAGCCGCGGGCGCCAAGCGCTGCATCCCCTTGAGGGTCGCCGGCGCCTACCATTCCGAAGTCATGCGGCCGGCCCAGGACAAGATGCGGTCCGAGTTAGCCAGAACGGAATTCGCGTCGCCCGCCATTCCCGTGGTCGCGAACGTCTCCGGACGGGCGGTGACCGATCCCGCGGAGCTGCGCGCCGGGCTCTCGACGCAAATCGTTTCCCCCGTTCTCTGGGAGGACGGCGTGCGCACGATGGCGTCGATGGGCGCGACCCGATTCATCGAATTCGGACCCGGCAAGGTGCTGGCGGGCCTCATCCGCAAAATCGTCGAAACCGGAGAAACGGAGAGCTTCGAATGAGCGTCGCGATCGACCTGAAGGGGCGCCACGCGCTGGTGACGGGCGCGTCGCGGGGCATCGGGCGCGAGATCGCCATCACCCTCGCCCGGGCGGGCGCGAACGTCGCCTGCGTCGCGACGAACGCCCAGCTCCTGGACGAGGTGTGCGCCATCCTCCGGAACACGGGCGTGCAGACCGCCGCCATTCCCTGCGATATTTCTATCTCGGCGCAGATCGAGGCCGCCGTGGCGACGGCGACGGAGACGTTCGGAGGGCTCGATATCCTGATCAATAACGCG
>JACQVR010000046.1 GCA_016209705.1 Planctomycetota bacterium
GAACGATCCCGATACTCCCCCCGAATAGTTCCAGCCCCCTTTGGGATGTTCTTCCTCCGCGATCGCCTTCACCAGGCGCGGAATCCACTCGGCCACAGCTTTCGCGTGTTCGCCGCCCAACTTGCGGGCGCGTACGTGACAGGGGTCAGCGTCCAGCCGAAGGTTCTGCACGCCTCAGCATGCGAGCTGGAAGCCGTTGCGCGGGGGCTCGATGCTGTCCGCGAGCACCTGTGCCAGGAATGCGAGGTGCTCGAGGTCGAAGAGAGCTTGAGGGTCGGTGGGAAGTAGGGGACGTCCGACGTGTCCGACGGCAGGCCGGTCACCACACGTGCCGACCTCCTAGTACGATCGACACACGAGATGCGGAACTGACTTCTATGACCTCGCCGTCAGGGTGACCACCGCACGTGTTGAGTTCCTCGGACGTGAAGTACCTGTAGTAGTGTCCGCGGGCTTCGCGCACAGTTTGCCCCGCGGCGTTCACCACAGCGATTCTGCGGGCGTTCCGCGCTAGGTTCACCCGCCAAGTCAGCGGCATGAAGTCTGGGTTGACAAAGAACTGGATCAGCGCAGTGATCACGCCCTGCCGCTCGGAGGCGATGAGAATGTGGCCCACGTGACGGGGCATCTGCCCGCCGCGCATGTGCCATTCGATTGGCGTAGGGCTGTACGAGACGAACGACGCCACGGTGCCGACGCCGGCAGCAATGAAGTCTCTGATTGGCCGGAAGAAGTCCTCCGATCCTGCGTCATCCGGAAACTGCGCCAGAAAATAGTGGAAGGCCACTTTGGCGATCGCCCCGTAGTACTCCGGCCTGGTCTCAGTACTCATGACGACGCTGAGCTGTCGCGGCGCGTCCGGAGGTCGGACCGCCTCGATAGTCACCCCAAAGACGTCCCACAGAAGCGCAGTCATCCATGCCGCTTCATCTACGGCGAAGAACGCGGTGACGAAACGGGCGCCATCGAGCTCGCGCCTCTGTAAGTCTTCCCGAAGCGCAGCAGGCGTCATGTCCTGGAGGACCGGAATGCAGTGCGTCCTTCGGTCCGCCCGCAGCACGATCTGCCGCAGCTCTCTAACGGTCATCTGGCCCGTGTTGATTACCCACAGGATCTCCAAACCGTTTTCTGGGTGCCGCGCCATGATGGCGGGCTGAGGCGATCCGTAGGCGCGTTCATAAAAGGTGTCCGAAGGCCGATGCTGACTCCGGCCTGAAATGCCGAACATCCTTCGGAAGATGGCCTCGGGTCCGGAGCGGAGAAGCGATCCTTCGAGTTGCCGGCAGACCCCGTTGCAAGGGCCACAGAGCTTGCCGAGGAGCTGCGGATATCCGAACGAGCCGAATCCCCGCGAGAGATAGTGCTCGCGCGATCGGGCTTCGCGCTCACCACAGTAGATGCAGATGGGCACGGGGCTCTCCAAGGCGACGGATTTCTGGCAGGATCGGTAGACCAGCGTACTTTTTGCAATCCTTCATTTATTGCAGTAGCTGCTCGGCAACGCCACTACGCCGGACGGAGAATCCCAAGAGGACATCCGCAATGCGACCCATCAAGGCCAGCGGCCTGCGGGGAAGCCTGCCCATGAAAGAATCATAAACCTCTGCAGCTTTCCGATGTCATTGGCTACGTCTTTGGCTGGCAGGAGGAAGCGAGTGCGCGTGGCGTCCGCTGGGGCTGAAGTCGCTTGCGGCCGAAGCCGGTGGGCACGAAGGCCATGCTGAAGCGGGTGGAGCGGGTGGCAAGCGTCGGGGTGGCGGAAGATGTGGCCTGACGCCAATTGTCGCCCCGCTTCCATGTGGCATAGCAATCGGAGCAGATGGCGGTCTCTGGCCTCCCACAGTCGTAAGAACCGCATCACCATATTGCCGTGACATCGTTCAAGAGGGCGTGTCGCGGCGGAGAACGTGTCTTGTGTAGTTCGGATCTGAAGGAACAACGTAAATGGTCCCTTCCTCTGGTGCCAGGTACTCATGGATTGCGAATTCGGCATCGTCGGATTCGTCTGTGTAGTGAAGCGTCGCACTGGCACGGTCGAGCGTGATGGGGTTAACGACAATCCTTCCCTTCAGCCTCCTCCGTTTACCGGGATTGGAGGGATCGCGGTTCTGGTCGTGCTCCCCCTCGTAGTCAAGGATGTCCGCCTGCCACCAGAGAGGGCTTCGTCTAATCGTGGCAATGGGGTTGCATTTGGCAGAGATCACTTCTCGTCCATCCAGGTCGAATTGCTTCCATTTGCCCAAGTACCGAGATGCGGCCTGACGTACTCGCCACCACCAGAAAAGCCACACCAGGAAGGCGGCCAAGACGGAGCAGCCGGTCCCCAACAGAATTTGCCATACCAGTGACACCAGTGACAGAATAAAGTCCATTGCCTCCTCATCGGATCGAGAGTAACCCCGCCCGTTGGAGAGAAATTCTACTTCTGGGATTGGGTAGCGACGAGGGAAACGGGATCAACTCCTCTCGAATAATCTGAATGTTTTGCTGCAATACTCGCCCTCCCTGCCAGCCCTTCCAGGCGCGTTCCTCCGCTCAATGTCGCGTGAATTCATTGCTTGCCCTCCCCGCGCCTCGTTGCCGTCATGGTCGCCATGGAAATCGAAACCGACGTTGACACGTTCCTGGCGGGGGAGGCGGACCGGCTGCGGGTGATCGCTGCCGCGCTTCGCGGACTCGTGGGCGAATTAAGCGGGGAAGGGTTGGAATCGAAGGTCCTCCACGCCGCGGCGGGTGAGCTGGAAGCCGTCGCGCGGAGGCTCGATACCGCTCGCGAGCACCTGTGCCGGAGCTGCAAGGTGCTCGAAGTTGTGGGGGGCTTGAGGGTCAGTGGGAGGTAGGGGCATGTCCCGTCAGGCAAATATGCCTCTTGCGATAATCGAGAGCGCGGATGCGAAGATACGAACCCCTGATCAAGACAAGCAGGATAGAGC